>NZ_JBEAII010000006.1:0-208954 GCF_040064515.1 Klebsiella sp. CN_Kp104 | reverse complement strand
ATGTCACTTTGAGTGCCCACACAGATTGTCTGATAAATTGTTAAAGAGCAGTTGCGACGCGCTTTAGCGCTCTGTCGCGAGGTGGCGTATATTACGCTTTCCTCTTTCAGAGTCAACCCTGAATTTCAGAATTTTTCTCTTCAACCGAACCGGCTGTTTGTGTGAAGTGATTCACATCCGCCGTGTCGATGGAGGCGCATTATAGGGAGCCCGCCGGGAATGACAAGCGGAAAAATACATTTTTATTTCAACCGCTCATCTTTTATACGTAACGCTTATTTTTGCTGCTTTTTAATAGCCGCAGGCAGGTCCGCCAGGCTATTTAGCACCCAATCCGCTGCGCTTTCCGCTTCTTCGGTAACCGGCTTACCGGTACGCACCAGCACTTTCGTTCCGACATTCGCCGCTGCAGCCGCCTGCATGTCTTCGAGTTTATCACCCACCATATAAGAAGCGGCCATATCAATATGCAGGAAATCGCGTGCGGAAATGAGCATCCCCGGATGCGGCTTACGGCAATCGCAGGTCTGGCGGAACTCTTCAACGCTCCCCTGCGGGTGATGCGGACAATAATAGATACCGTCGAGATCCACGCCGCGGTCTGCCAGCGACCAATCCATCCATTCGGTGAGGGTCTCAAATTGCGCTTCCGTGAATTTACCGCGCGCGATACCTGACTGGTTGGTCACCAGCACTAACGCAAATCCCATTGCCTTTAGTTCACGCATGGCATCAATGACGCCGTCGATAAACTCAAAGCTGTCGATTTCGTGGACGTAACCATGATCGATATTAATCGTGCCGTCACGGTCGAGAAAAATAGCGGGTACAGACTTTGCCACCGGTTTGCTCCTGATAAAGGCTAATGCCGTTAGTATCGCATGTTTCGGCATGCAAGAAAGTGCTCATTATAAAGAGTCAGATTGATTTAGACGTCTGGATGCCTTAACATCCATTTCATTGACAGGCATCGCCTGGACACGGCAGAAGAAAATGCCACGGCAAACGGCTAAACGATAATAAATAACTGATGATTAAACTTTCGAATATTACCAAAGTGTTCCAGCAGGGGAACCGCACCATACAGGCGCTGAACAATGTCAGCCTGCATGTCCCTGCCGGGCAAATTTACGGCGTGATCGGCGCTTCCGGCGCAGGTAAAAGTACGCTGATTCGCTGCGTTAACCTGCTGGAACGCCCAACCGAAGGCAGCGTGCAGGTAGATAACCAGGAACTCACCGCGCTGACTGAAAAAGAACTGACTCGCGCGCGCCGTCAGATTGGCATGATCTTCCAGCACTTTAATCTGCTCGCTTCACGTACCGTTTTCGGCAACGTGGCGCTGCCGCTTGAGCTGGATAACACACCGCCGGCGGAAATCAAACGCCGTGTTAATGAACTGCTTGACCTGGTTGGTCTTGGCGATAAGCATGACAGCTATCCGGCAAACCTCTCCGGCGGCCAGAAACAGCGTGTGGCGATTGCCCGCGCGCTGGCCAGCAATCCAAAGGTGCTGCTGTGCGATGAAGCCACCAGCGCGCTGGACCCGGCAACGACCCGTTCGATCCTCGAACTGCTGAAAGACATTAACCGTCGTCTGGGGCTGACCATTCTGTTGATCACCCATGAAATGGACGTGGTTAAACGTATCTGCGACTGTGTGGCGGTCATTAGCAATGGTCAACTGATCGAGCAGGACACCGTGAGCGAAGTCTTCTCCCATCCTAAGACGCCGCTCGCCCAACAGTTCATTCAATCTACCCTGCATCTGGATATTCCGGATGACTATCAGGCGCGCCTGAAGCCCACGCCGCTGCCTGACAGCGTGCCGATGCTACGTATGGAGTTTACCGGCCATTCCGTCGATGCGCCGCTGCTGTCGGAAACCGCCCGCCGCTTTAATGTGAATAACAACATTATTAGCGCGCAGATGGATTACGCCGGCGGAGTGAAGTTCGGCATCATGCTGACCGAAATGCACGGCACACAGGAAGATACCCAGGCGGCGATCGCCTGGCTGCAGGAACATCATGTAAAAGTAGAGGTACTGGGATATGTCTGAACCAATGATCTGGCTGCTGGTTCGCGGCGTGTGGGAAACGCTGGCTATGACGTTTGTCTCCGGCTTCTTTGGCTTTGTGCTCGGCCTGCCGGTCGGCGTGCTGCTGTACGTTACCCGTCCGGGGCAGATTGCCGCCAGCGCCCGGCTGTATCGTACGCTATCGGCGCTGGTTAATATCTTCCGCTCGATTCCATTTATTATTCTGCTGGTGTGGATGATTCCATTTACCCGCGTGATCGTCGGTACCTCTATCGGCCTGCAGGCAGCGATTGTGCCATTAACGGTTGGCGCCGCGCCGTTTATCGCACGTATGGTGGAAAACGCGCTGTTGGAGATCCCGACCGGGCTTATCGAAGCCTCACGCGCGATGGGCGCAACGCCAATGCAGATCGTGCGTAAAGTCCTGCTCCCTGAAGCGCTGCCGGGTCTGGTGAACGCCGCCACCATTACGCTCATCACCCTGGTGGGTTATTCCGCAATGGGCGGTGCGGTCGGTGCCGGTGGCTTGGGTCAGATTGGCTATCAGTACGGCTACATCGGCTATAACGCGACGGTAATGAACACCGTACTGGTATTGCTGGTTATTCTGGTTTATTTAATTCAATTCTCTGGCGATCGTATCGTCCGGGCTGTGACTCACAAATAACGTTATTGACACACAACACTAATTCTTACAGGAAGGAAATAACATGGCCTTTAATTTCAAAACCTTTGCGGCAGTTGGCGCATTAATCGGTTCTCTGGCTCTGGTGGGTTGCGGTCAGGATGAAAAAGATCCTAACCATATTAAAGTCGGCGTGATCGTCGGTGCGGAACAGCAGGTTGCTGAAGTCGCGCAGAAAGTGGCAAAAGAGAAGTATGGCCTTGACGTTGAGCTGGTGACCTTCAACGACTACGTGTTGCCGAACGAAGCGCTGAGCAAAGGCGACATCGACGTTAACGCCTTCCAGCACAAACCGTATCTCGACCAGCAGATTAAAGACCGCGGTTATAAGCTGGTTTCCGTCGGCAACACCTTCGTCTATCCGATCGCTGGCTACTCGAAGAAAATCAAATCTCTGGACGAACTGCAGCCGGGCTCACAGATTGCCGTACCGAACGATCCGACCAACCTCGGCCGTTCCCTGCTGCTGCTGCAGCAAGTGGGTCTGATTAAACTGAAAGAAGGCGTAGGTCTGCTACCGACGTCTCTGGATGTGGTTGAGAACCCGAAAAACCTGAAGATTGTTGAGCTGGAAGCACCGCAGCTGCCGCGTTCTCTGGACGACGCGCAGATCGCTCTGGCAGTCATCAACACCACCTACGCCAGCCAGATTGGCCTGACACCGGCGAAAGACGGTATCTTCGTTGAAGACAAAAACTCGCCGTACGTAAACCTGATCGTCGCCCGCGAAGATAATA
The DNA here is from genome assembly GCF_040064515.1 of Klebsiella sp. CN_Kp104. NCBI lineage: Bacteria > Pseudomonadati > Pseudomonadota > Gammaproteobacteria > Enterobacterales > Enterobacteriaceae > Klebsiella > Klebsiella sp. CN_Kp104. Next base: position 205,491 of record NZ_JBEAII010000006.1, on the reverse strand, counting down.
AAGACGCGGAAAATGTTAAGAAATTTGTTCAGGCTTACCAAAGCGATGAAGTTTACGAAGCCGCTAACAAAATCTTTAACGGCGGCGCAGTGAAAGGCTGGTAATCTGCTTTCAGCGTAATATCATTCAGGACGGGCTTTATGCCCGTCTTGTCATTTTTGCAAGCACCTGATTCAATAGCGCCCTGTTTTATAATTCATTGAGGAAATACTATGCGTGCTTTACCGGTCTGTTTGTTAGCACTCATGTTAAGCGGTTGTTCTATGCTAAGCAGATCCCCCGTTGAGCCTGTTAAAAGCACCGCAACCACGCCAGTCCAGACGGAAACGGCTAAACCAAAAGTCTCACGTCCCGCGCCGGTCAGAATCTACACCGATGCCGCCGCGCTGGTTGGGAAACCCTTCCGCGATCTGGGTGAAGTGAGCGGCGAATCATGCCAGGCTTCAAACCAGGACTCCCCGCCGAACATCCCGACCGCCCGTAAACGCATGCAAATCAACGCGGCCAAAATGAAGGCCAACGCCGTGCTGCTGCACAGCTGCGAAGTGACCAGCGGTACGCCAGGCTGCTACCGTCAGGCCGTTTGCCTGGGTTCAGCGCTTAACGTCTCGGCGCAATGAGTGCATTTCAGTTCGCGCAAATAGGCGTCATCCGCTCGCCGTATAAAGAGAAGTTTGCCGTTCCTCGCCAGCCTGGTCTGGTTGAACACGGCGGCGGAGAACTTCATCTGCTCGCGCCCTATAACCAGGCTGACGCCGTGCGTGGACTGGAAAACTTCAGCCATCTGTGGGTGCTGTTCGTCTTTCATCAGACCATGGCTGGCGGCTGGCGCCCGACCGTGCGCCCTCCCCGCCTTGGCGGCAACGCGCGCATGGGCGTCTTCGCGACCCGCTCGACATTTCGCCCCAACCCTATCGGCATGTCGCTGGTTGAACTGAAAGGCGTTCGCTGCCAGAAGGATCAGGTAATACTGGAACTTGGCAGCCTCGATCTCGTTGACGGCACGCCGGTGGTTGATATCAAACCTTATCTTCCCTTTGCCGAAGCCCTGCCTGATGCCAGCGCCAGCTATGCGCAACAGGCGCCGCTGGCAGGCATGAATGTCAGCTTTACGCCGGAAATAGAAGCACAGTTACTGACGCTGGAAAAACGCTACCCGCATATCAAAGCGTTTATCCGTGAAGTACTGGCGCAGGATCCGCGTCCGGCTTATCGCAAAGAGGAAGAAGCAGGGAAAACCTACGCCGTCTGGTTGCTCGATTTCAACGTGCGCTGGCGGGTAATCCCCTCCGGTTTTGAAGTCTTTTCTCTCGAACCGCGCTAATTTTATTTTCCTCTCTTTTGGCATCTTTGCCACACTGGTAAACTAAACCACTTTTTTTGTTTCAGGCTGGCTCTCCAGCCTGTTCCGATCGTCCAAATGGAACCGTAACAACATGCGTACTAGCCAATATCTGCTCTCCACTCTGAAGGAGACACCTGCCGACGCCGAAGTCATCAGCCATCAGCTGATGCTGCGCGCCGGGATGATCCGCAAGCTGGCCTCAGGGTTGTACACCTGGCTGCCGACCGGCGTGCGCGTTCTGAAAAAAGTCGAGAACATCGTGCGTGAAGAGATGAACAACGCCGGTGCTATCGAGGTGTTAATGCCGGTAGTTCAGCCTTCTGAACTGTGGCAGGAGAGCGGTCGCTGGGAGCAATATGGCCCTGAGCTGCTGCGCATTGCCGATCGTGGCGATCGCCCATTCGTCCTCGGGCCGACTCACGAAGAGGTCATTACTGACCTGATTCGCAATGAGCTGAACTCGTACAAACAGCTGCCGCTGAACTTTTATCAGATTCAGACCAAGTTCCGCGATGAAGTTCGCCCGCGTTTCGGCGTGATGCGCTCCCGTGAGTTCCTGATGAAAGATGCTTACTCTTTCCATACCTCTCAGGAATCGCTGCAGGAAACCTACGACGCGATGTATACCGCTTACAGCAAAATCTTCAGCCGTATGGGGCTGGATTTCCGCGCGGTACAGGCTGACACCGGTTCGATCGGCGGTAGCGCTTCCCATGAGTTCCAGGTACTGGCGCAGAGCGGCGAAGATGACGTGATCTTCTCTGACAGCTCCGACTACGCGGCGAACATTGAGTTTGCCGAAGCCGTCGCGCCGAAAGAGCCGCGCGCAGCAGCGACGCAAGAAATGACGCTGGTAGACACGCCGAACGCGAAAACCATCGCCGAGCTGGTTGAGCAGTTCAATCTGCCAATCGAAAAAACCGTTAAGACCCTGCTGGTGAAAGCGGTAGAAGATAGCAGCTACCCGCTGGTCGCCCTGCTGGTACGCGGCGATCATGAACTCAACGAAGTAAAAGCGGAAAAACTGCCGCAGGTCGCCAGCCCGCTGACCTTCGCCAGCGAAGAAGAGATCCGCGCTATTGTTAACGCGGGGCCAGGTTCTCTCGGCCCGGTTAATATGCCGATTCCGGTGGTTATCGACCGTACCGTCGCGGCCATGAGCGATTTCGCCGCCGGCGCCAACGTCGATGGCAAACACTATTTTGGCATTAACTGGGATCGCGATGTCGCGACTCCGGAAGTTGCTGATATTCGTAACGTCGTTGCCGGCGATCCGAGCCCGGATGGTAAAGGTACTCTGCTTATCAAGCGTGGTATCGAAGTGGGACACATCTTCCAGTTAGGCACCAAGTACTCGCAGGCGATGAATGCCGCGGTACAGGGTGAAGACGGCCGCAACCAGGTCCTGACCATGGGCTGCTACGGTATTGGGGTGACCCGCGTGGTGGCCGCCGCTATTGAGCAGAACTTTGACGATCGCGGCATTATCTGGCCGGACGCCATCGCGCCGTTCCAGGTCGCTATTTTGCCGATGAACATGCACAAGTCCTATCGCGTGCAGGAGCTGGCAGAGAAGCTCTACGCCGAGCTGCGCGCACATGGCATCGACGTGCTGATGGACGACCGTAAAGAGCGTCCTGGCGTGATGTTCGCCGATATGGAGCTGATCGGCATCCCGCACACCATCGTGCTGGGCGACCGTAACCTCGATAACGATGATATCGAATACAAACATCGTCGCAACGGCGAGAAGCAGCTGATTAAGACCGGGGATATCGTGAACTACCTGGTGCAGCAAATTAAAGGTTAATCATCGCAAGGCCCTGATAAATATCGGGGCTTTTTTTTCCCCAGTTGTCATAAAAAATCATATTGCAAGACCATCGCGTAATTTGTACATTAATATTATATAAAGCGGAAAATAATTAGTTTCATTTAAGCATTAATAAATAAAAATAGATGGCGATAATTATATTCACCATTGAATTACATAAGCAATGCAATATAAAGGATTATATTGATTTATGAAAAGCAGATTCACATTATGTGCATTAACGCTACTTTCTCTCCAGGCTAACGTGCATGCTGCGGGTTTTAACTGTACGCTGGAAACGCTAAATGAATCGGAAAAAACGATCTGTCAGACTCCCTATCTGAGCGGTATAGATAACGTTGCCAATCAGTTATTCATAAACGCAGTAAATAATACGCTATCAAAAGAGATAGTGCAGTCAGGGCAAACAAAATGGCTCAAGGAACGCAACTCCTGCAAGGCCGACGTTGAATGTATTAAGCAGAAATATCTGTTGCGTAACTCGGAACTCAGCAGCATTGAAGCCTTTCACTCTTTACCTGAAGTTTTTCCAGCGTCTCTGCTCGATAAGCCATTTAACGGTGAAATGAAAAATAAAAATGGCTTTGTTATTCGGGATAACCCCTGGCAGGTAAAAAAACTCTTCGACTTTGCGCAAAAAGAACGTAGTTTCGATATCGATAGCGGTGACTGGTATATACTAACGCACCTGATTGCCAATAATAACCTTGCGATTATATTTACCATCAGAGGAGATTATGGTACCTATCTCGTGTTAATTTCCGACATGACCGCAAAATCTTATATCATTGACTCTTACAACGGAGACTCAGATTCAGAATCAACACCGGAAATCACCCTCGTTAAGCGTGATAGCAGTGGTTTTACCTATCAAGTTTCTAATATATACGATGCCACTCATCAAAAATTTATATCTAAATATTATAAAATTGAAGTCAATAGCAGCGAAATATCTAAACCCATCGCTATTTCACCGCCAGCGAATATAGATAAAGAAAAAACCTGGACAGGCTACTGCGGTCGATTCTCCTGTGATAGCGAGTTACGCTCCCCGGATGGGCAGTGGCGATTGGCCTCAGGCGAAGGCACCATTCCACATCAATATGACGGGGTGTACTACTTCCCGCACGATCGTCCAGACCTTGGCGTAAACGTCTTTTTATCGGTCGGCGATCGGAAAGAGGATGGCTGGAGTTACTCTCGCAACTACGCCTGGGGTGACAAAAATAGTTTCTTCTTTGACAATGATGGCGGGTTGGCTTGCATCTGGAAAACCGACATTAGCCAAAAAACAACGGAGCGTATTTTACCTGTCGAAGGGCTAAAGTACCCTTATTACCTCCGCTATGATAATGAAGACTATGTCATCTCCCAATATATTCCAACAGGAGATGCTGATAGTCATTTAGCCGGATTTTACATTGCTCGCAGCGGGCAATAATCATCATTCCCCTGCCCGATACCGCGGGCAGGGGGAAGACAAATTAATTACCGCAGTCTTTACCCGGAATAAATTTGCTGTCTTTATCCGTCATTAGCGTTTTCATCATCTCGCCGGTATCGGGGTTCGCTTCAAGCGTGAAGTGTCCTTCAACCACCAGCAATACCGGACGAGTATCCGTCCCGCGCGCAGCGGCATAATCTCGCTCAAGCTGGGCGTTATTGGCAACCGCCACCGTTTTACCTGTGACGCAATCGGTAAAGGTTGCCGCATCCGCCATATAGAAATACATCCCGCGCATCGCCATCGGCGTCGTCGGCAGGCTGGCCTTCACCGACTCCAGCGTATAGTTAAGCGCAGAGTTAATCGGGTTGCCGTCGCGATCGAGCATCTCAAGCTTATCGCCTTTCGCCCGATAGTAAGATTTCTCGCCTTTACTGTTGGTCAGCACTAGCTTATCAGCGGTACGCGCCCAGGTGCCATACGAAGCGAAAGATGACGGCTCGTGGCTAACGCCCTGATAACGTTCGTTCATTACCCAGGTGCCGTCTTTCTCAAGAAATAACGAGGTCTCAATCCCTTCGCAATCCGCGCAAGGCAAAATACCGCGCCAGCTTTGCTGCATCGGCTTCAGCTCTTCCATCGCCGTCGGCTGTACCGTCTCCACCTCAGCGCGATGGTTACAGCCAAACAGCGCAAAGAGCGAACAGGCCGCCGCGAGCGAAAATACAATTTTCTTCACTGTGAATTCCTTATAATCCATTCCACCCGTCCGCCACGCCTCTCAATGGCGAACTTTCCCACGCAGCGCTTTGACTGAGGACTTTTGCGCCTTGGAGGCAAGTCGTCGCTCTTTTGACGCCCGAGTTGGTCGCGTCTCCCGGCGGCTTTTTTGCACTGCGGTTAATTCTTTTATTAACGCAACCAGCCGCGAGATCGCCGCTTCGCGGTTCATCTCCTGGCTGCGATATTCCTGAGCCTTAATGATAACCACACCGTCAGCAGAAATTAAGTGGTGACTGGCGGCAAGCAGGCGCTCTTTATAAAACTCCGGCAGGCTCGATGCTTTAATATCAAAACGTAAGTGAATCGCCGTCGAAGCCTTATTCACGTGCTGACCGCCCGCCCCCTGTGCGCGGACCCCGGTAAGCGAAATCTCCTCATCCGGGATGGAAACGCTGCGGCTAATCATGATCATGCCGGCTGCTGCCAGGCCGTTAAATGAATTTCCAGATTATTCCGATCGTCGGATAACCAGATGCCGCCGTCCTGCAGGGTTGCCTGCAGCGTCATGGTGCGATCGGCAAAAGCGCTCAGCTGCGCCAGTTGTGCATCATCAAGATACCAGATGGTCAGCTTCGGATACGCCGCAAGCTTATTCTGATTCTGCTGCCACCAGATTTCAGCCGCCCGGCTATTATAGGCGAATAGCGCCACCTCCTGCGCCCGCGAGCAGGCTTTCTTGAGGCGCTTCTCGTCCGGCAGCCCCAGCTCAATCCACAGATCGATGCCCAAATGGTCGTTTAACTGCCATAGCTCCGGTTCATCATCCGAGGACAACCCGCGGGTGAACTGCAGGCGCTCGTTGGCATATTTTATCCACGCCAGCAGGCGCAGCATCATACGCTCCTGGGTTTCGGAAGGATGTTGCGCCAGCGTCAGGTTAGCATCCAGAAACTGGTTGCGATCCAAATCGGCAACGTTAACCACAGCTTTATAAATCGTCGCTTTCAGCGCCATGAATAAACTCCTGAAAAAAATGGCATACATTGTAGCGAAACTAGCGACAAAAGGCTGTCGTCAATCGCTGGTCCTCCTTTCATCCTGCTGATATTGCTTAGATGACTATGGTATAGTCACCTTGCTAAACAGAGTTTATCTTCGTAGGCTTAAACTTGCATCCCACGGTTAAGTCAGAACGCTGACAGGAGGGCATGTGGATCAATATTGTGAGTTAATACGCAAGCGGTATGCGGAAATAGCCAGCGGAGACTTAGGGTATATCCCGGATGCGCTGGGCTGCGTGTTGAAAGTATTAAATGAGGTTGCGGCGGATCAGGCCCTTTCGGAGTCAGTCAGGGAAAAGGCCGCTTATGCGGCAGCAAACTTATTGGTGAGCGATTATGTCAATGAATGATACTTATCAACCCATTAACTGCGATGATTATGACAACCTCGAGCTTGCCTGCCAGCATCACCTGGTGCTGGCGCTGGCCCTGAAAGATGGTGAACAGCTGCAGGCCAAAGCAAACGATCTTATCTCGCGTAAAAATGTCGAGTATCTGGTGGTAGAACTTGGCGGTAACGTCCGTGAACTACGTCTGGATAAAATCGCCAGTTTCAGCCATCCTGAAATCGGCACCGTGGTGGTCAGCGAATCCTGAAGCCCATCGGGCGGCTTAGCCGCCCGTTTTCCGCCATACCAGCTGTAACCCCTCACCTTCCTGTACTTGCCCCTCTCTGGTCACAAACAGCCCATCGGCCGCCGCGATCAACGTTTCGCCATAAAACAATAGTGGCGTGGTATCGCGACGCCAGGGCGCGACCGCCATTTCCTGCCAGATTTTCTTAAGCTTACGCCCGCCCGGACGCCCGACGATGTGCAGATTACCGCTGGCGCGAAAACGTATCGATACCGGTTCATCCGCGCGTGGCGCGCGTAGCGGCCCACCGGGCTGCAACGCCAGTTCTCCCAGCGTTTCCGGTAGTGTCAGCGCTTCAGTCGCATCATCCCATGGTATTTCCCGTTCCGTCAGGCTTGCCAGATGCTTTACCCAAAACAGGCGCTGCTGGTAGCGCCGGACGGCAAAACCGCCTAACCGCAGACAAGGCGCGGCGTCTTCACGCGCCAGCGCCACTTCCTGCCAGATGCGCTCCGGCATTTCGCGCGACGGCATCGGCGCCTGTTGGGATGCCAGCCAGCGGCGCAACAGCGCCGCACGACGCGGCGCGCTCATCGCGCTCAGCGGCTCTATCGCCAGCGAACCACGCTCATCAACCAGCGCGGCAAGCTCCGCCGACAGCATTTCATCAAGCAACTGTTCCTGTTCGCCACATAAGCTGGCGCTGCGGGCGACGGACTCGGCAAAATGCGGCCAGCGCTCGCTCAGCAGCGGCAGTACTCGCAGGCGCAGAAAGTTGCGATCGTAGGCATCGTCCTGATTACTTTCGTCTTCAATCCACCGCAGTTGATGAGTCAGCGCCCATTGATGCAGGGATTCACGGCTCTCATTGAGCAGCGGACGTAGCAATTTTCCGCCAGCGAACTCGCTACTGGCGGCCATCGCCGACAAGCCGGTCGGGCCGCTACCGCGCTTAAGCGCCAGCAGGAAGGTCTCGCATTGGTCGTCGAGATGTTGTGCCGTCAATAACGCCTCGCCTGGCAGCAGCGCCTCACGGAAAGCCTGATAGCGCGCCTGGCGAGCATGCGCTTCAATCCCCAACCCCTCATCCGCCAGCGTCACGCGCACCACCTGTAACGGTACCTGCCACTGCAGGCAAATCTGTTCGCAATGCTCAACCCACTGGTCAGCGTTGGCGCTCAGGCCGTGGTGAATGTGAATCGCGCGCAGCTGAATCGCTGGCTCACGCTGGCGCCAGCGTACCAGCCGGTGCAGCAGGACGGTTGAGTCCAGGCCGCCGCTGAAGGCCAGCAGAAACTGACGATGTGGTCGAAGCGATGAGGCAATATCCGGCGTCATGATCGTGCGTACGCAGCTAAGAAGAGATAGCCCGGCACGTTACGCGCCAGGGCTGGTTCTGGCAAGTATTACTGTTGGTAAATCTCCAGCGGCAGGCCGTCGGGATCGTTGAAGAAGGTGAAACGCTTATCGGTAAACGGATCGATGCGGATAGCTTCACAGGCGACGCCATGCGCCTGCAAATGCGCAACCGCGGCATCAATATCGTCGACGCTAAACGCCAGGTGGCGCAGACCACAGGCTTCCGGACGGCTTGGGCGCGCAGGAGGGAACGGGAACGAAAACAGCTCGATAACGTACTCGCCGTTCAGCGCCAGGTCGCCCTTCCACGAATCACGCTCGGCGCGGTAGAACTCGCTCTGCAGCGTAAACCCGAGGATGTCGCAATAGAACGCTTTGCTCTTCGCGTAGTCTGTCGCGATGATGGCAATATGGTGAACTCGTTTTAAACCCAGCATGGTTGTTCTCCTCCTGTTGAAGCCCAACACGTTACTCGCGCCGCCCGCCGCCGCGCAAGCCCCTAATTATTTTTTAAGACTCGTACACGGTAGACGCCGTCTTCATCGCGTTTGGCCCCGTGGATGTCGGTTTCAAAACCTGGATAGTGGCGACCGATCGAGCAGAGCATCAACAGAAAATCGAGCACCGCGCGGCTCTCTTCGGTAATCATCTCCCCCGGCATCAGCAGCGGCACGCCAGGCGGATACGGCAGGATCATGTTAGCCGAAATACGCCCCACCAGATTCTCCAGTTCGATGGTTTCGGCTTCGCCCTTAATCTGCCGCTGCCAGGCCTGATGCGGGGTCATTTTCATCTCCGGCAGCACGTCAAAGGCCCGCAGCATCAGCTGTGAGAGCTGATGCTGACGGATCAGACGGTGGATCCCCTGTGCCAGATCCTGGATGCGCATATTGCGGTAGAAGTCCGGATCCTCAGCGTAGAGATCCGGCAACATATTTTTCACCCGCAGGTTGAGATCGTAGGCGCGTTTAAACTCGGTCAGACCGCGCAGCAGGCCCATCGCCCGGGTTTTATCGATACCGATACTGAACAAGAACAGCAGATTGTAAGGCCCGGTTTTCTCCACCACTACGCCGCGCTCGTCGAGGAATTTGGCCACCAGCGCGGCCGGGATCCCCTCTTCCGCCATATTGCCCTGCTCGTCCATACCCGGCGTGAGAATGGTGACTTTGACCGGGTCGAGGAACATATGGTCGTCATCGGCATCCTGGAATCCGTGCCACGCTTCTCCTGGGGAAACTGGCCAGCATTGCGCTTCGTCGACCTCCTCCGGTTGCCAGATATCAAAGAACCAGCCGTCGGCCTCCTCACGCAAGCGCTGCACCTCCTTACGGAAATGTAGCGCGCGTTCGATGGAGCGCTGAATCAGGCGTTTTCCGGAGTTGCCGCGCAGCATCGCCGCTGCGGTTTCTATCGAGGCGACGATCGGATAGCTCGGTGAGGTAGAGGTATGCATCATAAAGGCTTCATTGAAGGTATCTTCATCGTAGCTGCCTTTAATATGGATCAACGAAGCCTGCGACAACGCCGCCAGCATTTTATGCGTCGACTGGGTTTCGAAGATCACTTTCCCCGGTACGCGATCGCCGCTCATGCCGCTTTTCCCCTGATAAATCGGGTGAAAGTGGGTATAAGGCACCCAGGCGGAATCGAAGTGGATCGACGTCACGTCAAGGGTCTGTTTAATCCAGGTGGTGTTATACAACAGCCCATCATAGGTGGAGTTGGTGATCACCGCATGCACCGGCCACTGCGCGCCGCGAGTTGTCTCTACTTTGTGCTGGACGCTATCGCGGGTAAATTCCCGTTTCGGAATGCCGCCGAGGATCCCCAGCGCGTTACGCGTCGGTTTTAACCACAGCGGCACGATATCGCTCATCATCAGCAGATGCGCCAGCGATTTATGGCAGTTACGGTCGATCAGCAACGTACTGCCAGCGGGCGCCGAATACATGCCGACAATTTTATTCGAAGTCGAGGTGCCGTTGGTCACCATGTAGCTCTGCTCGGCGCCAAAGGCGCGAGCGATATACTCTTCCGCTTCCAGATGCGGGCCGGTATGGTCCAGCAGCGACCCCAGTTCGGTAACAGAGATAGAAACATCGGCTTTCAGCGTATTACCGCCGAAGAAATCATAAAACAGGCAGCCGACCGGGCTTTTCTGATAGGCGGTTCCCGCCATGTGTCCGGGTGTACAAAAGGTATATTTCCCCTCCTGCACATAATTAAACAACGCTTTGGTAAATGGCGGCGTGATGTTGTCCAGATACTCATTGGTATACTGGCGAATGCGGGTAGCGATATCTTCCGCCAGACCCAGCGCATATTCGAAGAACCACAACGCCATCCGTAGGTCCTGGCTGCTGACGTCCATCGTCGAGTGCGTATTGATAAAAGCATACAGCGGGAGATATTCGTTCAGGTGATTGATATCGCTGCATAAATCAACGCTGTACTCGTCCCAGTCGAAGATCACGCCGCAGATACGCGGGTTGTGCTCGATAAACTGCAGCAGGTCGGCGCTGTTTTGCGGCCAGATAGTCTGGAATCCTTGCTTCTGCAGAGCGGCTTCCAGCTCTTTGATCGGTTCGTCTTTATGGTAGACGCCGTGGGGCCCCATGATGGCGATGATATTCACGCTTTCCTCCTGGATTTACCTAAGGTAAGCATAATATCAATCGCGCCAGTGCTTAGCACTGGCGGATTTATCTTAGTCCTGAGTCATAGCAAAGCGATGATTACAGCGCTTTCCACGCATCCCCCCAGGCCAGACCTGCGCCCGGTTCGTAGTAGGTTGGCGCCACGTTGCACCATGCCCCTTCCGGCAGCGGTTTACACTGGAAAAGCGCGCCGTGGTTATTGACGATGTCACCTGGTTTCCAGCTCTGGCTGGCGCTCCATGCCGGATAGCTGATAGCGCCGCTATCGCCTGCCGGCTCATCCTTCGCGTCATCCGCCGCCGCCTTCGCCTTCACATTCAGAGTATAGGTGGCCGTGCTGGATAAGCTGCCATCGCTAACGGTCAGGCTAACGACATACTGGGCATCCTTGTCGCTCTCTGGTGCGCTAAAATTGATCACCGCCTTATCCGCGCCGCTCAACGTCTGGCCATCCTGCGACATCCAGCTATAGCTCAGCTTATCGCCGTTGGCATCGGTAGAGGCTTCCGCGCTCAGCGACACCAGGCTACCGGCTTCGACTGCGCCGACCGGGCCGGCAATACGCGCCACCGGCGCGACGTTTACCTGTGGAGCAGGCGTAACATCATCCGTCTTATCAGACGCGCCATCACTACCCGCATCATCAACCACGGTTACGTTGAAGTAGTGCTGCACACATTTGCTGTAATCCCCCTCTTTAAACGCGCTGTACGGCGTCTGATAGCTCACCAGCTGGCAGGCATTGGTTTTACCGTCCGCGGTGTTCGGATCCCATCCCCAATCCTGTTCCCAGTAGATTGGCAGCGCGCCGGCTCCGCCTTCATCAAACTGCTTCATGTTCTTACAGCCCAGCACTTCATCATCGGCAATAGGTACTTTGAGGTAGTTGGCGAACTCTTTGTAATAGGCAATACGGTTAAGCGATTGGGCGTTTTCCGTTGCGCCGCCGCACTCGACGCCGCCGTTGATGATCTGGATGCTCACGCCAAACCCTGGCACCAGGCCATTGCTCTTATCGCGATCGTTGGGCTGCCAGGTACCGTCGATAACGTGCAGCATGGAAGGTTTCGGCGGCTGCGGATAGACAAAGAAGAACACGGCGCTGGCGAGGTTCATCCATGAATCGGCCACCAACTGTGGTTTATCCAACAGCGGGCGAACGTCGCCATACATCGCCTCTGAGAACGGGCCGTAGTTGTAGTTATAGGAGAGCTGTTTAGCGCCGCGGCCAAAATAGCTGAGGAAATCGCCATCGGCATCTTTACCGCAAGGCCAGGTCTGCCCCTGCCAGACATCCGGGTTACATTCGCCGTTATAGCCGCCCTTTTGACCTTCGGTCCAGCCGACTTCGCGCAGATAGACCAGCGCCTGGCGCCATTCCGGAATATCGCGCCAGCTTTCGTGGCCGCCGGTTTCCTGAGCAAAGTGGGCAAACATCGTCGCCAGCGATTTACGGCAGATAGCATCGCTATCGCGACCATCGGTATAGGTACCGCATACCGCCGGGAATTTACCGATCGCCTTCAGGAAATTGCTGTAGGTATATTCCGGCGCGCGCATCGGGAACAGATAATCCCAATCCTGCTCGCTAAGCATGCCTTCAACGCGCTTAACGTTCTCCGGATTCGCCGCCCTACCGGGTTCAATCTGCTCGACCACGGCATTATCGAGGGTGCGAATAGAGGATTTAACCGCTTCCATCAGCGGAAAGTCGGTTAGCGCTTTTTCTTTTGCCGCCAGTTCGCTGGCGGTCATGGTGGTTGTTTCAGTGGCGCTGAGCAGCGGCGCCGCCTGTGCGGCCCCCAGACTTAACATGATCCCTGCCGCCACGGCGCTTAAGGCGACGGTTTTATGAATTGCCATAATATTATTCTCCTTTTCCTTATGAACGGTCTGCCCAGGCGTTGTCCCCGGCAGTGAGCGCAGTGTCACGGGAAAAAGACATCATCGGCTAATCACATCACCTCATTGACGTATCATCTTACCTCAGTGAAAAAATGATAAAAAAAAGGGCCGGAAATCCGGCCCCTTAGAGAATTGTGATGCGCTGATAAATCAGGCGTAGCCGTAGCTCATCAGACGCTGATAGCGGCGATTACGCAGCTCTTCTTCGCTGAGAGTATCCAGGTCAGCCAGGTCGGCCAACAGCTGTGCCTTCAGGCTCGCCGCCATCGCTTCCGGGTTACGATGAGCGCCGCCCAGCGGTTCTGGAACGATGGAATCAATCAGCTTCAGCTCTTTGAGGCGTGGCGCGATGATACCCATCGCTTCCGCGGCCAGCGGCGCTTTATCCGCGCTTTTCCACAGAATGGACGCACAGCCTTCCGGCGAGATAACTGAATAGGTGCTGTACTGCAGCATGTTGACTTTATCACCTACGCCGATCGCCAGCGCGCCGCCGGAGCCGCCTTCGCCAATCACGGTGCAGATAACCGGCACGCTCAGACGCGACATTTCACGCAGGTTGCGGGCAATCGCTTCCGACTGGCCGCGCTCTTCCGCGCCAACGCCCGGATAGGCGCCAGGGGTGTCGATGAAGGTAATGATCGGCATTTTGAAACGCTCAGCCATTTCCATCAGGCGCAGCGCTTTGCGGTAGCCTTCCGGCGCCGGCATACCAAAGTTACGACGGATCTTCTCTTTGGTTTCACGGCCTTTCTGATGACCGATGATCATCACCGGGCGACCATCAAGACGCGCAATACCGCCGACGATAGCTTTATCGTCAGCATAGGCGCGATCGCCTGCCAGCTCGTCAAATTCGTCGAAAGCCAGGCGGACATAATCCAGGGTATAGGGACGACGTGGATGGCGCGCCAGCTGGGCTACCTGCCATGCGCCAAGATCGGCGAAGATTTTGCGCGTCAGCTCTACGCTTTTTTCGCGCAGACGATGCACTTCTTCATCGATGTTAATATCCAGTTTCTCATCCTGACGGCTTACAGCAGTCAGGGAATCGATTTTCGCTTCCAGCTCTGCGATAGGCTGTTCAAAATCTAGGAAATTCAGACTCATAGTATTCCTGTATTAGTCAAACTCCAGTTCCACCTGCTCCGAGCCGATAAGGCCACGCAGATCGTTGAGTAAACGATCGCTCGGAGAGACGCGCCATGTTGCGCCAAAACGCAACCGCGCGCGCGCATCCGCCCTCTGATAATAGAGGTGTACTGGAATGGTTCCCGAACGGTGGGGTTCCAGAGACTGACGGAGTCGGTTTAAAAGCTGGTCATCAATTTGCCTGTCCGTCAGCGAGATAGCAAGCCCGCGAGCATATTTTTCCCGGGCTTCGTCAATATCCATGACTTCACGGGCGGTCATTTTAAGGCCCCCGCTGAAGTCATCAAAGCTGACCTGTCCGCTGACGATAAGTATGCGGTCTTTTTCCAGCAACTGCTGGTATTTATCCAGCGCGTCGGTGAATAACATCACCTCCAGACGCCCGGAACGGTCATCCAGCGTACAGATGCCGATACGATTGCCGCGCTTGGTGACCATTACCCGCGCAGCAATAACCAGCCCCGCCGCCGTGGTCACTTTACCACGATCGGTTGGGTGCATGTCTTTGAGTCTCACGCCGCCAACGTAGCGTTCGATCTCTTTTAGATATTGGTTAATCGGGTGGCCGGTCAGATACAGCCCCAGCGTTTCCCTTTCACCATCCAGCACCACCTGCTCTGGCCACGGCTGGCAGCTGGCGTAGGATTGCTCGATTTGCTCCGGCTCTTCCGCCAGCACGCCGAACATATCCGCCTGGCCGATGGCTTCGGCTTTGGCGTGCTGATCGGCGGCTTTCAGCGCATCGTTCAGCGAGTTCATCAGCGCCGCACGATGCGGGCCGAGGCGGTCGAACGCCCCGGACATAATCAGTTTTTCCAACACCCGGCGATTGAGTTTTTTAATATCGGTACGGGCGCACAGGTCAAACAGCTCGCGGAAGTAACCGCCATTGTTACGCGCTTCAATGATGGCTTCAATCGGGCCTTCGCCGACGCCTTTAATGGCGCCGATACCATACACGATTTCCCCATCATCGTTGACGTGGAAATGATACAGGCCGGAGTTAATGTCCGGCGGCAGGATTTTCAGCCCCATGCGCCAGCACTCATCGACCAGGCCCACCACCTTCTCGGTGTTGTCCATATCGGCAGTCATCACCGCCGCCATAAACTCGGCCGGATAGTGCGCCTTCAGCCACAGCGTCTGGTAGGAGACCAGCGCATAGGCGGCGGAGTGGGATTTGTTAAATCCATAACCGGCGAATTTCTCCACCAGGTCAAAGATTTTCATCGCCAGTTCGCCGTCAACGCCATTTTTCTTCGCACCTTCTTCGAAGACAGAACGCTGCTTGGCCATCTCTTCCGGCTTTTTCTTACCCATCGCACGACGCAGCATATCCGCGCCGCCGAGGGTATAACCAGAGAGCTCCTGGGCTATCTGCATGACCTGTTCCTGGTACAGGATGATGCCGTAAGTCGGCTCCAGTACAGGTTTCAGACATTCGTGCTGCCACTGCACGTCCGGGTAGGAAATCTCTTCACGGCCGTGCTTACGGTCGATAAAGTTATCTACCATCCCCGACTGCAGCGGGCCCGGGCGGAACAGGGCCACTAGTGCGATCATGTCTTCGAAGCAGTCAGGCTGCAGGCGCTTAATCAGATCTTTCATGCCGCGCGATTCAAGCTGGAATACCGCGGTGGTTTCCGAGCGCTGCAGCATGTCGAAGCTTTTCTTGTCATCCAGCGGAATCGCGGCGATATCCAGCGGCCCTTCGCCGTTTTTCGCCCGGCGCTTGTTGATCATCTCCAGCGCCCAGTTGATGATGGTCAGCGTACGCAGGCCGAGGAAGTCGAATTTTACCAGCCCGGCGTATTCGACGTCGTTCTTATCAAACTGGGTAACCGGGTGCAGCCCCTGCTCATCGCAGTACAGCGGCGCGAAATCGGTGATTTTGGTCGGCGCGATAACCACGCCGCCCGCGTGCTTACCGGCGTTACGCGTTACGCCTTCCAGCTTACGCGCCATATCAATCAGCGCTTTAACTTCTTCGTCCGCTTCGTAGATTTCCGGCAGCTGTGGTTCCGCTTCAAAGGCTTTCGCCAGCGTCATGCCCGGATCCGGCGGCACCAGCTTAGAGATTCGGTCAACAAAGCCGTAAGGGTGGCCCAGCACGCGGCCCACGTCGCGAATAACCGCCTTCGCCGCCATGGTACCGAAGGTGATGATCTGCGATACCGCGTCGCGGCCATACATATCCGCCACATGCTCAATCACCTGGTCGCGTTTCTCCATGCAGAAATCGACGTCGAAGTCGGGCATCGAAACACGTTCCGGGTTGAGGAAACGTTCGAACAGCAGGTCGAACTCCAGCGGGTCAAGGTCGGTGATTTTCAACGCATAGGCTACCAGCGAGCCGGCGCCGGAACCTCGCCCCGGCCCTACCGGCACGCCGTTATCCTTGGACCACTGGATAAATTCCATGACGATCAGGAAGTAGCCAGGGAACCCCATCTGGTTGATAACCTGCAGTTCCACATCCAGACGTTGGTCATATTCCGGGCGACGCTTAGCGCGCTCTTCGGGATCCGGGAACAGGAATTCGAGACGCTCTTCCAGCCCCTCTTTCGACTTCATCACCAGAAAATCTTCGGTAGTCATGTCGCCGGTCGGGAACTGCGGCAGGAAGTATTCGCCAAGGCGCACGGTGACGTTGCAGCGTTTGGCGATCTCAACGGTGTTTTCCAGCGCTTCCGGGATGTCAGCAAATAGCTCGCACATCTCCTCCTCGCTGCGCATATATTGCTGCGGCGAGTAGTTACGCGGACGCTTCGGATCGTCGAGGGTGAAGCCATCGTGAATGGCGACGCGGATTTCATGAGCGTCGAAGTCGCCGGTTTCCAGGAAGCGCACATCGTTGGTCGCCACTACCGGCAAACCATGCTCTTCCGCCAGTTGAACCGCGGCATGAAGATAGCTTTCTTCGTCCTGACGACCGGTACGGATCAGCTCCAGATAGTAGCGATCCGGAAAATGTTGTTGATAGAAGGCGAGACACTGCTCTACCAGCGGCATATTTCCGCGGATCAAGCTGACGCCAACGTCGCCTTTACGCCCGCCGGACAGCAGAATCAGCCCTTCCTGATGCTCAACCAGCCAGTCGCGATCGATCCATGGCCCCAGCGCGCCATAGCCGCGCTGATAGGCACGAGAAATGAGCAGAGTCAGGTTCTGATAGCCGGTATTGTTGGCCGCTAAAACCGTCAGCTCGGTGAATTCATCGCCAAGCAGATCGCACTGAACATGGAAGTCAGCGCCGACAATTGGTTTAATCCCGGCGCCATGGCCCGTTCCGTAGAACTTAACCAGACCGCAGAGGTTGGTGAAATCGGTGATCGCCAGCGCAGGCATGCCCAAAGCGGCCGCCTTTTTCACCAGCGGCCCGGTTTTCGCCAGCCCATCGATCATGGAATAGTCGCTGTGCACCCGCAGGTGTACGAAACGTGGTTCAGACATCTTTAGATCCCAGTGACTTAGTTGGACGCCAGGCCCAGCGCGCGTTTCACCGGGCCGAAACTACGCCGGTGGTGCTCTGTTGCGCCGTGTTCCTGCAGTTTTTGCAGATGTACAACGGTAGGATAGCCTTTGTGCTGGGCAAAACCGTATTGCGGAAATGCAATATCCAGCGTAGCCATTTCGGCGTCGCGAGTGACTTTAGCCAGAATAGACGCTGCGCTGATTTCCGCCACCCGGCTATCGCCTTTCACTACCGCCTGCGACGGCATCGGAAGCGATGGACAGCGGTTGCCGTCGATAAGCACGAACTCAGGGGTAATACTCAGACCAGCGACGGCGCGCTGCATCGCCAGCATCGTGGCATGCAGGATGTTTAGCTCGTCGATTTCATGCGGCTCGGCGCGCCCCAGGCTCCAGCACAGCGCTTTGTCTTTGATTTCATCAAACAGCGCCAGGCGGCGCTTTTCGCTTAATTTTTTAGAGTCGTTGAGGCCTACGATAGGCTTACGCGGATCAAGGATTACCGCGGCAGTGACCACCGCGCCGACCAGCGGCCCGCGGCCTACCTCATCGACACCGGCGACCAGATGGGTATGTGGATAAACGAACTCCATCATTTTGCTAACTCCAGTACTGCGTCCGCCGCCTGCTCGTCCGCGTTGCAGCGGATCTGCTGATGCAGCGCGCGGAAAGTATCATGCATATCGTGGCTGGTTTTGCCGTCGGCCAGCAGCGGCTTCAAGGCGGCTGCCAGCGCCTGCGGCTCGCATTCATCCTGCAGCAGCTCTTTCACCAGCTCGCGCCCGGCCAGCAGATTTGGCAAGGAGACATAATCGGTTTTCACCAACCGCTTCGCCAGCCAGAAGGTAAACGGCTTCATGCGGTAGCCAACGACCATCGGGCATTTCGCCAGCATGCACTCCAGCGCCGCCGTCCCCGAGGCCAGCAGCGCGGCATCACTGGCGATCATCGCATCGCGCGCCTGACCATCCAGCATATGTACCGTCATATCCGGCGCCGTCTCAGCTTTGATTCGCTCAAACTGTTCCCGCCGTTTGGCATTGACCAGCGGCACCACAACCTGCAGGTCGGGATAAGCATTACGCAGAAGCTGCGCGGTTTTCAGGAAGTCGGCGCTGAGCATTTCGACCTCCGCGCCGCGGCTACCGGGCAGCAACGCCAGGCAGTGAACATCATGCGGGATACCCAGACGGTCACGTGCCGCGCCCTTGTCAGGATCCAGCGGCATGGCATCCGCCATGGTGTGGCCGATGAAACGGCAGGGAACGTTAAATCTGTCGTAAAACGCTTTTTCGAAAGGCAGGAATGCCAGGACCAGATCGGTGGATCTGCCAATTTTGAAAACGCGTTTTTGTCGCCATGCCCAAACGGACGGGCTGACGTAATGAATGGTTTTGATGCCCTGCTTTTTCAGGTTACCTTCGAGGGTAATATTGAAATCAGGGGCGTCGATGCCAACGAAGACATCGGGACGCAGTTCACCGAAGCGGCGCGTTAAATCGGCGCGAATATGCAGTAAGCGGCGCAGACGACCAAGCACTTCAACAATGCCCATCACGGCCAGCTCTTCCATTTCGTACCAGGCTTCGCATCCTTCCGCCTGCATCAGCGGCCCCGCCACGCCGACAAAGCGCGCATCAGGGACGCGAGCTTTGAGGGCGCGGATGAGACCGGCGCCAAGAATATCGCCGGAGGTTTCTCCGGCGACCAGGGCAATCGTCAGGGGACGCTGTTCGGCCATTAACGAATCAAGCCGCGAGTTGAACGGGCAAAGAAATCGACAAATGGCTGAACTTCAGGATGCTGAGCCGCCAGTTCGGCGATTTCCGGCTTGGCTTCGTCCAGCGTTTTGCCACTGCGGTACAGCAGTTTATAGGCGTTACGAATCGCGGTAATCGCTTCACGGCTAAAGCCGCGGCGTTTCAGACCTTCGATGTTGACGCCAAACGGCGTGGCATGGTTGCCCTGGGCAATCACGAACGGCGGAACGTCCTGAGCGACGCCGGAGCAGCCGCCTACCATAACGTGCGCGCCGATGATGCAGAACTGATGTACTGCAGTCATGCCGCCGATGATGACGAAATCATCCAGAGACACGTGACCGGCCAGCGTCGCGTTGTTGGCCAGGATGCAGCGGTCGCCAAGCGTACAATCGTGCGCCACGTGGGCGTTGATCATCAGCAGGTTATCGCTGCCCACCTTCGTTAATCCACCGCCCTGTACTGTGCCGCGATGAATGGTGACGCTTTCGCGAATGCGGTTGCGATCGCCAATTTCCACTCGAGTCGGCTCGCCAGCATATTTCAGATCCTGGTTAACTTCACCGATCGAAGCGAACTGGTAGATCTCATTGTCGCGGCCAATTTTAGTGTGGCCATTCACAACGACATGAGACTTCAGTACGGTGCCCTCGCCAATTTCGACGTTGGCGCCCACAATACAAAACGGACCAATGTGGACGTTAGCGCCAATGACGGCGCCTTCTTCTACAATGGCGGTAGGATGAATAAAGGCGGTTTTATCAATCACGTATCAGGCCTCCCGGCTACGCGCACACATCATCGTCGCTTCGCAAACCACTTTACCGTCAACCAGCGCAACGCCTTTGAAACGGGTCAGGCCGCGGCGGGTTTTCTCGAAAGTGACTTCCATAATCATCTGGTCGCCTGGCACTACCGGACGTTTGAAACGCGCTTCATCGATACCCGCGAAGTAGTACAGTTCGCCCGGCTCAAGTTTTCCAACGCTTTTGAAAGCCAGAATGCCGGTGGCTTGCGCCATCGCTTCCAGAATCAGCACGCCAGGTAAAATCGGCTTACCAGGGAAATGCCCCTGGAAAAACGGCTCGTTTACGGAAACATTTTTTACTGCGCGCAGAAAACGACCTTCTTCAAAATCCAGCACGCGGTCTACCAGCAGGAACGGGTAACGGTGAGGCAGAAGTTCCAGAATCTCTTCAATGTGCAGAGTATGAGTGTCAGTAGTCAAAATACTCTTCCTGTCTAAATATACTAAAAGGCAATAATAACACGGCCTGCGGCAATCTTATTAACGAATGCAACAGGCCGGGAATGGAACGTGACCGAATGATGAATTTAGTCTTGTTGATTAACCTTGCGCTCAACCGCTTTCAGGCGCTTGCTCATCTCGTCAATATTCATCACCAGCGCCGCAGTTTTACGCCACGCCTTGTTCGGCTGCAGCGGAATACCTGAGGAATAGACGCCAGGTTCAGAGATAGGACGCATAACCATCCCCATCCCGGTTACGGTGACTTTATCGCAGATTTCCATATGGCCGTTAATCACGCTGGCGCCGCCAATCATGCAGTAACGGCCAATTTTCAGGCTGCCGGCCATAATCACGCCGCCAGCGACGGCGGTATTGTCGCCAATCACCACGTTGTGCGCAATCTGGCACTGGTTATCAATGATAACGCCATTGCCGATCACGGTATCGTCCAGCGCGCCGCGATCGATGGTGGTACAGGCGCCGATCTCCACACGATCGCCAATTATAACGCGACCAAGCTGCGGGATCTTCACCCAGTTACCGCGATCGTTAGCGTAACCAAAACCGTCCGCGCCGATCACCGTACTGGACTGGATCAGGCAATTTTCACCGATCTCAATCTCGTGGTAAATGGTAACGTTGGCCCATAAACGCGAGCCGGCGCCGATTTTGCTATTTTTGCCAACGAAACAGCCAGCGCCGATAACCACGTTATCGCCCAGCACCACGCCGGATTCGATAACGGCATTCGCGCCGACGGAGACGTTGTTACCCAGCTTCGCCGTTGGGTCGATCGCCGCGCTTGCGGCGATGTCTTGCGCCGGCTGCGGCGTGGTATCTAAAATTTGAGCCATGCGCGCGTAGGTCAGGTAGGGATTACGCACTACCAGCGCGGCGCTATGGGCAAACGGTAAATCGTCCGGCGTCATGACAACGGCGGAGGCCTGGCAAGCGGCCAGGTGTTCACGGTATTTAGGATTTACCATGAAAGTAATTTGGCCTGCTTTAGCGCTCTGCATGGACGCAACGCCGGTGATGACGATATCGCCATCACCGTGTAATTCTGCATCCAACTGCTGTGCTAAGTCAGCCAGTCGAATTGAAGGCATTACTTATTTAACCTGTTTCAGTACATCAGCGGTGATGTCTTTAACATCGCTGCTGTTGTATGCCACGGCATTAGAGTCAACAACCAGATCGATGCTCTGATCTTTCGCTACGCTCTGAACGGCAGTCTGGATACGGGTAACCAGTTTGCCACGTTCTTCATTGGAACGACGTGCGCGATCCTGCTCAAAAGCCTGTGCTTTCTGAGAGAAGGTCTGACGCTGAGACATCACGTCTTTTTCCAGTTTGGTACGATCTGCGCCCGGTTTCATGGACTGCAGACGCTGCATTTTAGACTGCAGATCGCCTTCCATACGCTGCAGTTCGCTAGCGCGGCCTTTGAACTCGTTCTCCAGCGTTTTGGAAACGCCAGTTTTCTGAGCAACCTGCTGGAACAGGTTATTCATGTTAACCAGAGCAATTTTATCTGCCGCCTGAGCGGAAGTTACCATTGCTAAACCCAGACCTGCAGCTAATAACCACTTTTTCACAATTGACTCCTTACCATCCCATGAGTACCCAGGGGTACCGTTATTTGCGTGGCCAGGCGATAGCATCCGCCATCGCCTACAGTCAGCGCTATACTGCACTTACATTCCGTTGTCGCCGACAATTACCAGGTTTTACCAATGTTAAACTGGAACTGCTCGGCTTTGTCTCCATCGTACTTTTTAAACGGTTGGGCGTAGGAGAAGACCAACGGCCCCAACGGCGACATCCACTGTACCGCGATACCCGCAGACATACGAATGTTGCTTGGATCGCTGTAATCAGGGTAGCCACCGTACTTCGTGGAATCCCAGTTAGTATCCCAGACGGTCCCCATATCCATAAACACGGAAGTACGCACCGAGTTAGCGTATTTATCGCTGATAAACGGCGTTGGGGTAATCAGCTCAAGGCTGGCGACCGCCATGGCGTTACCGCCCACCGCATCGTCCGATTTACAAGGCGCGCTTTCAGTGCTCGCACATTCCGTATCATAGTCATCACGACTGGTAGTTGAAGGGAGATAAACCGCTTTCGGACCAATCGTATTCGACTGGAAGCCGCGAACGGTACTTGAACCACCGGCATAGAAGTTCTCATAGAACGGCATCTCTTTGCCGCCGAGTCCATCACCGTAACCGAAGCGCGTACGACCAAGCACGACCCACTGATGATCGTCATCGATCGGTACATAGGTCGCAGTATCCAGCGTCACTTTGTAGTATTCGTTATCAGAGCCCGGAATAGTGACTTTACCGTTCAGGTTGACACGCGAACCTTCAGTCGGGAAGTAGCCGCGGTCGAGGCGGTTGTACGTCCAACCATAGTTGAAGGTGAAGTCGTCGGCGCTAAACGAGTTATTGTCGTTGGTGGTATCCGGGTACTGCCCCATCGAATTCAGGTAACGCCACATCGCCACCTGCGGCTGCATATTGGACAGGGAGTTATGAACGTAACCTAAACCTGCGCGCAGTGAGTTGTATTCGTTGATCGGGAAGCCGAGAGTTACGTCTGTACCATAGCTTTTGTTGGTATAGTCAGACAGATCCGCGTCGTTCGCATCGAAGTCGTTATAGAAGATGCGGCCGCCGAGGCTCACGCCATCTACGGTGAAATACGGGTTGGTGACCGACAGTTCAGCATAGGTCTGGTAGTCGTTCTTGGTCCCGTTAATGCCAACAGAGTAGCCGGTGCCTAACCAGTTATCCTGCTGAACGCCTGCCTGGAAGCTGACGCCGCTTTCGGTACCGTAACCGATACCGAAGTTCAGGCTACCGGTGTTACGCTCTTTCACCTTGTAAACGACATCGACCTGATCCGGGCTACCCGGCACGCGCTGGGTATCGGTATCGACGGTTTCGAAATAACCTAAACGGTTAAGACGGTCTTTACCCTGATCGACCAGGTCACTGCCCAGCCACGCTCCTTCCATCTGGCGCATTTCGCGGCGCAGGACGGAATCTTTGGAGGTGTCGTTACCTTCGAAGCGAATTTTACGCACGTAGTAACGGTTACCGGCATCAACGTTGATATGCAGCTTCACGGTTTTATCCGTGTCGTTGATTTCCGGCTGCGACTGGACGCGCGGATAGGCGTAACCATAGCGACCGAGGAGTTTCTTAATGTCATTCTCCATTTTGGTCACTTTGGTGCCGTTATACAGCTCGCCCGGCTCAATTTTGGTCAGCGATTCGATTTCCGCGGAATGGCCCGCCAGATCGCCCGTAATCTGCACGCCGGAGAGCTTGTACTGCTCGCCTTCGGTGATGTTTACGGTGATATAGATGCCTTTCTTGTCCGGCGTCAGGCTAACCTGCGTCGAATCGATGTTGAAACGCGCGTAGCCGCGATCCAGATAGTAACTGCGCAGGGTTTCAAGGTCGCCCGCCAGTTTCTGTTTCTGGTATTTACGATCGCCGACAACGTTCCACCACGGCACTTCATCGCGCAGTTGGAAGTGAGAAATCAGTTCGTCAGTGGTGAAAGCGTGGTTACCGACAATGTTAATCTGCTGGATTTTCGCCGAGACGCCTTCCTGGAAAACCAGTTTCAGGTCGACACGGTTACGCGGCAGCGGCGTCACGACAGCTTTAACGCTGGCGCTATATTTACCGACGCTGTAGTAGAAATCTTCCAGCCCTTTTTCGATATCGGCAAGCTTGGTGCGATCGAGAGATTCCCCAACGCGAACGCCGGATGCCTCAAGGTTTTGCTTGAGCATGTCATCCTTCACCGACTTGTTGCCGGAGAAGGTAATGCTCGCAATTGTTGGGCGCTCTTTCACCTGCACCAGCAGGGTATCACCATCGCGCAGGACGCGGACGTCCTCAAAGTTGCCAGTGGCAAACAGAGCGCGAATGGTGTTACTGATATCATCATCGGTCACCGTATCGCCAGGACGCACTGGCATGCTGAGGAGGGCCGCACCAACAGCGACACGCTGCAAGCCTTCGAAATGAATGTCCTTCACCACGAACCCTTCAGCACCGTATACAGTCGCGCTGCTAAACAGCAGCGACGCTATGAGCAACTTTTTCATCGCCATCGTTATTATGCGTTCTTCCTAACAAACTCTCTTACAACCGAGAGAAATCATTGAAAAGTGCAAGCCCCATTAACAGCACCAGCAGTATTGAGCCAATGCGATAACTAAAGTCTTGAACTCGCTCGGATACCGGTCCGCCCTTCAGCTTTTCAATCGCCAAAAACAGCAGATGCCCCCCGTCGAGGACGGGTAGCGGGAACAAGTTGATTATTCCAAGGTTCACGCTAATCAGCGCAAGGAACATCAGATAGTAAATCAACCCAAATTCCGCTGACATTCCAGCCCCCTGAGCGATAGAAATCGGCCCACTGAGGTTGTTCAGTTTGACATCACCGGTTATCAATTTGCCCAGCATCCTGACCGTTAACGACATCAGTTGCCAGGTTTTATCCGTGGCTTCGGCGATGGCGGCAAACGGCCCGTACTGACGCACTGTCTTGTATTCATCAGGCAGCGGGATAACCTTTGGTACTACCCCTGCAAACCCTTCAGCCTTGCCTTTCACCGACTTCGTATCCGGAGTCAAAGTCAACGACAGCGGCGTACCTTGTCTGTCGACCTCCAGAGCCAGCGCCTTGCCCGGATTATCGCGCACCAGATTAACAAACGTCATCCACTGCGTTAACGGTTGACCATCGACTTTAACGATCCTGTCTCCCGCTTGCAAACCTGCTTTCTGCGCGGCCGACTGAGGTTGTACCTCAGCCAGGGCGGTATCAATCTGCGCGCTATGCGGCTTGATACCCAGCGAGGCCACCGGATCTTGTTTATCCGGCTCAAACGCCCAGTGACGCAGATCGAGGATTTTATCCTGACGTTGGTTCGTCCCGAAAGGGGCGACGGTAAGTATTGTTTGTTGGTCGCCGATCTTCGCGACTAACGCCATACGAATTGCATCCCAATCAGGCGTTTCGATGCCATCTATCGCTTTAAGTTCCATTCCTTTTGCAATTTGTGCTTGCGCAGCGATGGAATTGGGCGATATTTCATCAACAACCGGACGTACGCCAGGGACGCCGATGATAAACACCAGCCAGTAAGCAAAGATGGCAAAAATGAAGTTGGCGATAGGGCCTGCGGCAATGATGGCCGCACGCTGACCGACGGTTTTATTGTTGAACGCATAATGGCGTATTTCCGGCGCCACTGGCTCAACGCGTTCGTCGAGCATCTTCACATAGCCGCCGAGTGGGATCAGCGCGATAACGAACTCGGTACCCTGCTTATCCACACGGCGCCACAACGCTTTACCAAAACCAATGGAAAAACGTTCAACACGCACACCGCAGCGACGAGCCACCCAGAAATGGCCGAACTCGTGCACGGTGATCAGTACGCCAAGCGCAATAATAAAAGCGGCCAAATTCCAGAGAACGCTCAGCATAAAACCTTCCGTCAAATCGTCCTGAAGACTAACAACAGCAGACAAGCGAACACCGGCACCGCAGCCGTCAGGCTATCAATGCGATCTAAAATACCGCCATGTCCAGGGATCAGATGCCCGCTATCCTTGATGCCGGCTTCACGCTTAAACATACTTTCCGTCAAATCGCCCAGCACTGAAGCCAGCGCCGCCACCACCGAGCAAATCAGCAACACAGTTGGGGTGACATCCAGATGAGCCCACATGCCGTACGCCCAGGAGATCACCGCGGCCGTCAGCAGGCCACCGAAGAAACCCTGCCAGGTTTTCCCCGGGGAAACCTTTGGCGCCAGCTTATGCTTGCCGAACATTTTACCGAACATGTAGGCGCCGGAATCCGCGCCCCACACCAGAATCATGACGTACAGCAGCCACACCGCGCCGCTATAGTGGTTATCGGCATAATGCCAGGCCCGCAGCGCCAGCATGCCCCAGAAAAACGGGACAATAGTCAGCACGCCGAAGATAAGACGCAGCGCTTTCGAATGACGCCACAACGCCGCCGAAGCCGGATAAGAGAGTACCAGCACCAACGCGACAATCCACCAGCCAAACGAAGCCCATAACGATCCCTCAACCATCGGTTGATGAGCGTCATAGTGATATTCGGGCAACATAAAGAGCATTAGCGCCAGCAGCAGGCCACAAAGCACCGCCAGCCACACGCGCTGCGTCGTTGAGGTGAAACCGCTTAATTGCCCCCACTCCCACGCGGCGAGCATACAAACGACCAGTGTGACAATAGCAAAGCCCGCGGGCGGCAATAGAAAAAGCGCCGCAATAACGACGGGAATTAAAACGAAAGCGGAAATCAGGCGATACTTCAGCAAAAGTGACCCCCATCAGGCATGACTGCCACCCGGCTCTTCTGTGCCGCCAAAACGACGCTCTCGACTAACGAATGCATGGAGTGCACCTTCAAAGTCCTGTTCAGCAAAATCGGGCCAAAGAACATCCGTAAAGTAAAGTTCGGCATAGGCAATTTGCCAAATCAAAAAGTTACTTATTCGGTGCTCTCCCCCGGTCCTAATAACTAAATCGACGGGAGCCAGTTCATGCATACACACTTGCTGGCTCAGCAACTCTTCCGTGATCTCTTCAGGTTTTAGCAACCCGTTTTGTACCTGTTCTGCCAGTTGACGCGCCCCCTGGACAATATCCCAGCGGCCGCCGTAATTAGCGGCGATATTCAGCGTTAACCCCGTATTGTTTGCCGTTAACGCTTCCGCCTTACGAATGCGCTCCTGCAGTCGGGCATTAAAGCGTGTCGTCTCGCCGATAATCCGCAGGCGGACATTGTGACGATGCAGGCTTTTTACTTCGCTATCCAG
Source organism: Klebsiella sp. CN_Kp104 (assembly GCF_040064515.1). Classification (NCBI taxonomy): domain Bacteria; kingdom Pseudomonadati; phylum Pseudomonadota; class Gammaproteobacteria; order Enterobacterales; family Enterobacteriaceae; genus Klebsiella; species Klebsiella sp. CN_Kp104. The sequence goes on along the minus strand of NZ_JBEAII010000006.1, from coordinate 178,051 downwards.
GGCCCAGACAAACAGTTCCATCAGCGCGCTCACTTCCTGCGCCGGTCGGTTCCAGTTTTCACTACTGAATGCGTAAAGCGTTAATGCTTCAATACCATTATTCGCCGCGAAGGAGACCGCGCGACGAACAGATTTCGCTCCAGCTTTATGGCCAAAGGCGCGAATTTTACCTTGTTGTTTCGCCCAACGACCGTTGCCGTCCATGATAATGGCGACATGGCGACAACCATGCGCAGGCGACATTTTGCTGACAGTTTGATTAGCAGACAACATAACGCGTTTTAAGTCCATAATAAGGATTAGCTAAGCCACAACACACACGCCGCCGGGCAGCGCTGAATACGCATTTTTATCCGGCGCCGGAGCTACAGCCAATCGCAGAGAACAACCAAAAGCTTTACGCAAAAAAGCCGTGTCTTGCCACGGCCACCGTAATCTTTCACAACAAAATGCAACGATCGGGTGGCGCAGACTATATCACCGAAGCCCAGCGCCCACAAATATCACAACGCGTTACAGGGGCTCCCCTACGCCATGTGTTATCGGAGTTGTCGCTGTGCGGCGACGCGCGCTTCGGCATCAATCGCAACCACTTCATCAATACTTTGCGGTTCATTGAGCGCCATACTATCCAGCACCGCCTGGTTAACCGCCGCAATATCGGTAAAGCGGACTTCTCTATTCAGAAACGCCGCCACCGAAACTTCGTTAGCGGCATTCAACGCCGTCGTCGCGGCCTGGCCGACATCAAAAGCGTCCATTGCCAGCTTCAGGCACGGATAGCGATCGTAATCCGGCGCTGAAAAACTCAGGTTGCTCAATTGACAGAAGTCCAACGGTTTAACGCCGGAGTTCAGGCGCTGAGGCCAACCCATGGTATGGGCGATCGGCGTGCGCATATCCGGCTCGCCTAATTGCGCCAGCACGCTGCCGTCCTGATAGCGAACCATGGAGTGAATCACCGATTGCGGATGAATAATGACTTCCATCTGCTGAGCAGAGGCATTAAACAGCCAGCGGGCTTCGATGTACTCCAGCCCTTTATTCATCATCGTGGCGGAATCAACGGAAATTTTGCGTCCCATTGACCAGTTCGGATGGCGGCAAGCCTGATCCGGCGTCATTGCCGCCAGCTCAGAAATCGCCGTTTCCCGGAAAGGTCCACCGGAACCGGTCAGCAGAATCGACGAGACGCCGTTCTGCGTCAGGTCAGCGTATCCCAGATGGTTTTGAATTGTTTCCGGCAAACTCTGAAAAATCGCGTTATGTTCGCTATCAACCGGCAACAGGCGAGCGCCATACTGCTGAACCGCGTCCATAAACAGGCGGCCGCAGGTCACCAGCGACTCTTTATTCGCTAACAACACCGTTTTGCCAGCGCGAATGGCCGCCAGCGTCGGCGCCAGACCGGCCGCGCCAACGATGGCCGCCATCACCTGATCGACTTCATCCAGCGCCGCGACGTCGGCCGCCGCCTGCTTACCGCTCAGCACTTCCGTGCGGCAGCCCTGTTCACGTAGCAGCGTACGCAAACGCTCAGCGCTTTGCGCATCATCCATCACCGCAAAGCGGGGGGAAAATTCCAGACATTGTTCAACCATACGGTCGACATTTTTCCCCGCGACCAGCGCGGCGACGGAAAAGCTTTCGGGATTATGGCGCACCACGTCCAGCGTGCTGCAGCCGATTGAACCGGTCGAACCGAGAACGGTTAATTGCTTCATGAGACGTCCAGAAGAATTGTGACAGGATAAAAAGCAAAACGCCGCCAGCAAGCCCTTTATGCATCAATCCTCGGGGCTAAAACGGCGGCGAATGACCTTCGGTATAGAACGGAAGGCTACAAGGCCAGCTATTTTAACGCAATCCCAAATATTGAGCGTACGGTCTTCTGTACGGCGTTTCAGACTTTACGCAGCCCCGAATATCCCGGGCCCGCGTAACGGCAGAAAATCAGAACTGCATCAGTTCCGCTTCTTTCTCTGCCAGCGCCGCATCAACTTTCTTAATGGCGGCGTCAGTCATTTTCTGCACGTCGTCCTGAGAACGGCGATCGTCATCTTCGCTGATCTCTTTCTCTTTGAGCAGAGCTTTAACTTTGTCGTTCGCGTCACGGCGAACGTTACGCACGGCGACACGCGCCTGCTCTGCTTCGCCACGCACGATCTTGGTCAGATCTTTACGACGTTCTTCTGTCAGCGGCGGCAGCGGAACGCGGATATCGCTACCCGCAGAGCTTGGGTTCAGACCCAGGTCAGACGCCATAATCGCTTTTTCAACGGCCGGGCTCATAGAGCGGTCGAAGACGTTGATTTTCAGCGTACGGGAATCTTCTACCGTAACGCTTGCCAGCTGACGCAGCGGAGTCGGCGTGCCGTAGTATTCTACAATGATGCCATCCAGCAGGCTTGGAGAAGCACGACCCGTGCGAATTTTGCTGATTTGGTTTTTGAATGCTTCAACGCATTTTTCCATGCGTACTTCAGCATCTTTTCTGATATCGCTAATCACGTTACGAATCCTTGAAAACTTGTCTCAGACAGACCACACGGTCGCTCACCGCAAAAGTGAGCTAAGTATAGTCCGGATTAATTCAATTAACCGGGCAACTTCCCCGCTAAAGTAAAGCGGAATATTACCCGGAATTAGCGCCGACGGGAATTATTCCGTAATCAATGTGCCTTCTTTTTCGCCCATCACCACACGACGCAGCGCGCCAGGCTTGTTCATGTTAAATACGCGAATCGGCAGTTTGTGGTCGCGCGCCAGGGTGAAGGCGGCAAGATCCATCACTTTCAGCTCTTTATCCAGCACTTCGCTGTAGGTCAGCTGATCGTACATGGTGGCGGAAGGATCTTTCGCCGGGTCAGCGGTAAACACGCCGTCAACCTTGGTCGCTTTCAGTACCACGTCGGCTTCGATTTCAATACCGCGCAGGCAGGCTGCGGAGTCGGTAGTAAAGAATGGGTTGCCGGTACCTGCGGAGAGGATCACCACGCGATTGTTACGCAGCAGGCTAATCGCTTCCGCCCAGCTGTAGTTGTCACACACGCCGTTCAGCGGGATTGCGGACATCAGGCGAGCGTTCACATAGGCGCGATGGAGCGCATCACGCATTGCCAGGCCGTTCATGACCGTTGCCAGCATGCCCATGTGGTCGCCCACAACGCGGTTCATACCCGCTTTCGCCAGACCAGCACCACGGAACAGGTTACCGCCACCAATCACTACGCCAACCTGAATACCCAGTTCAACCAGTTCTTTGATTTCCTGAGCCATACGGTCAAGTATGCTTGCATCAATACCGAAGCCTTCTGAACCCTGCAGAGCTTCGCCACTTAACTTCAGCAGAATACGTTTGTAGACGGGTTTTGCATTGGTAGCCATGTTTCTTTCCTGAGACTGTCAACGATTGAGATGAGTTAATTCTGACGACATTGTATGTCATCGTTCAGCGCAGTCACTATAAGCGATTGGCTGATTTTACAAGAGAGGCGCAAAAAGAAGCCGCCCTCAGGCGGCTCCTTTTTTTAAAAATTAAGACTGCTTGGACATCGCAGCAACTTCTGCTGCAAAGTCAGTCTCAACTTTCTCGATGCCTTCGCCCACTTCAAAGCGGATGAAGCCAGTAACGTCGGCATTGTGCTCTTTCAGCAGCTGACCAACAGATTTGCTCGGTTCCATAACGAAAGGCTGACCAGTCAGAGAAACTTCGCCGGTGAATTTCTTCATACGGCCTTCAACCATTTTCTCTGCGATTTCTTTCGGCTTACCGGACTGCATCGCGATGTCCAGCTGAACCTGGTACTCTTTTTCTACTACTTCAGCAGAAACGTCTTCCGGCTTAACGAATTCCGGCTTGCTTGCAGCAACGTGCATTGCCAGCTGCTTAACCAGCTCTTCGTCAGCGCCTTTAGCGGCAACCAGAACGCCGATGCGCGCACCGTGCTGGTAGCTGCCCAGAACGTCGCCTTCCAGGATAGCGATACGACGGATGTTGATGTTCTCACCGATTTTAGCAACCAGGGCAACACGTTCTTCTTCGAACTGCGCTTTCAGAACTTCAACGTCGGAGATTTTACCAGCAACAGCGGCGTCCAGTACTTTGTCAGCAAATGCCTGGAAACCACCATCTTTAGCAACGAAGTCAGTCTGGCAGTTAACTTCCAGAATGTAACCGTAGTTGCCGTCGATTTTGGTTTTGATCACGCCGTCAGCAGCAACGTTGCCTGCTTTTTTCGCCGCTTTGATCGCGCCGGATTTACGCATGTTTTCGATTGCCAGCTCGATGTCGCCATTAGCTTCAGTCAGTGCTTTTTTGCAATCCATCATGCCTGCGCCAGTACGTTCGCGCAGCTCTTTTACCAGGGAAGCGGTAATTTCAGCCATTCTAAAATCCTCGGGAGATGTGGAAACTGCCCGGCCTGCGGCCAAACAGCATAAATTGAAAAAAGGGGCCTAAAATTGGCCCCTATTCATACACGGTACTAATAAGGGCTTAAACCTTATTATTCAGCTTCTACGAAGCTTTCTTCCGCCTGAGAAGCCAGGTCCTGAGAGCGACCTTCACGAACGGTAGCTGCAACAGCGCCCAGGTACAGGCTAACTGCGCGGATTGCATCGTCGTTACCCGGGATAACGAAGTCTACGCCGTCCGGATCAGAGTTGGTATCAACGATAGCAAATACCGGGATACCCAGGTTGTTTGCTTCTTTGATAGCGATGTGCTCGTGGTCAGCGTCGATAACGAACAGTGCGTCCGGCAGGCCGCCCATGTCTTTGATACCGCCCAGGCTGTTTTCCAGCTTGTCCAGCTCACGAGTGCGCATCAGCGCTTCTTTCTTGGTCAGCTTCTCGAAAGTACCGTCCTGGGACTGAGTTTCCAGGTCTTTCAGACGTTTGATGGACTGACGAACGGTTTTCCAGTTAGTCAGCATACCGCCCAGCCAGCGATGGTTCACGAAGAACTGGTCGCAGCTGTTAGCAGCTTCTTTTACCGCTTCGCTTGCAGCGCGCTTAGTACCAACGAACAGGATCTTGCCTTTACGGGCAGAGATTTTGTTCAGCTCAGCCAGAGCTTCGTTGAACATCGGTACAGTTTTCTCAAGGTTGATGATGTGAACTTTGTTACGCGCGCCGAAGATGAAAGGCTTCATTTTCGGGTTCCAGTAACGGGTCTGGTGACCGAAGTGAACACCAGCCTTGAGCATGTCGCGCATGGAAACAGTTGCCATGTTTAAAACCTCTATAGATTAAATTGGGGTTATGCCTCCACGTATCCCATATTACCGACCCCAAAGGGCACCCCGGAATATGTGCCGATACGTGTGTGTTATTTACACAATATGAGTATGTCGCTTACGTCCATCCTTGTGTATCTGAGATGGAACGGAAGTCCGGCGCGCTTTATACCACAAAACCTGGCCAGACACCAACTCTTGTTGACGTCGCGTGCTGTTAATGATTCTCAATTTGGCACCAGCGTACCCGGACTGTTACCATTGACAGGACTTAATCTATTATTGTCGAAAAAATCGACACTGCTGGACATATTCCATGGCTATCTCTATCAAGACATCTGAAGACATCGAAAAAATGCGCGTTGCCGGCCGCCTGGCCGCCGAAGTGCTGGAAATGATCGAACCCTACGTCAAACCGGGCGTCAGCACCGGCGAGCTGGATCGCATCTGCAACGACTACATTGTTAATGAACAGAAAGCGGTCTCCGCCTGCCTCGGCTATCACGGCTTCCCGAAATCGGTCTGTATCTCTATTAATGAAGTGGTGTGCCACGGCATCCCAGATGACGGCAAACTGTTGAAAGACGGCGACATCGTTAATATCGACGTGACCGTGATTAAAGATGAGTTCCACGGCGATACCTCAAAAATGTTCATCGTCGGTAAACCGACTATCCTCGGCGAGCGCCTGTGCCGCATCACCCAGGAAAGCCTCTATCTGGCGCTGAAGATGGTTAAACCGGGGATCAACCTGCGCACGATCGGCGCGGCGATCCAGAAATTCGTTGAAGCGGAAGGTTTCTCCGTGGTGCGCGAGTACTGCGGGCACGGTATCGGCCGCGGCTTCCACGAAGAACCGCAGGTACTGCACTATGATTCGCCGGAAACCGACGTGGTGCTCAAGCCGGGTATGACCTTCACCATCGAACCGATGGTCAACGCCGGTAAGAAAGAGATCCGCAGCATGAAGGACGGCTGGACGGTGAAAACCAAAGACCGTAGCTTGTCTGCGCAGTACGAGCATACTATTGTGGTAACCGATAACGGCTGCGAAATTCTGACGCTACGCAAGGATGACACCATCCCGGCGATAATCTCGCACGACGAATAATGAAAAGCCGGCGCCCGCCGGCTTTTTTATTAGATAGTTTTTTCTTATGGTGACGCGATGAGCAACTCTTTACCTGACACAGCCTCCCCTCTTCTGCCCATCCAGCCGGAACATCCGGTGAACTGGCCGCAGGGCGATCTGAACTGTGCCGCAATCAAGGCGCACATCGATACCTTCCAGCACTGGCTCGGAGAGGCATTTGATAACGGCATCGCCGCAGAGCAGCTCATCGCGGCGCGCACCGAGTTTATCGACCAGCTGCTGCAGCGGCTGTGGGTCGACTATGGTTTTGAATCCGTCTGCGACCTGGCGCTAGTGGCCGTTGGCGGCTATGGCCGCGGCGAGCTGCACCCGCTCTCCGACGTCGACCTGCTGATTCTGAGCCGTAAAAAGCTGCCGGACGAGCAGGCGCAAAAGGTCGGCGAGCTCCTGACCCTGCTGTGGGACGTTAAGCTCGAAGTCGGCCACAGCGTGCGCACCCTCGAAGAGTGTTTGCTCGAAGGGCTTTCGGATCTTACCGTCGCCACCAACTTAATTGAATCCCGCCTACTCATCGGCGACGTCGCGCTGTTCCTTGAACTGCAAAAACATATTTTCAGCGACGGCTTCTGGCCGTCGGAAAAGTTCTTCGCCGCCAAGGTTGAAGAGCAGAATGTTCGCCACCAGCGCTACCATGGCACCAGTTACAACCTGGAGCCGGACGTCAAAAGCAGCCCCGGCGGCCTGCGCGATATACATACCCTGCAGTGGGTGGCCCGCCGCCACTTCGGCGCCACCTCGCTTGATGAAATGGTCGGCTTCGGCTTCCTCACCGAAGCCGAGCGCAACGAGCTTAACGAGTGCCTGCACCAGCTCTGGCGCATCCGTTTTGCGTTGCATCTTGAAGTGAATCGCTACGATAACCGCCTGCTTTTCGATCGTCAGCTGAATGTCGCCCACCGCCTCGGCTATGAAGGCGAAGGCAATCAGCCGATCGAACACATGATGAAGGATTTCTTCCGCGTTACCCGTCGGGTAAGCGAACTCAACAATATGCTGCTGCAGCTGTTTGATGAGGCGATCCTCGCGCTAACCGAGAACGAAAAACCGCGGCCTATTGATGATGATTTCCAACTGCGCGGCACCCTGATAGACCTGCGTGACGACACCCTGTTTATGCGCGAGCCGCAGGCGATTCTGCGGATGTTCTTTATTATGGTGCGCAACAGCAGCATCACCGGCATTTACTCCACTACTCTGCGTCATCTGCGCCACGCGCGCCGCCACCTGACGCAGCCGCTGTGCTATATCCCGGAGGCGCGAACTCTCTTCCTCAGCATGCTGCGCCATCAGGGCGCGGTGAGTCGCGGCCTGCTGCCGATGCATCGCCACAGCGTGCTGTGGGCCTATATGCCGCAGTGGTCGCATATTGTCGGTCAGATGCAGTTCGACCTGTTTCACGCCTATACCGTCGACGAACACACCATACGCGTCTTGTTAAAGCTGGAAAGCTTCGCGAAAGAAGAGACCCGCAGCCGCCATCCGCTGTGCGTTGAGCTGTGGCCGCGGCTGGCCCATCCTGAACTTATCCTCATCGCCGCCCTGTTTCACGATATCGCAAAGGGCCGCGGCGGCGATCACTCGATTCTCGGCGCCGAAGACGTGCTGAAATTCGCCGAGCTCCACGGGCTCAATTCGCGGGAGACGCAGCTGGTCGCCTGGCTGGTACGCCAGCATCTATTGATGTCGGTAACCGCCCAGCGCCGCGACATTCAGGACCCGGAGGTGATTAAACAGTTCGCCGAAGAGGTACAGACCGAAAATCGCCTGCGCTATCTGGTATGCCTGACCGTCGCCGATATCTGCGCCACCAACGAAACGCTGTGGAACAGCTGGAAGCAAAGCCTGCTGCGCGAGCTCTATTTCGCCACTGAAAAACAGCTGCGTCGCGGTATGCAGAGCACGCCGGATATGCGCGAACGGGTACGCCACCATCAGCTGCAGGCGCTGGCGCTGCTGCGCATGGACAATATCAATGAAGAGGCGCTGCACCAGATTTGGAACCGCTGCCGGGCGAACTACTTTGTGCGGCATACGCCGAACCAGCTCGCCTGGCACGCCCGCAACCTGCTGAAGCACGATCTCAGTAAGCCGATGATCCTGCTGAGTTCGCGGGCCACCCGCGGCGGCACCGAGATCTTCATCTGGAGCCCGGACCGCCCTTACCTGTTCGCCGCCGTCTGCGGCGAACTGGATCGGCGCAACCTCAGCGTTCACGATGCGCAGATCTTCACTACCCGCGATGGCATGGCGATGGATACCTTTATCGTACTTGAACCCGACGGCAGCCCGCTTTCCGCCGATCGCCACGAGGCGATTCGCCACGGTCTTGAGCAGACAATAACTCAACGCAGCTGGGAGCCGCCGGCCCCGCGTCGCCAGGCGGCTAAACTACGTCATTTTTCCGTCGCCACTGAGGTGAATTTTCTGCCGACCCATACCGACCGGAAATCATTTCTTGAGCTCATTGCGCTCGATCAGCCAGGGCTGCTCGCCCGCGTCGGCCAGGTGTTCGCCGACCTCGGAATATCGCTTCACGGAGCCCGAATTACGACAATTGGCGAGCGAGTAGAAGATTTATTTATAATCGCCACCGCCGACCGGCGTGCCCTTAATAATGAGCTGCAACAAGAAGTGCAACAACGGTTGACAGAGGCCCTCAATCCAAACGATAAAGGGTAACGTATTTTTTTTAAGTGAATGGAAAGAAACAATGCAGCAGTTACAGAACGTTATTGAGTCCGCCTTTGAGCGTCGCGCCGACATCACGCCGGCAAATGTGGATACCGTCACCCGCGAAGCGGTGAACCAGGTTATTGCCCTGCTGGATTCCGGCGCGCTGCGCGTCGCTGAGAAGATCGACGGTCAGTGGGTGACGCATCAATGGCTGAAGAAAGCGGTACTGCTCTCTTTCCGTATTAACGATAACCAGGTTATCGATGGTGCGGAAAGCCGCTACTTCGATAAAGTTCCAATGAAATTCGCCGACTACGATGAAGCACGCTTCCAGAAAGAAGGCTTCCGCGTAGTGCCGCCGGCGGCAGTCCGCCAGGGCGCGTTCATCGCGCGCAATACCGTGCTGATGCCGTCCTACGTCAACATCGGCGCTTATGTTGATGAAGGCACCATGGTTGATACCTGGGCCACCGTCGGCTCTTGCGCGCAGATCGGCAAAAACGTTCACCTGTCCGGTGGCGTAGGCATCGGCGGCGTTCTCGAGCCGCTGCAGGCTAACCCGACCATCATCGAAGATAACTGCTTCATCGGCGCGCGCTCTGAAATCGTTGAAGGCGTTATCGTTGAAGAAGGCGCGGTGATCTCCATGGGCGTGTACATCGGCCAGAGCACCAAAATCTACGATCGCGAAACCGGCGAAGTCCATTACGGCCGCGTGCCGGCGGGCTCGGTTGTCGTTTCCGGCAACCTGCCGTCGAAAGATGGCAAATACAGCCTGTACTGTGCGGTGATCGTGAAAAAGGTTGATGCGAAGACCCGCGGTAAGGTCGGTATCAACGAACTGCTGCGTACCATCGACTAAGCAGAACAAAAAGCGGGAGATATCCCGCTTTTTTTATATCTGACGCTGGCGAAGATGAATTTTTTCGTTAATTATTCAATGGTTATGATGATATCAAAGGTACCGTTATGTACGATAATCTGAAAAGTCTTGGCATTACCAATCCTGATGAAATCGATCGCTATAGCCTGCGCCAGGAAGCTAACAACGACATCCTGAAGATCTATTTCCAGAAAGATAAAGGCGAATTCTTCGCTAAAAGCGTGAAGTTTAAATACCCACGCCAGCGTAAAACCGTGGTCGCCGACGGCGTCGGTCAGGGCTACAAAGAAGTGCAGGAGATTAGTCCGAACCTGCGTTATGTCATCGACGAACTGGATCAGCTCTGCCAGCGCGATCGTACTGAAATCGACCTCAAGCGTAAGATCCTTGACGATTTACGCCATCTGGAAAGCGTCGTCACCAATAAGATCAGTGAAATTGAAGCCGATCTGGAAAAACTGACGCGCAAATAAATCCGCCTGCTACGGGCCAGCTACTGGCCCTCTTCCCCAACTCCATCCTCAATTTTGTCACCCGTAGATCATCTTCGCTAACAGCAAAACTCAGTTATACCTCACTAACATCATTTCCCATCATCAACGTATCTATATGAATTACTTATTTTTTTAAATTCATTTATGTTCAATTTCCACCTAAAAGGAGGTCAAGCTATGACACAGGAAATTGAACAAAAATGTTACACCCTACAATCCGCCACCTGGCTGGATAAGGCGGGTTTTGAGAAAGGACGAAAACACGATCGTCAGGCGCTGGGCTTTATTCTGCCCGCCAATACGGTGCTGAAAATTCGGCAAACCGATCTCAGCAACGGCATCTCGACCCTGCGCCTGATGTGTGATGATAGCGCAGTGGAAAAATCCAGCGCTCTGACCACCAACTGGACAACGATTAGCACCACCGTCGATTCTGTGCCGTTTGTCGATACGTTGTTTACCGACAGCCCCTGCGAGTTCTCCGTGATTTACCAACAACCCGCGGCGACGAAACCGCTCCCCAGCTGGAAATCAGGACAGTCTGAAGAGACGTTTTTCCTGGACTGGGAGAATAATAAATCGTCTTTCGCACTGGTGGATCTGGATGTTATCAATCTGCTGTTGCCCTACGCCGACCGCGACAACGCGATGAAAGCGGGATTAGCGTCGTTACACCGTTTTTATAACCACCTTTTCACCCGCTATAACGATTGGGCCGGGCTAAGCGAAAATCCCGATTCGCAATGGAATCAGAACGTTGCCAACCGCTACTTTTTACGGGCGGATAAACATGGCGTCGGTTCGGCTTATTATAATACCAACTGGTGCGCGCAGACCGCCGCCACGGTTGGCGAAGGCTGGCTGGATAACGTCGCCACGCAGTGGGTTATCCTGCATGAAATCGGCCACGGCTATCAGGGTAAATTTATGCAGGATCCCACGCTTTCCGTCAGCGAAGTGTGGAACAATATTTACGCTTCCTTCTATCAACAGCTCACGCTGAGTCAGGATAATCATCTATATACCGATGGCTGGCTATACAACTACGGTAAGCTGGCCGCGCAGGAAGCACAGTTGGTTAACTATATTACCGACAAGACGCCGGTCACCAGTTGGGGTTTGCGTTCTCGCCTGCAATTCCTGATGCTGATGTTATTCAAAGCAGGTATCGCATCCTTCCGCACCTTTAATCAGAACTATCGCCAACTTGCCAATAGCGAGAGCTTCCAGCCGTCGGATCATCAGCTTGCCGATATGCTGGCAACCGCCATCGCTACCTCCGCGGGATATGATGTGACGCCGTTTATCGAGCTCTGCGGTTTAACGCTGAAAAACGCCACCCGGGAAAATATCGCCTCGCTGGCGACAAAACCGCTCTATCCGCTGTATCGTTTTCTGCCGCAAAGCGAATGGGATAGCGCGCGCCAACAGTTAGGGCTGGATTCCTTCTTCTGGCTGGTGGATAACAGCGAACTGGCAATATTAGGCAAAACGGGGGCGCTGACCCTGACGCTGAATATCGATCGCCCGGAGCAAATTTACGGTCAGACGCTGGCTATCAAGGATAATTGCGGCAACCATTATTCACTGGTGATTAATAGTGACGTCCTGACCCTGAAGGACATGCCAATCGGCGTGTATCAGGTCGAACTGCCTAAAGGCCGCTCGCAAAAATATCGCCCGGATATCAGCTATATCACCGTAAAAGAAGGCGCCAATACGGTCACCGTCAACTACGTTCAGCAAAACGATACCAGCGAACGTAACGTGACGATCTCCTTTTTAGGTTATAGCGATGCGCCTTTTGCCCACCTGGATGTTGATTACGAAAACCAGCAGCTTATTCTCAATGTGACCAGCGCCAACCCGCACAGCTACTACCCCGGGACATTGTATGCCGCAGTCAGTGTACTCTCCGCCAACGGTGAAAAAGTGTTTGAGCGTAAGATGACCGGCACCAACTGCGCGACGGGTAAAGTGATTATTCCATTCAGCCCTCACTATCACTTATATATCACCCACATGGAGCCGGGACGGCTGAAAACCTCACCGGGATATTTAACGCAGGTCGCGCGTGAGAAATACCAACTGATGCGCATTGATGATAATGGTCTGTATAACTTTATTCTCGGCAATAGTCCGGCGGATGACTTAGAGGCGATTTTCGAGCATAACGCTCAGGCTATCCGTACTCAGCCCTCGCTGGTAGCGCAGGAAGAGTGCGTCTGTAAAAACGATCTTTGGCTGATGCTCCCCCATATTGAAGAGCCCCGGCGCAGTGAACTGCTTAAAGCGTATGCCGATGTCCTGCCTCAGGATAATAACGATCCGGGCGAGCTAACGGGCAAAAGCGTGACGCTCAATCTCCGCGGCCAGGGCAATAACGAGTTTTGCCAGGTCGTTATCGATAATAAACAACGCGCAATGACGGTCGCGACACGGGCCGGCACACCGCACTCGTATTACACCACCCATACCTATGCCAGCATTACGGTTACTGCCGAGGACGATACGGTTGTTTATCAACGCAGCTACGCCGGTGCTACCAACAATCTGGCAAACAGCGAAACGATTACCCTCGCGGAAGGGATGATCATCGAGATTTTCCATGATGAACCATACCGCTCCAGCGCCACTAATGGCACGACCCAAAACGCCGTCACGCTGAAACAGCATAACCGCTGGCGCGTGGTGAAAACGGGCCTCCAAGTCTATGCGCTCACGCCTGATGAACCGGATGAGGAATCCACTGATACAGAAGAGGAAACTCAGGAGACCACCGCACTGTATGGCGATCGCTTCAGTTGGCAACTGCTTGGCGATGATGATGTTTGCTTTGCCGGGATGGAGATGGATATTGGCAGCGGCGCGTTGACCTTTAGCGCCAATGCGGTGGTACCGAATAAGCACTTTACGACCACTTACGCCACAGTCAATGTCTACAATACGCGTGGTTCGGTGGTGTATCGCCAGTCGATTAAAGGATCGTCGCAGCTTGGCGACTATGTTGATACCGCCATCCTGGATGAGGGCTATACCATTGAAGTCTTCCATGCCGAAGCGGGAAATCGTTCCGTTATTATTAATCCGCTCAATGGCAATAGCTGGCAACAACCCAATACCGTCACCTGGCAAGTGACCCCCCGCGGGCTGCAGCGCCTGTAATCCGTCATTTCCACTCCCGCCTGAGGCGGGAGTGTGTCAGCGTTGCTCATCCAGCTGCAATGCAATGTACAGTAGCAGACGGTCGTCAAAACTTCCCAGGTCCAATCCGGTTAGTTCCGAAATCCGATTGAGCCGGTACTCCAGGGTATTACGATGAATAAACAGCGCCTTTGAGGTGGCCAACGGCTGCACGTTATGACGAAACCATGCCTGCAAGGTGCGGCGCAACAGGCCGTTGTTATCCATCGCCTTCAGCCGCGTCAGCGGGCGCGCCAGCTCATTGGCCTGCCAGCCGCCGCGCAGGCTATCCAGCAGCACCGGCAGCATCAGATCCTGATAAAAGTAGCTGCGGCTTTCCGGCATCCGCTGCTTCCCTACCATCATCGTCGTACGCGCGGTCCGATAAGAGCGTGCGATACTGCCCGGACCAGTAAAGAAATTACCTAACGCAACGCGGAACTGTAGCTGGCCGTTCTCTTTCATACGGGCAATCAGTTGCTCAACGCGCTTGCAGTGGTCGTCGGCGTCCCAGCGGCCAAAGGCATTTAACGCGGGTTTCAATACCACCATCTCGGTCAACGAGACAATCGCCACCAGGTTGTTGCGATCCGGCGTGGTCAGCGCTGTCTGCAACTGCTGTAGTTCCGCCATCGCGCTATCGACGCCAAGCTGGCCGCTATCAACTTCAATCATCGCCACCACCCGTGGTTGATTGAGGTCGATGCCCAGTCTCTGCGCCCATTCGTTGAGCGCCGGGGTATTTTCTTCCGCCTGAATCAGGTTCATGACCAGTTCTTCACGCAGGCGGCTGTCCTGCGCCAGCAGATGCATCAGCCGCGACTGTTCGAGCATCATCTCCGCGGTCATACACACCAGCTCACCATACTTACGCAGCGATTCGGGCTCGCCGGTTAATCCGATAACGCCGACGATTTCCCCTTCAAGACGCAGCGGCAGGTTAATCCCCTGACGCACGCCGTGCAGATGGCGAGCGACCGCATCATCGATATCAACTACCCGCCCCTGCGACAACACCAGCAGCGCGCCTTCGTGCAATTCACCAATACGCTCACGATCGCCGCTGCCAATAATGCGCCCGCGGGCATCCATTACGTTAATATTGGTATCAATGATGCGCATCGTTCGCGCCACGATATCCTGCGCCATTTTGGTATCAAGATGCCAGCCAGCCATGTAACCCTCCCCTGAGCAGGGCATCAGCATAAAAGAGTGTCTGAAACTACGCACTGTGCATATGCACAAAGCGTGACAGAGAAGTATGGAGTTGTGGGGGGAATCACAGAACTTGCGGGCAGAATAAAAAAAGCCCCTTTCCCGGCACGGGAAAGGGGCTTATGCGCGCTGATAGATTATTGCATCAGCAGGTAGATAGAGGTATCACCACGCTGAATATTTAGCGCCAGTACGGACGGTTTTGCATCGAAGATTTTGCGCAGGTCAGCGATGTTTTTCACCGGCTGCTGGTTAGCGCCGACAATGATGTCGCCTTTCTTCAGACCAATCTGCGCCGCCGGCGTGCCCGCTTTCACGTTGCTCACCACCACACCTTTGTCCTGGCCCTTGTTGCTCATTTCCGCGCCTTGAATGCCGTTAAAGATGCTGCTGGAGTCAACCTGGTTCTGATTGCTCTGCTGCAGTTCAACGGTAACGTTGACCGGCTTGCCGTCGCGCAGCAGGCCCAGCTCGACTTTGCTGCCGATAGGCATCGTACCGACCTGCGCACGCAGCGCCGCGAAACTGCTGATCGGCTTGCCGTTCAGGGTGGTAATCACGTCGCCAGCTTTAATACCCGCTTTCGCCGCCGCAGAGCCCGGCATCACCTGGCTTACAAACGCGCCGCGCTGGGCATCAACTTTCATTGCCTTCGCCAGCTCGGAGTTCAGCTCGGTACCCATGATCCCCAGTTCGCCGCGTTTCACCTGGCCAAACTTGACCATCTGCTCGGTCAGGTTTTTCACCATGTTGCTCGGAATAGCAAAGCCGATACCGATGTTGCCGCCGTCCGGAGCAAGGATTGCGGTGTTGATACCGATCAGTTCACCGTTGAGATTCACCAACGCGCCGCCGGAGTTACCGCGGTTAATAGCCGCATCGGTCTGGATAAAGTTTTCATAGTTTTCCACGTTCAGGCCGCTGCGGCCCAATGCGGAGACGATACCGGAAGTCACGGTTTCGCCGAGGCCGAACGGGTTACCGATCGCCACGGTGTAGTCGCCGACGCGCAGCGCGTCAGAGTCGGCAAGCTTAATCGCCGTCAGGTTTTTCGGATCCTGAATTTGAATCAGCGCGATGTCGGAGCGCGGATCTTTACCGACGACTTTCGCATCGAACTTACGGCCATCGCTCAGCTGAACTTTAATGGTGGTGGCATTATCGACCACGTGATTATTGGTCACCACGTAGCCTTTGGCCGCATCAATAATTACCCCGGAACCGAGCGCCATAAATTTCTGCTGCTGCGCGTTATCGCCAGGGGCGCCCTGACCGCCGCCCTGGCAGAATGGAGAGCTCTGGAATGGCGAACCATCCTGGCAAAACGGCGAGTTGTCACCGAAGAATTGCTGGAAGTTACGCGGCATCCGCGGCGTGTTAACAGTCGTGCTGCCCTCGACGTTGATGCTCACCACAGACGGCATCACTTTTTCCAGCATCGGCGCCAGGCTCGGCATCTGCTGCGCAGTGGTCGCCGAGGAAGCCGTTTCAGCCGCGCTCGCAGAGAGCGGGGACAACGCCAGACCTAAACTCAGAGCCAGAGCACTCATTGCTAACGTGGTTTTTTTCATAGGTTTCAATCTCAATTTCAAATTTCGGATAACGAAAAAGTTGCTGTGTACGCACTCTCAGAGTCATTTTATAGCGCGAAGTTCCAGAGTTAAGTTTCGGTAAAAGTAAAAATTTATTGTCCGTCTTTACAAAACTCAGACTTATTCCACCGCCATCAGACGGCGATATTCATCCCACGCATACAAATCCGTCATTCCGCTGATATAGTCCTGAATCAATCGACAGCGGTAATAATACTCCAGCACGGGATATTCTTCGGTATCGCGCGAAAGCTTATTTACCGCCTCCACATAAGCCAACCGATGTCGGGTCGAAAGTTTCTGGAACAACCTCGAAGCAATAGGCAAACTGCGTACCCGATCTTGTTCCACCAATTGGCTGAACTCCTCCAGCGATAATTTCAGTAACGGCTCGTAGATATCCAGCAGTCCGCTGATAACCCGGTAGCCCTGCAATTCCAGCTGTTCAACATCAGGATGACTAAACACCTGTTTTATGGCGACGTTTTTATAAAGTTCAAGTAGCTGACTACAATCGCTGTCGTCCTCTAACAGCGCATGATTAAAATCGCCGCTAAAAATAGCCGGTAAGTTTTCGATAAACCGATGCGCCGCATAAGGCACCAGTTTATTCAACGTATTAACCCGTAAATACATAAAGAACTGATCTTCAGTGCTGCGGCTCAGTGAATTTGCGCGCGATTTCTCCCACGCGTTTTCTACAACTTGGGCGAACAAGGATCCTTTTTCATGAGTGCCCCACGCGTCATAGAGATGCTGATACAATTGCTCCGCGCTGAATATTCGTTTTTCTACCGCATCTTCGAGGTCAGCAACGCAATATGAGATATCATCGGCAGCTTCCATAATCCACGTTAATGGAAAACGATTGTAAGGCGCCAGATCCAATTCTTTACGCAGCCGCGCGATATACTCTTCTTCGGCTAAATAATAACCAGGTTTTTTCATTAAGTAGCTATGGCTGGCAAGCGTCTCTCCCCGCCACCACGCCGGCCGCGTATATTTCAGAATGCAGCCGACCTGGGTCCAGGTCAGGTTCATTCGCATCAGCGTGTGCACCAGACGGATGCCCTGAGCATTACCTTCAAAGCAGCACAAATCCTGACGCACTTTACGCCGTAGTTCGTTGAGCACCCCTTCGCCATCGTGCAGACGCAGCGCGTCAACCTGGCAGCGATCCTGGCTTAACGGCTGGCTGGCGGCATCTTTCGGCACCAGCCGTTTGCTGAACCAATCGTTAATTGCCGCCTCGCCAAAATGGCCAAATGGCGGATTGCCGATATCGTGCATCAGGCAGGCCATCTCCACCACGCTTTCAAACGGGCCGCTCAGTTCATCCAGACCGTAACATTCCAGCAGCTTTTGCTCTTTCAGGCGGCTTAGCACCTCTTTGGCGATGTAGCGCCCGACCTGCTGGACTTCGAGCGAATGGGTGAGTCGGGTGCGGACCGCCGCGTTACGCTCAAGTGGAAAGACCTGGGTTTTTTGCTGCAGGCGGCGGATGGCCGGTGAATTGATAATGCGCCCGCGATCGCTTTCAAACACCCGCAGGATCTCGCGTTCCGTCTCTACACCCTGCGGCGAACGGTAGCGCCGACGCCAGTGAATCTTGTTGCGAAAATCAATATTTGCCATAGCCTCTCCCGCGCGAGCAATACGCTTCCCCTTAAGCGCATGATAGACTATGCAGCTAATCCTGACACATCGCGAGTAAATCTATGAAAATTGGCATTATTGGCGCCATGGAAGAAGAAGTTACCCTTCTGCGCGACAAAATCGAGAACCGCCAGACTATCTCTATCGGCGGTAGCGAAATCTATACCGGCCAACTTCACGGTACCGAGGTTGCTCTGCTGAAATCCGGCATTGGTAAAGTAGCAGCTGCCATGGGCGCCACCCTGTTGCTGGAGCGCTGCAAGCCGGATGTGATTATCAATACCGGTTCCGCGGGCGGTCTGGCGCCGACGCTGAAAGTCGGCGACATCGTGGTCTCTGACGAAGCGCGTTATCATGATGCCGACGTCACCGCGTTCGGCTACGAATACGGCCAACTACCTGGCTGTCCGGCGGGTTTCAAAGCTGATGACAAACTGATTGCCGCCGCGGAAACCTGCATTAAGGCGCTGAATCTCAACGCCGTTCGTGGGCTGATCGTCAGCGGCGACGCATTCATCAACGGCTCGGTAGGGCTGGCGAAAATCCGCCACAACTTCCCGCAGGCCGTTGCCGTAGAGATGGAAGCGACCGCCATCGCCCATGTCTGCCATAACTTCAGCATTCCCTTTGTGGTGGTGCGCGCAATCTCTGACGTCGCTGACCAGCAGTCGCATCTCAGCTTCGACGAGTTCCTCGCCGTCGCCGCCAAGCAGTCCACCCTGATGGTGGAAAACCTGGTGCAGAACCTGGCGCGTGGATAAGTCGCTACAGAAAGCGTTAACCGCCCTGCTGTTACTCGCCCCGGCGTGGCTTTTCGCCGCGCCGCGGGTGGTGACGCTCTCCCCGGCCAACACCGAATTGGCCTTTGCTGCCGGCATTACGCCGGTCGGCGTCAGCAGTTATTCCGACTACCCTCCCGCCGCGGCGAAAATCGAACAAGTCGCCAGTTGGCAGGGAATGAACCTTGAACGTATTGTCGCTCTGAAGCCCGATCTGGTGCTGGCGTGGCGCGGCGGCAATGCCGAACGCCAGGTGAATCAGCTCAGTTCGCTGGGAATCAAGGTTATCTGGGTTGAAACGGGTTCGATTGAGCAAATCATCAGCGCTCTGCGGATGCTGGCGCCGTGGAGCCCGCAGCCGGAAAAAGCCCGTCAGGCCGCACAGGCGATGCAAGACGATTACCAGGCGCTAAAAGCCCGCTATGCCAACGTGCCGAAAAAACGCGTATTTCTGCAGTTTGGCGCCAACCCGCTGTTCACCAGCAACAGCGCCTCGATCCAGAATCAAGTATTGAGCCTGTGCGGTGGGGAAAATATTTTTGCCGCCAGCCGCGTTCCCTGGCCGCAGGTCAGCCGCGAACAGGTGCTGTCACGGCATCCGCAGGCGATCGTCATCACCGGCGACGCCAGTAAAATTCCCGCCGTGGACCGCTATTGGCAAAATCAGCTCACAATTTCGCTCATCGCCTTACATAGCGACTGGTTTGAACGCGCGGGCCCACGTATTATCCTTGCCGCAAAACAACTCTGTACTGCGCTTGAGCAGGTAAAATAACCGCCTGGCAGCAGGCTTTTAGCGGGAACTGACGATGCTTGTCTATTGGCTGGATATTATTGGCACAGCCGTATTTGCTATCTCCGGCGTATTGCTGGCAGGAAAATTACGCATGGACCCTTTCGGGGTGCTGGTATTAGGCGTGGTTACCGCCGTGGGCGGCGGAACCATCCGCGATATGGCGCTGGCCAATGGCCCGGTGTTCTGGGTTAAGGATCCTACCGATCTGGTGGTAGCGATGGTCACCAGTATGTTAACGATTCTACTGGTCCGCCAGCCGCGGCGCATGCCGAAATGGGTACTGCCGGTGCTGGATGCCGTCGGCCTGGCGGTGTTTGTGGGCATCGGCGTGAATAAAGCCTTTATTGCCCATACCGGCCCGCTGGTAGCGATCTGCATGGGCGTGGTCACCGGCGTCGGCGGCGGGATTATCCGCGACGTGCTGGCGCGAGAAGTTCCGATGATTCTGCGCACCGAAATCTACGCCACCGCCTGCATTGTCGGCGGTATCGTGCACGCGACGGCGCACTATACCTTTCAGCTGTCGCTGGAAAACTCGGCGATGTTAGGCATGGTGGTGACGCTGGGGATACGTCTGGCGGCGATTCGCTGGCACCTGAAGCTACCGACCTTTGCGTTGGATGATAACGGACGGTCATAAAAGCAAAACGGTAACCTTGAGGTTACCGTTTTTCGTGTTTGCCGCTCTCTTTGTGGGAGAGAGCTGGATTCGCTTGCGTTAAACGCTGAACGAGGAGCCGCAGCCGCAGGTGCTTTTCGCGTTCGGGTTAGTCACGATGAAACGTGACCCTTCCAGACCTTCGGTATAATCAACGGAGCCGCCAACCAGATACTGCAGGCTCATCGGGTCAACCACCAGGCCGACGCCCTGTTTCTCGATGGTCATATCGCCTTCGTTGATCTGATCGTCAAAGGTGAAGCCATACTGGAAACCGCTGCAACCGCCGCCGGTGATGTACACGCGCAGTTTCAGGTTCGGATTATCTTCATCCGCAATCAGATGTTTTACTTTGTTCGCTGCGGCTTCGGTGAACTCCAGCGGCAACGCTACGTCATCACTCATTTTTTGCTCCCATTGATACTTCCGGCCGATTAAAGAATAACCGGGCCTTTTGAGCCATTATCTAATACCCTGGTAAATCGTTCAAGTATTCTCCCGGGGTACCTGCTGCGCTTTCGCCGCCTCTTCGGCCTTCTGTTTCGCCAGGGTACGCTGCAGAATGGTCGAATACAAAGGCTTACCTCCGAGGAACTGCGCCAATAGTGTTGCCCCAAGGCAGGTAATAATCATTGGCAAAATGAGCTGATAGTTATCGGTCATCTCCAGCACCAGCACAATTCCGGTGAGTGGCGCGCGTACCGAAGCCGCCAGCAACGCCCCCATCCCGGCGATAGCGAAGGTACCGGCATCCAGATGATAGGAGGGAAACAGCGGGATGGCAGCCATGCCGAATGCCGTTCCCAGCAGCGTCCCCAGCGCCAGCATCGGGGCGAAAATCCCTCCCGGCGCGCCGGAAGAGAAGCACAGCAGCGTGGTAATGACGCGAGCAATAAAGATGAACAGCAGCAGCCCAACCGAGAAGTTACCGGCAGCAGCGATCGGGATAAGGTTAAAACCGCCGCCTACCGCCGTTGGCTGCATCAGGCCCAGCAGGCCGCAAAGGCCGCCGATAAGCCCGCCAATCAACACCCATTTTTTGATATTGCCGCCGTGGAAGCGCTGGAACATATCCTGCGTCCGCAGCACCAGAGCATTAAACAATGGCCCGAAACAGCCAAAGATCATGCCCAGCACCAGATACAGCCACAGGGTATTCACCGGCGCATTGCTCAACTTGCCGACTTCGATAATCGCCCCTTCGCCGTTAAAAATACGAAACACGATGCTCGACATGATCACGCCGGTAAACACGGCTTTAATCGAAATCAGATTGTAGCGGAACTGCGGGCGCATCTCTTCGATGATAAAAAGGATGCCCGCCAGCGGCGCGTTGAAGGCCGCGGAGAGGCCTGATGCCGCGCCGGTGGCCAACAGCGTGTGCCGCGCTTCCGGGCTGCGCAGACGAAACACATCCACCACCATGCGCCCGATATTGCCGCCAAGCTGCACCATCGGCCCTTCGCGCCCCAGCACCATCCCGGCGCCCAGCGTCCCCATACCACCGATGAATTTTACCGGTAGCACGCGCCACCAGCGTACCGGGCGCAACTCTTCCAGCGCGCCTTCGATTTCCGGGATCCCGGAACCGCCGGCCTCCGGCGCAAAGCGGCGCACCAGAAAATAGCCAACCATCGCCAGCAGCCCCGACAGAATGAAGGCCAGCGGCCAGACGAGGTACCAGTGGTCCGCCACCTGCACCAGGGCGCCAATTCGCTGGTTCTGCACCCAGTTCACGCTCTTTTCAAACGCCACGCCCACCAGCCCGGCCAGCGTGCCGACCACCGCCGCCATCAACAATACCGCCAACGGCGTTTTGTCGCGTTGAATCAAACGGCGGACCGCATCACTACGGCGCACGCGAACAAACTGATGTGCTTCAAAAGAGGGAGTTTCTGCTTTCATGCCATTATCATTTATTGGTAATACAAATGAGAAGAGAGGCATTCTAGCCGCCTCCGCGCCGCGCGTCGCCAAAAAATTGTTTCGTCCGCTTAATGTTTCAATTGGGCAAAACTTTCATAACCTTCATGGAATAACTTAGAATAGCCCGATAACTTTATTCACGAACCAGGATCCTGGCCATGAGCAAATCTGAAAATCTGTATAACGCCGCCCGCGAACTTATCCCCGGCGGCGTCAACTCGCCGGTCCGCGCCTTTACTGGCGTCGGCGGCACCCCGCTGTTTATTGAACGTGCGGATGGCGCCTACCTGTACGATGTCGATGGTAAAGCTTATATCGATTATGTCGGTTCCTGGGGCCCAATGGTGCTGGGTCACAACCATCCGGCCATTCGTAACGCGGTGATTGAAGCGGCAGAGCGCGGGTTAAGCTTCGGCGCGCCAACCGAAATGGAAGTCAAAATGGCGGAACTGGTTACTGAACTGGTGCCGACCATGGATATGGTGCGCATGGTAAACTCCGGCACCGAAGCCACCATGAGCGCCATTCGCCTGGCACGCGGCTTCACCGGCCGCGACAAAATCATCAAGTTCGAAGGATGCTACCACGGTCACGCCGACTGCCTGCTGGTGAAAGCCGGCTCCGGCGCGCTGACTCTCGGCCAGCCGAACTCGCCGGGCGTACCGGCGGATTTCGCTAAGCATACTCTGACCTGTACCTATAACGATCTTGCCTCGGTACGCGCGGCGTTTGAACAGTATCCGCAGGATATCGCCTGTATCATCGTCGAACCAGTGGCCGGTAATATGAACTGCATTCCGCCGCAGCCGGAGTTCCTGCCGGGCCTGCGCGCGCTGTGCGACGAGTTTGGCGCGTTGCTGATTATTGACGAAGTGATGACCGGCTTCCGCGTCGCGCTGGCGGGCGCCCAGTCTTATTACGGCGTGGAGCCGGATCTGACCTGTCTGGGTAAAATCATCGGCGGCGGTATGCCGGTGGGCGCTTTCGGCGGTCGCCGCGAGGTCATGGACGCGCTGGCGCCGACCGGTCCGGTATACCAGGCCGGTACGCTGTCAGGCAACCCTATCGCCATGGCCGCAGGCTTCGCCTGCTTAAGCGAAGTGGCGCAGCCGGGCGTGCATGAAACCCTGACCGAGCTGACCAATCAACTGGCGGATGGCCTGCTGAACGCGGCGCGCGAAACCGGGATCCCGCTGGTGGTGAATAATGTCGGCGGCATGTTCGGCATCTTCTTTACCGAAGCCGAAACCGTCACCTGCTATCAGGATGTGGTGAAGTGCGATGTTGAACGTTTCAAGCGTTTCTTCCACCTGATGCTGGAAGAAGGGGTTTACCTCGCCCCGTCAGCGTTTGAAGCCGGCTTTATGTCCGTCGCCCATAGCGAAGCGGATATCAACAACACTATCGATGCCGCGCGTCGGGTGTTTGCCAAGCTGTAAGGTAGTTGAATGCCTGGTGGCGCAGGGATTTTCCCGGAGGCGGCGCATTGCGCCTTGTCCGGGCTACCAAATCGCGCAGCGCTGTAGCCCCGGTAAGCGCTAGCGCCACCGGGGATGTTGAGGCCATCGGGATCGTTAGCGGCTCTGCTTTCTCAGCAAATAGATAAAATACGGTGCGCCGATAAACGTCGACAATAGACCTGCCGGGATTTGGTAGGGGAACATTATCATTCGCCCGCACCAGTCGGCGAACACCAGCAGCATCCCGCCAATCAGCCCGGAAATGACCATATGCGGCATCGTCCGGCGAAAGCCCATCATCCTCGCAATGTGCGGCGCCATCAGGCCAACAAAACTTAACGGCCCAATGGTTAGCGTCGCCGTTGCCGTCAGGCTCGCCGCCAGCAGCAGCAACCCAATACGCGATGGCGTCAATGCCATCCCTACCGCTCGCGCCGCCTCGCCGCCGAGCGGCAGGATGGTCAGCCAGCGGCGACAGAGCGGCGCCAGCGCCAATAGCGCCAGCATTACCACGCCGCTACGCAGCACCATCTCCGGCGTCGCGCTATAGGTCGAACCGGACATCCACGTCAGGATCTGCGCCATGCGCGGATCGCCGCTGGCCTGTAGCATCATCAATAGCATGGTGAAGGCGGTACTCAGCGCCATCCCCGCCAGCAGCATCCGGTGCGGCGAGAATCCGCCGCGCCCGGCGGCAACCAGGATAACCAGCAGCGTCGCCGCCGCGCCAAGACTGCCGGCTGGCAGCAGCCAGACAAAGGCGTTGCCCGGCACAAAGAACAGCATCAATACCACGCCAAACGCCGCGCCAGAACTGATACCCAGTACTTCCGGGCTGGCCATCGGGTTACCGGTCAGGCGTTGAATGATACAACCCGCGACGGCCAGCATCACCCCGGCGAACAGCGCCGAGAATACCCGCGGCCAGCGCCAGGGCATCAATTGCTCCAGCAGATCGCCGCTGGCCCATTGCCACCCCTGCGCATCACGGCCAAAGGTCAGCGCGGCGGTTACCGCCAACAACATCAGCGCCAGTCCGCCCAGCGCGAACCACTGCACGTTGCGGCGCTCAATCAACGCTTTATCGCCGCCATTCATCACCGGCGCGCTGATGCTACGCAGCCGCGGCAGCAGCCACAGCAATAAAGGCGCGCCAATCAGCGCGGTGACTGACCCGGTAGACACTTCTCGCCATATCCGGCTGAGCCAGAGAATAATTTGGTCGGAAAGCCACAGGATCAGCGCGCCAAGCAGCGCCGCCAGCACCAGCCGCGATAGCAGGCGGCGGGCGCCGAGCATTTTCGCCAGTAGCGGCGCGAACAGACCGATAAAGCCGATAATACCGACCGCGTTGACCAGCAGCGCGCTTATTACTATCGCCAGGGTCAAGACGCCAAGGCGCGCCAGAGAGAGCGCCAGCCCGAGATTCCGCGCCACGCCATCATCCAGCCCCATCAACGTTAACGGGCGTAACAACAGCAGCGTCAACATCGCGCCGCCAAGCAGCTGCGGCCACAGGCGCTGCGCCACGCTCCAGTCGGTCTGCGTCAGCGTACCGGTACTCCACAAGAACATGCTTTGCAGCTGGTCGTGATGGAAAATCACCATCAGTTGATTGACCGCGCCGCAATAGAGACTCACCACCAGACCGGCCAGAATCAGCGTCACCGGCGACAGACGTTTTCCCCACGAGACGCCGAACACCAGCGCGCCGACCAGGCAAGCGCCAGCCAGCGCGGCAAACTGCGACGCCAGCACACCGGGGATCGCCCATAGCGTCGTCACCGTCATTCCGAGCTGCGCGCCGGTAGCGACGCCGAGCGTGGTCGGCTCTGCCAGCGGGTTACGCAGCACCTGCTGGAACAGTACGCCAACGAGCCCCAGTCCGGCGCCGACCAGCAACGATACAGCCAGCCTCGGCAGCAAGCTGTAATGGAACAGCATCTGGGCGATATTATCGCTATCCGGCTGCCACAGCGCCTGATGCCACTGCGCGTAAGGTAAAGCCACCTGAAGGTTGACGATGCTCAGCGCGAAAGCGGCAACCAGCAGTACGGCCAGCAGGATCATAGCTAACGGCGAGAAACGCGCGTTCATACTGCCCTCCCCTGCGCATCGGCCAGTACGCGGGCGAAATGCATCGCCGACAGCGTCGCGCCATAGAACCACACCGCCGGAAGACGCTGGAAACGCCCCGCACGCACGAAAGGCATCGCCTGCCACAGCGGGGTCGCCATCAGTTGGGCCATCTCCCGATCGTTACCATGATCGAAACAGATAACATCGGCTTCTTTAAATTCCGCCAGCCGATCGATGCCTACGGTGATACTGCCCCAGAATGCCGCTTCGCCGCGCCAGGCGTTTTTGATGCCAAAGCGATCGAGCACTTCCTGGAACAGGCAGTTCTCGCCGAATACCAGTACATGGCGAGCATCAAGTAGCGAAATCATCAGCAGCGGACGATCGTCACGGTCGACAAATCGTGGACGCAGGCTTTCCATCAACGCGTCGAACTCCG
Organism: Klebsiella sp. CN_Kp104; assembly: GCF_040064515.1. Classification (NCBI taxonomy): domain Bacteria; kingdom Pseudomonadati; phylum Pseudomonadota; class Gammaproteobacteria; order Enterobacterales; family Enterobacteriaceae; genus Klebsiella; species Klebsiella sp. CN_Kp104. Next base: position 151,825 of record NZ_JBEAII010000006.1, on the reverse strand, counting down.
CCAGATGGCGCTTCGCCTGCTGTTGCTTACCCAGCAGGTCGGCCATTCCCTGCAGCGAACGCTGGGCCATCGCCAGCGGCCGTTTGCCGTCGCTGAAGGTGAAACCGCGACCGGGCGCGATACGCGCCAGCTTTTCCGGCGACGGGCCATAGCCTGCCGACCAGACGATAAACGACGGTTTCATCTGCGTCAGTAATTCAAGATTGGGTTCAGTGCGCAGGCCGACATCAATCACCGAGGCGGGCAACGCCGGTTCATTCACCCACAGGTTATAATTGGGAATGTCGGCCACGCCGTAGGGCGTAACGCCGAGCGCCAGCAGCAGTTCGGCCGGCAGCCACTCCAGCGCGACGACGCGCTGCGGATCAACTTTTGCCGCCTGCGCGCCGCGCATCTGCCACAGCAGCGGCGACAGCGCCATTGCCGTCAACAGGCGTCGACGTGAGAAGAAGTTCGAATTTTCCATCAATAGACAAAACTTACCGGCGCTGCGCCCGCCGGGTGCGGCAGGATCCCCATCGGGATGCCGTAGATTTGCTCCAGCGTTTCGCTGCGCATCAGCTCCGCGGGCGTCCCCTGGGCGATCATTTCGCCGCCGCGCAGCGCGACCAGATAATCGCAATAGCGGGCGGCCATATTAATATCGTGCAGGACCGCGATCACCGTCAGGCCACGCTGCTGGCTGAGACGATGCACCAGCGCCAGCACATCGACCTGATGGGCGATATCCAGCGCCGACGTCGGTTCATCGAGCAGCAAACAGCGGCTATCCTGCGCCACCAGCATGGCGATCCACGCGCGCTGGCGTTCGCCGCCGGAAAGACTGTCCACCAGCCGATGCGCCAGCGGTTTCAGCCCCACCAGCGCAATGGCTTCTTCTACTTTTTCGCGATCCGCCGCGCCGAAGCGCCCCAGCGCGCCGTGCCACGGATAGCGGCCAATCGCCACCAGTTCGCGCACCGTCATCCCTTCCGCCGCCGGCAGCTGCTGCGGCAGATAGGCCACTTTGCGGGCAAACGCCTTGCTGCTCCAGCTGTCCAGCGGCTGGCCGTCCAGCAGCACATCGCCCCCGGAAGGCGGCTGATGACGGCCAAGCATTTTCAGTAACGTGGATTTGCCGGAACCGTTATGGCCTATCAGGCCAGTGACTTTTCCTGCCGGGAAGGTCAACGAAAGGGGATGAAGCAGCGTGCGGCCAGGCACGCGAAAGGTCACGCGATTTAACGCAAACGTCGTTTCAGAGTGCGGAGTCTGTTCCTGCATAGCAACAACCTGATATTGGGCGCGGCGAACCGCGCCCGTGAGTAGTTAGAAGCGGAAGGTTGCGGTAGCAACAACCTGACGTTCCGCTCCCCAGTAGCATGCGTACTCGCTATAGCAACTGGAGACATATTCGCGGTCAAACAGGTTGTTGACGTTGACGCCGACCGAAGACCCCGGCAGACCAAAGCGCGCCAGATCGTATTTCACCGTCGCATCCATCAGCGCATAACCGGCCACATTGAAGGAATCATTTTTCTTACCGGTGCTGGTGTCATTTTTGTAGTAGCTGACCGTCGAACCGATATAACGCGCGCCCGCGCCAATCGTCAGCCCGCTAAGCGCGGTTTCGTGGAAGGTGTAATCCGCCCACAGTGACGCCATGTTACGCGGCACTTCCGCCGGACGCTTGCCTTCGAAGACGGTGTCGTGAGTGTATTCGGCATCGGTATAGCTGTAAGCCGCAGTCAGGTTGATATTGGCATTGACCGCCGCTTTCGCCTCCAGCTCAAAGCCGCGGGAGCGGATTTCACCGGTTTGTACACTGAACAGTCCGGTCGGATCGTTCGGGTCTGCCGTCAGGTTCTTATCTTTAGTCAGCTGATAGACCGCCGCGGTCACCACCACCGGCATATCTTTCGGCACATACTTCACGCCGGCTTCATATTGCTTTCCGCGCGACGGATCGAACGGCTTGCCGGTGCTATTGGAACCCGATACCGGTTCGAACGATTCGCTGTAGCTGAAGTACGGGGAGATGCCGTTATCGAATAGATAGTTGATACCGCCGCGCCAGCTGAACTGCTGGTCGTGATTCTCCGCCATGCTGCTGGTGGAACGGGTGAAGGTAGACGTGGTGGCGTAATCGTAACGACCGCCTAAGGTCATCACCCATTTATCCCACTCCATCTGATCCTGCGCGTACAGGCCCGTCTGCTCCATACGGTTAAGGACCGCATACGGGAAGTTGACGTTCACGTTCGGATTGCCGTACTGCGGATTGGTCATGCTAATGGCATCGGCCGTACCGTAGTCTGCGTCAACGTCGTTACGCATCCGCGAGTAGTCCACGCCGGTCAGCAGGGTGTGATTCACCGCGCCGGTGGCGAAATCAGACTGCAGTTGCGTATCGACGGTAAAGGTATTCAGGTGCTCATCGGAACGCACGTAGGCACGATTGATTTTCCCCGGCTCCTGGTAACCATTGCCGTAGACCGAACGATACAGCGTATGCACGTCGGCATAGCGCAGGTTCTGACGCACGGTAAAGGTGTCATCGAACTGGTGGGAGAAACTATAGCCAACCATCTGCTGGCGACGCGCCATCTTGTTATCGGACTCGCCTTCGTTGAAATCGGTCGGCAGCTTGTGGGCCTTACCGTTGGCATCGTAATACGGCACCACGGTGCCTTCGCGCGGCAGCCAGCCGTAGTAACCCGCATCCGGGTCATTCTGGAAGTTGCTCAGGAAGGTGAAATCGGTTTTATCATCCGGACGCCAGCTGAAGGACGGAGCGATGGCGTAACGGGTCGATTTCGCCATCTGCTGCTGCGCATCCTGGCTGCGGCCTAATCCGGTCAGGCGGTATGACCACACGCCGTCATCATCAATGGCGTCGCTGAAGTCGAAACCGGTTTGCCACAGGTTATCGGTGCCCATCTTAAACTGGACTTCTTTCAGCGGCTCGGTGGTCGGACGCTTGCTGACCATGCTAACGATACCGCCCGGGTTGCTGTTGCCGTACAGCACCGAGGTTGGCCCGCGCATCACTTCCACGCGTTCCAGGAAATACGGATCCATCGAGACTTCAGAGTAGTTGTTACCCTGCAGCTTCATGCCATCCAGATACTGGTTGGTGTTCACCGTGCTGGAGGTGGTGAACCCACGAATGGTGACCACATCATAGGTGGTCGAGCTACCGCGAGTGGAGAAAACGCTCGGCGTGTAAGAGAGCGCTTCTTTGACCGTTGTCGGCTGCTTCATGTCCATCTCTTCGCGGGTGACCACGGAGATAGACTGCGGCGTTTTTTCAATGGGAGTATCGGTTTTGGTCGCCGTGGCGGAACGCTTCGCCGCGATAGTCGGGGCCGGCCCCCAGGCGCTTTCCTGGCTGGCGGGCGCCGCGGTAACGACGAGGGTTTCTTCTTTCGGTTGTTCCGCAGCCTGCGCATAAACAGACATGCCGCTAACCGCCGTGGCTACTACGACTGCGATTTTACGCAGCGAGTGATTTGGCTGAGCAGTTTTAAGACGCGCCATTGGTATATCTCTGATGAAAGTGAATGATAACGTAAACGAGAATTATTATTATGACGGGTGACATAATAGGCGAAACGCGGAATCTAAGGCAAGCGCTATGCCGGGCAGGAAGCGCCAAGGGATTAATAAATAACCAGACGGTTATTAAGGAGTTATCACGGTGTTACGCAGATGCCTGCAATAAAAAAGCCCCCTAATACCTTCGTATTAAGGGGCTATTCAGACGTTCGGCTTAAACGGTTTTAGTTGCCGCCAAACATATCTTTAATCCAACCGGCAACGCCATCGCTCTTCTCCTGCTTCGCAGGTTGCTGCTGTTGCTGCTGCGGTTGGTTAGCAGGCTGCTGCTGGCCGGACTGGTTGAACGGGTTATTGGCTTCCTGTTGTTGCTGCTGCTGTTGCTGCAGGGCTTCGCCCTGACGGCACAGCGCATCCGGCGAGGTGGTCCATACCGGCAGCGTACGCATACCGCCGCTGCACTGGAAGTAACCATTGCTGTCCACGCCCATATCCACCACGTCTTCCGGCGGCGTCAGCGCCAGCGGCGTCGGGGTCTGGTTAGCCAGGTAGCGCTGATAAATCGACATCGCGCCGCTGGCCCCGTACAGCTTGGTCGGCTGGTTGTTATCGCGGCCAACCCAGGTAATCGTCACCTGGCTGCCATCGATACCGGCAAACCAGGTATCCACGTTGTTGTTGGTGGTCCCGGTTTTACCCGCCAGATGCAGGCCAGGATATTTGGCGCCAAGCTGACGGCCGGTACCGCGCTGCACCACCTGCTGCATGGTCCACAGGGTCATATAGGCCGCCTGCGCCGGAACGGCGCGTTCCGCCTGCGGGTAGCTCTGGTACAGCACCGTACCATCTTCAGCAATCACGGAACGCAGCGCCGACAGCGTCGCGCGGTTACCGCCGCTGGCGATGGTCTGGAATGCCTGCGCCACTTCGATTGGCGTCAGGTTAAGGGCGCCGAGGATCATCGCGGGAACCGCATTCAACTGGTCTTTCGGCACGCCCAGCTTCTGCCAGGTATCGGTGATCGCCGGCAGCCCCAGCGACATCCCGAGGTTAACCGTCGGCACGTTCATCGAACGGGTCAGGGCATCCACCAGCATCACCTGACCGCTAAAGCGGCGATCGTCGTTCTGCGGCGACCAGGTCTGGCCGTTCGACAAGCGAATCGTCACCGGCGCATCGGCAATCCACGTATTCAGGCGATACTGGTTCGGCTGGCTCAGCGCGGTCAGATAAGTGGCCGGTTTTGCCAATGAACCAATCGAACGACGCGCCTGCATCGCGCGGTTGTAGCCGGCAAATTGCGGCTCCGCGCCGCCGACCATCGCCCGGACTTCACCGGTAAAGCGATCGACCACCACCATGGCGGTTTCCAGATCCGGCAGCTTACGCTGTTTCTTCAGCACCGGGATCCCTTCAATGGCCGCTTTTTCCGCCGCATCCTGAGCCACCGGGTCAAAGGTGGTAAAGATCTTCACGCCGGAGAGATCTTTCACTTTATCGCCCAGTTTCGCCTGCAGTTCCTGGCGCACCATCTGCATGAACGCCGGCTGCGGTGAAATCACTCCGCCGCGCGGCTGCACGCCCAGCGGACGCGCGCTCAGCATATCGTACAGCTCCTGGTCGATAATATTCTGCTGCTGCAGCAGACGCAGCACCAGGTTACGCCGCTCCAGCGCCAGTTTCGGGTTACGCCACGGATTATAGATTGACGCCCCTTTGACCATCCCGACCAGCAGCGCCTGCTGATCGAGGCTCAGCTCTTCTACCGGACGGCCAAAGTAGTACAGGCTCGCCAGCGGGAAGCCACGGATTTCATTATCGCCGCTCTGACCGAGGTACACCTCGTTCATATACAGCTCAAGGATACGATCCTTGCTGTAACGGGCGTCAACAATCAGCGCCATATAGGCTTCGTTGGCCTTACGCCAGTAGGAACGCTCGCTGGACAGGAACAGGTTCTTCACCAGCTGCTGAGTCAGGGTACTCGCCCCCTGCACCGTACGCCCCGCTGTCAGGTTCGCCAGCACCGCGCGGCCCATTGAGTACAGGCTGATGCCGTCATGCTCATAGAAGTGGCGGTCTTCGGTCGCCAGCAGCGTATCCACCAGCAGATCCGGGAAACCACTGCGCTTCACGAACAGGCGCTGCTCGCCGTTCGCCGACTGCAGCATGGTGATCAGGCGCGGGTCGAGACGGAAGAAACCGAACTGACGGTTGTTATCCATATTCTCGATGGTATCCAGATGATCGCCATCGAAGGTCAGACGCGCGCGCACCTGCCCCTCTTTGCTATCCGGGAAATCGAACGGACGGCGGATCATTTCGATGCTGTTAGCCTGTACGGTGTATTCGCCAGGGCGCGTCATTGCGCTGACCTGACGGTACTGGGTCGCATTAAGCAGGCGCACCATCTCGTTTTTGCTGATCTGCATATCCGGCTCAAGGTTGACCATCCGGCCATACACTGCCGCCGGCAGTTCCCAGACTTTACCGTCAATACGGCTGCGAATTTTCTGGTCGAGGTAGACGCCATAGGCGGCAATAATTACCGCAAAGACAATCCCCAGCTTAACCAGCAGCCACAGCCAGCTGCGCTTACGACGAGGCTTATTGCCTTTGCCCTTTCCTTTCTTCGGCATTGGTCGTTCATCCTCATAATCGTCATCGTAATCATCGTCGTAGTCCTCTTCCCGGACCCGGCGACGGGTGACTTTTTGTTTTGCCGGGCGTGAAGGTCTCCCTTTACGTCCGATAGGCTCGCGGTCATCTCCCGCCATGCTTTTTCTCCGCAACTTTCAGGCGTAAAGGCCTGATTCTCAATACTTCCCCCTACAGGAGGAAGAAGATATCTCTCAATTTCACACCCGCCGCGCTGCCGCGGCCGACGTCTTTCATATCATCTTCGAAGAATAATTCATTAAACAAATCATATAATTATCTGTTTAAGCTGAAGAATATCTCCGGACATAGCACGAATTGTCCAGGCCACAGAGAATAGCACTAATCCGCGCCATTCTTAACCAGCATTTTACAACCGTAAAACGCGATAAACGGTAAAATATGATGTTTTTTAATAACATAAATGTTGCGCCGCGTGACTGCGGCCAGCGATTTTCGGAACCACGCCCACAGCAAGGGCGCGGCGCCTCAGGAGTATTTTTTCGTCCGCCGGGTCGGCGCGGTATTCGCCGGGTCATCCGGCCAGACATGTTTCGGATAGCGCCCTTTCATCTCTTTTTGCACCTCGCGGTATGCCCCCTGCCAGAAGGCGCTTAAATCCCGGGTAATTTGTAATGGTCGCTGCGCCGGCGAGAGTAACTCCAGCACCAGGGGAACCCGTCCTTCGGCAATGCGCGGCGTCGCCGCCTCGCCGAACATCTCCTGCATCCGTACCGCCAGCGCCGGCGGGTTATCTTCATGATAACGAATAGCGATACGGCTGCCGGTCGGCACCGTGTAATGGGTCGGCAGCTCGCTATCCAGCTTCTGGCGTAACGTCCACGGCAGCCAGTTTTGCAGCGCCTGCCGCAGGTCTACCGCCTTGAGCGCCCGAAGCGAATGCACCCCGGTCATCTGCGGCAACAGCCACGCCTCCAGCGAAGCTAACAGCGATGCGTCATCAACGGCGGGCCAGTCCGCTTCCGGCAGCCACTGCGCGGCGCAGTACAGCCGCAGGCGCAGTTGTTCAGCCTCCGGCGTCCAGTTCAATACCCCGAGCCCCTTATCGCGAATACCGTTGAGCATTGCCTGATGCAGCTCCGCTTCCGACGGTTTCGCCAACGGCTGAGTTTTTATCACCAGCTGGCCAATGCAGCTACGCCGCCAGGCTTTTAGCGTCCCCTGCGCTTCATCCCACTCCACGGTATCGGAGCGTTGTATCAGCTCAGGACGCTGCGCCACCAGTTGGTCAATATCCAGCGGCAGCGCCAGCAAAATTCGCGCATCGGGCGCCGAACTGCCCTGTAGTAGCAGCGGCGCAATTAGCCATTCGTGACGACCGAGCGCGTCATCGGCATCCAGCATCGCCCCCATGCCGTTAGCCAACTGATAGCGCCCTTCCTGGCCGCGTCGACGGGCGATCCGGTCGGCAAACGCTGGGGCCAGCAACGCCGCCATCCGCGCAGCGTCTGGCTGACCGCCGCGGCTGGCCAGCCGCTTCAATAACTGCTGCGTCCGCTGCTGCCAGTTGCCCTGCTGGCGCGCAAACGCGGCGCCTAAATCGCTGCTGCCGCCGCGCGGCGGCTCCTCAAGAATAGCCGCCAGTTTCGCCGCCGTCGCCGCGTCATCCGCGGAATCGGCCGCCGTCAGCATGGCCGCCAGACGCGGGTCGTTACCCAGCGCCGCCATTTGGCGCCCGTGAGCCGAAAGGCGTTCGCCCTCCAGCGCCGATAGCGCCGTCAACAGACGCCGCGCCGCCGCCAGATTGATCGCCGGCGGTAGGTCCAGCCAGCGAAGCTCGGCCGGATCGCGGCAGCCCCACTGCAGCAACTCCAGCAGCAGAGCCGATAGATCGCTTTGCAGAATTTCCGGATCGCTCTGCGCCGCCGCGCGCTCCGCCTGCTCTTTCGCCAGCAGATGCAGGCAGATCCCCGGCTCCAGACGCCCGGCGCGACCGGCGCGCTGGGTCATTGACGCCTGGCTTATCCGCTGGGTGATTAGCCGGGTCAGGCCGGTGCGCGGATCGAAGCGCGCGACCCGCTCCTGAGCGCTGTCGACCACCAGGCGAATGCCTTCGATCGTCAAACTGGTTTCAGCGATATTGGTCGCCAGCACCACTTTGCGCATCCCGGCGGGCGCCGGGAGAATCGCTTTGCGCTGTTCGCTCAGCGGCAGCGCGCCGTACAGCGGGCATAACAGCACATCGCTGGCCACACGCTCGCTTAATTGTTCCTGTACGCGCTGAATTTCGCCAACGCCGGGCAGGAATAACAGCATCGAGCCCTGTTCCTCACGCAGCAGATCCGCGGCGGCTATCGCTACCGCTTCGGCAAAACGCTGATGGCTCGCCAGCGGCGCAAAGCGACGTTCAACCGGGAACGCGCGCCCTTCGGAAACCACCACCGGCGCCTCCGGCAACAGACGCTGCAGACGATCGTTATCCAACGTCGCCGACATGATCAGCAACTTGAGATCGTCACGCAGCCCCTGCTGGACGTCCAGCAACAACGCCAGCGCCAAATCCGCCTGCAAGCTACGTTCATGAAATTCATCGAGGATCACTAGCCCCACGCCGGAAAGTTCCGGATCGTGCTGCAAAGTACGGGTTAAGATCCCTTCAGTAACCACTTCCAGGCGGGTATTTGGCCCTACGCAGCTTTCAGCGCGCATCCGGTAGCCTATCGTTTCTCCCGGTTTTTCTCCCAGTAGCTCCGCCAGACGCTGAGCGACGTTACGTGCCGCCAGCCGCCGCGGCTCCAGCAGTATAATCCGGCCATCAATGTTGCCGTCGGCGAGGATCTGTAACGGCAGCCAGGTTGATTTACCCGCGCCGGTAGGCGCATTAAGCAACACCTGCGGCGCCTGCTGCAGGGCGGAAAGAAGTTCGGGAAGAATTGCGGCAACCGGCAATGAGGACACGAAGGGCTCCGGAGGTTAACATTCGAGGGCAAGCATTGTAGCATCCCCGTAATTCATTACCGAGTCTCTATCATGTCCGAGCCGAAACGGCTGTTTTTCGCTCTTGAACTGCCGAAAGCGATACAGAAACAGATTATTCACTGGCGCGCCGCCCATTTTGCCGACGATGCCGGAAGGCCGGTCGCCGCCGATAACCTGCATCTGACGCTGGCGTTTCTCGGCGACGTCAGCGCTGAAAAACAGCGCGCGCTGTCGGCGATGGCCGGACGCATTCAGCAACCGCCCTTTACCCTGACGCTCGACGACGCCGGCCAGTGGCTGCGTTCGCGCGTAGTCTGGCTCGGTACCCGCCAGCCGCCGCGCGGCATGCTGCAACTGGCAAATATGCTGCGTGCCCAGGCGGCGCGGAGCGGCTGCTATCAAAGCCCGCAGCCGTTTCATCCGCATATCACCCTCCTGCGCGACGCCCGCCACGCGGTGCCGATCCCGCCGCCGGGTTTTTGCTGGCAGGTGTCGGTCAACGAATTCGTGCTTTATGAGTCCAGCTTTATCCGCGGGCGCACCCGCTACAACGCGCTGGAACGTTATCCATTTACCAGGGAACTCTGATGCTGTTCACTCCGCCTTTGCAGTCCGCCACTTTAATTAAACGTTACAAACGGTTTCTGGCCGATGTCATCACGCCGGAGGGCCAGGCGCTGACGCTGCACTGCCCGAATACCGGCGCCATGACCGGCTGCGCCGCGCCGGGAGATACCGTCTGGTATTCCACTTCCGATAATCCTAAACGTAAATATGCGCATACCTGGGAATTAACTGAAACCCGGCAGGGGGCCGTCATATGCGTTAACACCTTGCGGGCAAATACCCTGGCGAAGGAAGCGGTACTCGCCGGAAATATCCCTGAGCTTGCCGGGTATAACATTCTGAAAAGCGAAGTAAAATATGGTGAAGAAAATAGCCGAATCGACCTTATGTTACAGGCAGAAGACCGCCGTAACTGCTATATTGAAGTGAAATCGGTTACGTTGGCGGAAAAAGAGTACGGTTATTTTCCCGATGCCGTTACCGCACGCGGTCAGAAGCACCTGCGGGAACTCATGAGCGTCGCTGCCGCGGGCCATCGGGCCGTGATTTTATTCGCCGTGCTGCATTCGGCGATAGACCGTTTCTCACCCGCGCATCATATTGATGCCAAATACGCACAGCTGTTGATAGAGGCGCAGGAAAAGGGGGTAGAAATTCTCGCCTGGAAAGCGGAACTTTCTACCAAAATGATGACTCTGAATAAGCCGATCGCCGTGGCGTTAACCCCCGGTAATTAAAAGGCTAAATTGTGTCCGGTTCGCGAGCGCAAATACGCTTTTCTTCACAGCGTTGTCAAGTGTAACGTTTAGATAATTGCTATCCGGAAAAGCATCTGCTATTTATAGCGGCCTGATTTTTCCCCCACATGGGGATCGATAGTGCGTGTTAAGGAGAAGCAACATGCAAGAAGGGCAAAACCGTAAAACATCGTCCCTGAGTATTCTCGCCATCGCTGGGGTGGAGCCGTACCAAGAGAAGCCGGGCGAAGAGTATATGAACGAAGCCCAGCTGGCGCACTTCAAGCGCATTCTTGAAGCATGGCGTAATCAACTCAGGGATGAAGTGGATCGCACCGTAACGCATATGCAGGATGAAGCTGCTAACTTCCCGGACCCGGTCGACCGTGCCGCGCAGGAAGAAGAGTTCAGCCTGGAGCTGCGTAACCGCGACCGCGAACGTAAACTCATCAAGAAGATTGAGAAAACACTGAAAAAAGTCGAAGACGAAGACTTCGGCTTCTGCGAATCCTGTGGCGTGGAGATTGGCATTCGCCGTCTGGAAGCGCGTCCAACAGCTGACCTGTGCATCGACTGCAAGACGCTGGCGGAAATTCGCGAAAAACAGATGGCGGGTTAATTCCCAGCTACCTCACTCTCTGGCGGGAGTTTCTCCCGCCTGATTCCCCTTGTGTTTAACATGACCGATTCAGACTATATAGGGCGCTTTGCTCCCTCACCTTCCGGCGAACTCCACTTCGGCTCATTAATCGCCGCCCTTGGCAGCTATCTACAGGCGCGGGCGAAAGGCGGTATCTGGCGCGTACGCATTGAAGATATCGACCCGCCGCGGGAAGTTCCCGGCGCCGCCGACACCATTTTGCGACAGCTCGATCGCTACGGTCTGCACTGGGACGGCGAGGTACTGTGGCAATCCCAGCGGCACGATGCCTATCGCGAGCGCCTCGCCTGGCTGCGCGATCGGGATCTCTGCTACTACTGCACCTGCACCCGCGCGCGCATTCACAGCGTCGGCGGGATCTACGACGGTCACTGTCGCGATTTGCGCCTTGGCGCCGAAAACGCCGCGTTGCGCCTACGCCAGACCCGTCCGGTACTGGAATTTTATGACCAGTTGCGCGGGACCCTCGTCGCCGACGAACCGCTGGCGCGGGAAGATTTCATCATCCATCGTCGCGATGGGCTGTTCGCCTATAACCTGGCGGTAGTGGTTGACGACCATTTTCAGGGGGTCAGCGAAATCGTCCGCGGCGCCGATCTCATCGAGCCAACGGTACGACAAATTTCGCTGTATCAACACTTTGACTGGCCTGTACCAGATTACGTACACCTGCCGCTGGCGCTGAATGCCGAAGGTAATAAGCTCTCAAAACAGAACCACGCCCCGGCCCTGCCGGAGGGCGATCCGCGCCCGGAAATTGTGCGGGCATTAACATTTTTGAATCAGGATGTCGTTGAGGATTGGCAAGCCCTGAGTATTGACGATTTACTCAAACAAGCGATAGCCAACTGGCAGCCAGCAAAAATCCAGCATTCTCAAATGGCTCCCGCTGAGCTATGATTAGCCGCTATTTTTGCTCGTCGCCCTTCAGGTTGCCCCTGAATTTGCCGTTTAAATGCAACCTGAAGCCCATAGAGTAATGTTTTATCCGAAGTTCGTCTGACACTACGAGGTGCACCATTTTTACCCGAGTCGCTAATTTTTGCCGCAAGGTGCTAAGCCGTGAAGAGCGCGAGGCAGAGGCTGCCGCCGTCGAACAAACGCATATGACGGTGATCCCGCGTGAACAGCATGCAATTTCCCGCAAAGATATCAGTGAAAACGCGCTCAAGGTGCTCTATCGACTGAACAAGGCGGGCTACGAAGCTTACCTGGTCGGCGGCGGCGTTCGCGACCTGCTGCTGGGCAAGAAACCAAAAGATTTTGACGTCACCACCAGCGCGACCCCGGACCAGGTACGTAAACTGTTCCGCAACTGCCGCCTGGTGGGCCGTCGCTTCCGCCTGGCGCACGTCATGTTCGGGCCGGAAATCATTGAGGTCGCCACCTTCCGCGGCCATCACGAAGGCCACACCAACGACCGCGTCACCTCCCAGCGCGGCCAGAACGGCATGCTGCTGCGCGATAACATCTTCGGCTCTATCGAAGAGGATGCCCAGCGTCGCGACTTCACCATCAATAGTCTTTATTACAGCGTGGCGGACTTCACCGTACGCGACTACGTTGGTGGAATGCGCGATCTGCAGGAAGGGGTGATACGCCTGATTGGCGACCCGGAAACCCGTTACCGTGAGGATCCGGTGCGCATGCTGCGCGCGGTTCGTTTCGCCGCCAAACTGCATATGCGCATCAGCGCCGAAAGCGCCGAGCCAATCCCACGTCTGGCTACCCTGCTGCACGACGTACCGCCGGCGCGTCTGTTTGAAGAAGTGCTGAAACTGCTGCAGGCGGGTTATGGTTATGAAACCTACCAGCTGCTGCGCGAATACAGCCTGTTCCAGCCGCTGTTCCCGACGATCACCCGCTACTTCACCGAGCGCGGCGATAGCCCGATGGAACACATCATCATTCAGGTGCTGAAGAACACCGATAACCGCCTGCATAACGATATGCGCGTTAACCCGGCATTCCTGTTCGCGGTCATGTTCTGGTATCCGCTGCTGGAAATGGCGCAGAAAATCGCGCAGGAGAGCGGGCTGGCCTATTACGACGCCTTCGCGCTGGCAATGAATGACGTGCTGGATGAAGCCTGCCGGACGCTGGCGATCCCTAAACGCATCACCACCCTGGTGCGCGACATCTGGCAGTTGCAGCTTCGTATGTCCCGCCGTCAGGGCAAACGCGCGTGGAAACTCATGGAGCATCCGAAGTTCCGCGCCGCCTATGACCTGCTTGAACTGCGCGCAGGCGCCGAGAACAACCACGAACTGCAGCGTCTGGCCAAATGGTGGGGCGAGTTCCAGGTGGCCGCGCCGCCGGAACAGAAAGATATGCTCAACGACCTCGGCGACGATCCGGCTCCGCGCCGCCGCCATCGCCGCCCGCGTAAACGCGCGCCGCGTCAGGGTAACGCATGACCCTGGTCTATATCGCCATTGGCAGTAATCTCGCCTCGCCGCTCGAACAAGTGAATGCGGCTATCCGCGCGCTGGCCGACATTCCGGACAGCCGCGTGGTGAGCGTATCTTCACTGTACCGTACACCACCGCTGGGGCCACAGGATCAGCCTGACTATCTCAATGCCGCCGTCGCGCTTGAAACCCCGCTCGCGCCAGAAGCGCTGCTCGATCACACTCAGCGCATCGAACTGCAGCAGGGGCGGGTGCGCAAAGCCGAACGCTGGGGGCCGCGTACGCTGGACCTCGACATCATGCTGTTTGGCGACGCAATCATTAACAGCGAGCGTCTGACGGTGCCGCACTACGATATGAAAAATCGCGGTTTTATGCTCTGGCCACTGTTTGAAATCGCCCCGCAGCTCCACTTCCCCGATGGCCTCGCCCTTCGCGCCGCGCTGGAAAATCTGGGCGCCGAAAAGCCTGCCAACTGGTAACCCCTACTCCCTTTTTTAGCATTTACGGCGATAGTGGTAATCGGTTGCCCAAAATCATTGCCCCCCTGAATGCTGCTGTTAGAATGCCGGTTAATATGACTTTCATCATCAGGAAACGTTATGAAACCGACCACCATTGCCCTGCTGCAGAAATGCAAACAGGAGAAAAAGCGCTTCGCCACTATCACCGCCTACGACTACAGTTTCGCTAAGCTTTTTGCCGACGAAGGCATTAACGTCCTGCTGGTGGGCGATTCGCTGGGGATGACGGTACAGGGACACGATTCCACGCTGCCGGTGACCGTTGACGATATCGCTTACCATACCCGTGCTGTGCGCCGCGGCGCGCCGAACAGCCTGCTGCTCGCCGACCTGCCGTTCATGGCCTACGCCACGCCGGAGCAAACCTTCGAAAATGCCGCTGTAGTGATGCGCGCCGGCGCCAATATGGTCAAACTTGAAGGCGGCGCCTGGCTGGCTGATACCGTCAGGATGCTGGCGGAACGCGCGGTACCGGTTTGCGGTCACCTCGGCCTGACGCCGCAGTCGGTGAACGTGTTCGGCGGCTATAAAGTTCAGGGCCGCGGCGATGCGGCGCAGGCGCTGTTTGATGACGCGTTAGCCCTGGAAGCGGCCGGCGCCCAGCTGCTGGTGCTGGAGTGCGTGCCGGTAGAGCTGGCAAAACGCATCACCGAAGCGCTGACGATCCCGGTTATCGGCATCGGCGCAGGCAACGTGACCGACGGGCAAATTCTGGTGATGCATGACGCTTTCGGGATCACCGGCGGTCACATTCCTAAATTCGCGAAGAATTTCCTCGCAGAAGCGGGCGACATCCGCGCCGCGGTACGGCAGTATATTGCCGAAGTCGAATCCGGGGCCTATCCGGGCGAAGAACATAGTTTCCATTAAGGAGTCTTGTTGTGCTGATAATTGAAACCCTGCCGCTGCTGCGCCAGCATATCCGTCGTTTACGCCAGGAAGGCAAGCGCATTGCGCTGGTTCCCACCATGGGCAACCTGCACGATGGCCATATGAAGCTGGTCGATGAAGCCAAAGCCTGCGCGGATGTCGTGGTGGTCAGTATCTTCGTGAATCCGATGCAATTTGACCGCCCGGACGATCTGGCGCGCTATCCGCGCACCCTGCAGGAGGATTGCGAAAAGCTGAACAAGCGCAAGGTCGACTTTGTCTTTGCTCCGGCGCCGGCGGAAATTTATCCGCAGGGTACTGAAGGACAGACTTTCGTTGACGTTCCTGGCCTGTCGACCATGCTGGAAGGCGCCAGCCGCCCTGGCCACTTCCGCGGCGTCTCGACCATTGTCAGCAAACTGTTCAACCTGGTGCAGCCGGATGTCGCCTGCTTCGGCGAGAAAGATTTCCAGCAGCTGGCGCTGATCCGCAAAATGGTCGCCGATATGGGCTACGACATTGAGATCGTCGGCGTGCCGATCATCCGCGCTAAAGACGGCCTGGCGCTGAGCTCGCGTAACGGTTATCTGACCGCCGAGCAGCGTAAAATCGCCCCCGGTCTGTACAAAGTGCTGAGTACGGTAGCGGGCAAACTTGCCGCAGGCGAGCGTAACCTTGAGGAAATCATTGCCATCGCCGAGCAGGAGCTCAATGAATCAGGTTTTCGTGCCGACGATATCCAGATCCGCGATGCCGACACTCTGCTGGAGCTGACGGAAGCCAGCAAACGCGCGGTGATCCTGATGGCAGCATGGCTGGGCCAGGCGCGCCTGATTGATAACAAAATCGTCGAGCTGGGCCAGTAGCCTGGAACGAAAAATCGGGTTATTTTCTCAAAGCGGATGCCGTGTCCGCTTTGCTACATAAAGGTTGGAAGGTAGAAGTTATGATGCGTAATATGCTGCAGGGTAAGCTCCATCGCGTTAAAGTCACGCAGGCTGACCTGCATTACGAAGGTTCCTGCGCCATTGACCAGGATTTCCTCGAAGCGGCCGGTATTCTGGAAAATGAAGCCATTCATCTGTGGAACGTGACCAACGGTAACCGTTTCTCAACTTATGCGATCGCCGCCGAGCGTGGTTCGAAGATTATCTCCGTCAACGGCGCTGCGGCGCACTGCGCAAGCGTCGGCGATATCCTCATTATCGCCAGCTTCGTGACCATGTCTGACGAAGAAGCCCGCACCTGGCAGCCGAAAGTCGCCTATTTCGAAGGCGATAACGAAATGAAGCGCCAGGCGAAAGCTATTCCGGTGCAGGTCGCCTGATTCTTACGGCGCTGCGCTCAGCCGCAGCGCCGGTTTACCCTTGCGGCTGATTGCTGATAAGCCGCGACATCGTCTCCAGCGAATCGGTACGTAAGATATACAACCGCTTCAGCAGGAACGGATTATCCCCCGGTTTCACCTTCCCTCTCACCGTCGTTACAGCCAGATGAAAGCCGGCATCGTTCGCCGCCTTGACCGCCGTGGCGTTATAGCCGCCGAACGGATACGAAAGATACAGCACGTGCGGATTAAACTGACTCAGCGCCCGCCGGGAACGCTCGAAATCAAAGAGAATGTTGTGATAATTCCGGCTGAGCAATATCGGGTGACGGGCGGCATCGACCCGGTGCAGAAAATGGGTATGCGACTGTACATCAAACACGTCCTGAATCTGCCTGAGCTCAGAGATACTCATAAACTGCAGTGATTTCGGATCCCACTTTTGCGGATGACGTTTGATCCGCGACGAGATAATAAACGCCGTCGCGTGGAAGCCGTACTGCTTGAGGATCGGATAAGCGTAGCGATTCACCGACTTGAGGCCATCATCAAAGGTAATCACCACCGAGCGCGCAGGCAGATTCACCTTGTTACGCAGATACCCTTCCAGTTGATACATCGTCAGGGTGGTATAACCCTGGTCACGCAACCAGGTCATCTGGTTACTGAAAGCGCGCACCGAAGTGGTGGTGGAGGTATGGCGAAAACGGCTATTTTCTTCATCACGCAGAATATGGTGATAAGTCAGTAGCGGAATGCCGTTATCCTCCTGCGCATCCAGACTACTCACCCACGCCAGCCGGTTGCCGATTCGAATCTGATACCAGGTCTGATTAAGGCGATCTTTCAGCTTGCTGATAATGGGATAGCGCAGGTTATTCGCTAATGTACCAAACGGCGGACTGCCCACTGATGGCGCATCGTATACCGGCGTATCTTTCCAGGTCAGCAGGTTCTGGTTGCTCAATGGCTGGCGTAAATCGCCCAGGCTATCCTCAACCCGTTTTGCGCCCTGCACCGCCCCCAGATGTCCTTTATCAATAAAACCGGTACCGAAGCCGAAATTGAATTCATAATAGTCTGCCGTGGTCGGCACCACGGCAAGGATCTGCCCGGCGCGAACGTTGCCGACGCTCACCACATGGTTGCCGACCTGCGCCCAGATATCGGCATCTTCCGTGACTTGCATATAGCGTGCGGGAACGCCCTGCTGGCTGAGCAGACTGGCGGAAACGCTGGCAGATGCCAGAAAAAGGAACAATGTAATGACTCGGGCAAACATGCGCATCGAACCGGTAAACCTGAATGCCGCCATTGTAACAAAAGCGGCATCAATGCTAATGCCTAATTTCCGAACGTATCATGCAGGAGACGAAAAGGCGGGTTCTTTTGCTGCTGATGCCATAGGCTGCTTACCGTCGGACCTCCGGCGCTAACGATAGCATTACGGAAGGCGTCACTACTGAGGGTATAGCGCTGTAAATACATTTCCTCCAGCAATGGATAGCGAATGCCGGAAATCACTTCACAGTGGGTATGTTTGTGACTCATCAGCGCGGCGGCGCGATACGGCGCGGCACCGGTTTTATCGGTGAGAAAAATCACCCCATCGCCGCAGTCTGTGGCATGCAGCGCGTCGCACATCATGCGGCTCAGCATATTGACGCTCAGATTACGCCAGTAATTCACCGCCCGGCATTGCGCCAGCGGGCCAAACTTTTTCTCCAGACGATCCAGCATCTCCTGCGCCAGCTCATCATGACAGGTAATTACCCAACCTAACATCGCCTACCTCCTTAGCAGGCAAACAATTTAGCAGGGCAAGCGTTGAGATGGGGTGATGGGTATCAAAAATTACCGCTTAGCGCCCCGCCACAGTGAAATTAGCGGGGGCGCTAACAGAGAGGATTAGCTACGCAGGCCGCGCCCGCGCTGGATCAGATACCAGCACAGAATATAGAAGGCCACGATAAACACCACCAGCACGCCAAAGGTGGTCGCCAGCGGGACGTCATGAATGCCGAGGAAGCCAAAACGGAAGCCGCTAATCATGTAGACGATCGGGTTCAAATGCGACAGCGCCTGCCAGAACGGCGGCAACAGCGTCAGCGAATAGAACACCCCGCCAAGATAGGTCAGCGGCGTCAGCACGAAAGTCGGGATCAGGCTGATGTCGTCGAAGGTTTTCGCAAATACCGCATTGAGCAGGCCCGCCAGCGAGAACAGGATTGCCGTCAAAATCAGCGTCAGGGCGACGAACAGCCAGGAATGAACCTGGAACGGGACGAAGAACAGCGAGATAGCCGTAACCAGAATCCCGACGCACAGCCCGCGCGCCACCCCGCCGCCGACGTAACCGGCGATCACCACGTGGGTTGGCACCGGCGCCACCAGCAGCTCCTCAATGTTGCGCTGAAACTTGGCGCTGAAGAACGACGAGGCGACGTTGGCGTAGGCGTTGGTGATCACCGCCATCATAATCAGCCCAGGCACGATAAACTGCATGTAGGTAAAACCGTGCATCTCGCCGATCCGTGAGCCGATCAGATTGCCAAAGATGACGAAATAGAGGGTCATGGTGATCACCGGCGGCACCAGCGTCTGAACCCAGATACGCATAAACCGGTGGATCTCTTTGGTCCAGATGCTTTTCAGCGCGACCCAGTAAAGCTGCATCATGCTGATTCTCCTTTTTTGTCGTGCACCAGCGTGACAAACAGCTCTTCCAGACGGTTGGCCTTGTTACGCATACTTAATACCTGCACGCCCTGGGCACTTAGCTGGGCGAAAACGCTGTTAATCCCCTGCTCGCGCAGGACTTCAACTTCCAGCGTCGAGGTATCAACCAGCCGGTATTGATATCCATCGAGGGTCGGCAGCGGGCTTTTCGGCGCCAGATCGAGGATAAAGGTTTCCGATTTCAGCTTTGCCAGCAGCGCCTTCATTGAGGTGTTTTCCACCAGCTCGCCGCTCTGGATAATGCCGATATTGCGGCACAACATTTCCGCTTCTTCCAGATAGTGGGTCGTGAGGATAATGGTGGTGCCTTTATCGTTGAGATCTTTGAGGAACCCCCACATCGAGCGACGTAGTTCGATATCAACGCCAGCGGTGGGTTCATCAAGAATGAGCAGCTTCGGCTCATGCATCAGCGCGCGGGCAATCATCAGGCGGCGCTTCATCCCGCCGGAGAGCATACGCGCGCGTTCATTGCGCTTTTCCCACAGATCGAGCTGTTTCAGATACTTTTCGCTACGCAAGATCGCTTCTTTACGCTCAACGCCGTAGTAACCCGCCTGGTTAACCACGATTTGCTGTACGGTTTCGAACGGGTTGAAGTTGAACTCCTGCGGCACCAGCCCGAGCTGGCGTTTGGCGTTCACAACATCTTTTTCCAGGTCGTAACCAAATACATTAACCTGACCGGAGGTTTTATTGACCAGCGAACTAATGATGCCGATAGTCGTGGATTTCCCCGCGCCGTTCGGGCCCAGCAGCGCATAAAAGTCGCCGGCTTCAACCTGCAGGTCAATGCCTTTCAGCGCCTGAACCCCGCCGGGATAGGTTTTCTTGAGCTGTTTTAATTCCAGAGCAATGGTCATTAAATATCTCTTCTCGTGTCTTCACATCTAATTTACCCAAATAATTCATGTTGCAGGAAGGCGGCAAATGAGCGAATCCCCAGGAGCTTACATAAGTAAGTGACTGGGGTGAACGAGTGCAGCCAACGCACCTGCAGCATGAAGTATGACGGGTAAAGATTGTTTTCAAAAAGGTGAGCTTACCCTATATTAGCGCAACGCACTTACTTGGTTACAGGCCGTAAACGTCCATGAATGATATAGATACACTCATCAGCAATAATGCACTATGGTCAAAAATGCTGGTGGAAGAGGACCCCGGCTTCTTTGCGAAATTGTCGCAGGCGCAGAAACCGCGTTTTCTGTGGATTGGCTGTTCCGATAGCCGCGTCCCCGCAGAGCGCTTAACCGGCCTGGAACCCGGTGAGTTGTTCGTGCACCGTAACGTTGCCAATCTGGTGATCCACACCGACCTGAACTGTCTGTCGGTGGTGCAATACGCCGTTGACGTGCTGGAAGTCGAACACATTATTATCTGCGGCCACTACGGCTGCGGCGGTGTACAGGCGGCGGTCGAAAACCCGGAATTGGGGCTTATTGATAACTGGCTGCTACACATTCGCGATATCTGGTTTAAACACAGTTCGCTGCTCGGTGAAATGCCGGAAGAGCGGCGTCTGGATACACTTTGCGAACTGAACGTGATGGAGCAGGTATACAACCTGGGACACTCGACGATCATGCAGTCGGCGTGGAAACGTGGACAAAAAGTGACGATCCACGGTTGGGCTTATGGTATTCACGACGGACTACTGCGCGATCTTGATGTCACCGCCGTCAGCCGGGAAACCCTCGAGCAGCGCTATCGCCACGGGATTTCCAATCTCAAGAGCAAGCACGCCAACCATAAATAGCCGCCGCCCCCACCGCCCCGGATAAAGCGCTCGCCTTATCCGGGACCGCAACAATAATTACTCGTCCAGCAGGATCACTTTGCCGACGTACGGCAGATGACGATAGCGCTGAGCGTAGTCGATACCGTAGCCCACCACGAACTCATCCGGAATCGCAAAACCGACAAACTCCACCGGGACGTTCACTTCACGACGGCTTGGTTTATCCAGCAGCGTACAGATAGCCAGTGATTTCGGCTCGCGCAGGCTGAGGATTTCGCGCACTTTAGACAGAGTGTTGCCGGAATCGATGATGTCTTCGACGATCAATACGTCTTTACCGCGAATATCTTCATCCAGGTCTTTAAGGATTTTGACATCGCGGGTGGTGGACATGCCGCTGCCATAGCTGGAGGCGGTCATAAAGTCGACTTCATGCGGCACCTGAACCTCACGGCACAGGTCAGCCATAAACATAAATGAACCGCGCAGCAGACCCACCAGCACCATTTCACTGCCGCTGTCTTTGTAGCGTTCATTAATTTGACGACCCAGTTCGGCGATACGCGCTTTGATCTCGGCTTCCGGGATCATCACTTCTACAGTATGTTTCATTAAACTAACCATTTGATTCTTAGGATAAATCTTCAAAGCCGTTGCTTTCACATCGACGTTGACCGGCAAGCGATACAGTATACCAGCAAAACGAAATCTTCGGTGCAGTGAATAATAAAGCCATATTTGTGATTCCGATCACAGTTGTTAAATCCTATAATTAATTGCAGTTAAAAAATTAACAACTGAAGAGTGTCTTTCTATGGCAGAAACAAAATCTCAACAATCACGGTTACTTGTCACGCTGACGGCGCTGTTTGCCGCCTTCTGTGGTCTGTATCTGTTAATCGGTGGGGTATGGCTGGCCGCTATTGGCGGTTCCTGGTACTACCCTATCGCAGGCCTGGTGATGCTGGCCGTCACCGTTATGCTGTTCCGCGGCAAGCGCGCTGCGCTGTGGCTGTACGCCGCCCTGCTGCTGGCAACCATGATTTGGGGGGTATGGGAAGTCGGTTTCGACTTCTGGGCGCTGACGCCGCGTAGCGACATCCTGGTCTTCTTCGGCATCTGGCTGATTCTGCCATTTGTCTGGCGTCGTCTGCCGGTCCCTTCCGCCGGCGCCGTTGGCGGTCTGGTTATCGCCCTGCTGATTAGCGGCGGGATCCTGACCTGGGCCGGTTTCAACGACCCGCAGGAAGTGAACGGTACGCTGAGCGCTGACGCGACGCCGGCCGCGCCGATTTCTACCGTCGCCGATAGCGACTGGCCGGCCTATGGCCGCAACCAGGAAGGCCAGCGTTATTCGCCGCTGAAGCAAATTAACGCCGATAACGTGAAGAACCTGAAGGAAGCCTGGGTATTCCGCACCGGCGACCTGAAGCAGCCGAACGATCCGGGTGAAATCACTAACGAAGTGACGCCGATTAAAGTTGGCGACATGCTGTATCTGTGTACCGCGCACCAGCGTCTGTTCGCGCTTGACGCGGCCACCGGTAAAGAGAAGTGGCATTTTGACCCGCAGCTGAACGCCGATCCGTCGTTCCAGCACGTGACCTGCCGTGGCGTTTCCTATCATGAAGCCAAAGCAGATAACGCGCCTGCCGACGTCGTCGCCGACTGCCCGCGCCGTATTATTCTGCCGGTCAACGATGGCCGTCTGTTCGCGGTGAACGCCGACAACGGTAAGCTGTGCGAAACCTTTGCCAACAAAGGCATTCTCAACCTGCAAACCAATATGCCGGTAACCACGCCGGGTATGTATGAACCGACGTCGCCGCCGATTATCACCGATAAGACTATCGTCATTGCCGGCGCGGTAACCGATAACTTCTCAACCCGCGAGCCATCAGGCGTAATCCGCGGCTTTGATGTGAATACCGGTAAACTGCTGTGGGCCTTCGACCCGGGTGCGAAAGACCCTAATGCGATCCCGAGCGATGAGCATCACTTCACACTCAATTCACCTAACTCCTGGGCGCCTGCCGCCTATGACGCGAAGCTGGATTTAGTCTATCTGCCGATGGGCGTTACCACGCCGGATATCTGGGGCGGCAATCGCACGCCGGAACAGGAACGTTACGCCAGCTCTATCGTAGCGCTGAACGCAACCACCGGGAAACTGGCATGGAGCTACCAAACCGTACACCACGATCTGTGGGATATGGATATGCCGTCGCAGCCGACGCTGGCCGACATTGATGTGAACGGTAAAACCGTACCGGTGATTTACGCTCCGGCCAAAACCGGCAACATCTTCGTGCTGGATCGCCGTAATGGCGAGCTGGTGGTCCCGGCGCCGGAAAAACCGGTTCCGCAAGGTGCGGCGAAAGGCGATTATGTTGCTAAAACCCAGCCGTTCTCCGAGCTGAGCTTCCGTCCGAAGAAAGACCTGACCGGCGCAGATATGTGGGGCGCCACCATGTTTGACCAACTGGTGTGCCGCGTTATCTTCCATCAGATGCGCTATGAAGGTATCTTCACTCCGCCGTCTGAACAGGGCACGCTGGTATTCCCGGGGAACCTGGGGATGTTTGAATGGGGCGGTATCTCCGTCGATCCAAACCGTCAGGTGGCTATCGCCAACCCGATGGCGCTGCCGTTCGTCTCTAAACTGATCCCACGCGGTCCGGGCAACCCGATGGAACCGCCAAAAGACGCGAAAGGCTCTGGTACCGAGTCCGGCGTTCAGCCGCAGTATGGCGTCCCGTTCGGCGTCACGCTGAACCCGTTCCTGTCGCCGTTTGGCCTGCCGTGTAAACAACCGGCATGGGGTTATATCTCGGCGCTGGATCTGAAGACCAACGAAGTGGTGTGGAAAAAACGCATCGGTACGCCGCAGGATAGTCTGCCGTTCCCGCTGCCTGTTCCACTGCCATTCAATATGGGTATGCCGATGCTGGGCGGACCGATCTCAACCGCCGGTAACGTGCTGTTTATCGCCGCCACCGCCGATAACTACCTGCGCGCTTACAACATGAGTAATGGTGAAAAACTGTGGCAGGCGCGTCTGCCTGCAGGTGGCCAGGCGACGCCGATGACCTATGAAGTGAATGGCAAGCAGTACGTTGTCATCTCTGCCGGCGGTCATGGCTCGTTCGGTACTAAAATGGGCGACTACATCGTTGCCTATGCGTTACCGGATGACGCGAAATAAAACGCAAAACGGCAACGAAAGTTGCCGTTTTTTTGTTTGCCCCCTCCCCTATGGGAGAGGGCGGCAGGCCGCACACTCCTAAACGGTGAACCCCAACATCATCCCGGTGTCTTCATGCTCCAGTAGATGACAGTGTGCCATATAGGCAAACTCCTTGGGCGCCTGATGATCGAACTTCACCAGCACTTCACTCACCCCGCCCTCCACTCTTACCGTATCCTTCCAGCCGCGACGATGCGCCGCTGGCGCCTGGCCATTTTCACTCAGAATACGGAATTGCGTGCCATGAATATGGAAAGGATGCAGCATCATGTCGCCCTTGCCGGAGATCAGCCAGCGCTCGTACTGCCCCCTGGCCGCGGCGAACATCGGCACATTCATATCAAAGGCTTTACCGTTGATACGGTTGGCGTTATGGAAATCGAAGCCCTTATCAGATGAAGCGCCATGTCCCATTCCGCCACCATGGTTCATATTCTTCATCTGACCGTGATTCATATTGCCCATGTCGCCATGATCCATCATCATCCCATGGTTCATACCGGACATCGCCTGGTCGCCATATTTCTTCATCAGCGCCTGCATTCCCATCATATCGAGCATCGGATCCATCGACAGCTGCAGCGTGCGCTGCGTCAGTCCCTCCAGTGACGGCAGCGCGGGCATCGCCGCCAAAGTATCGGGTAGCTTACCGGATGCCGGGATCAATAGCGGCTGTATACGGAGCACCGGCTGCGGCTTATCAAATGGCGCAATCGCCATCCCCATCTGGCTCACCGGCAGCGTCAGGAGATCAAATGCCTTTCCGTCGCGGGTATCAATCAATACCTCAAAGCGCTCGCCCATCAGTACCGGCAGTTCGCTCACTTTGACCGGTTCCGCCAACAGGCCGCCGTCGCTTGCTACTACATACATTGGGCGGCGATCGCTGGTAGCGAAATTCAGCGAGCGGGCATTACAACCATTAAGCAGACGCAGGCGCAGCCAACCGCGCGGTGGAGCGTGTTCGGGATACAGCGCGCCGTTAGTCAACAGGGTATCGCCAAACCAGCCAACGGCGGCGCTCATGATATCGAGCTGATAATCTATTTCTCCATTGGCATTGAATCTTTTGTCCTGCACGATCACCGGAATATCATCAATTCCCCACTGCTTCGGCAGCAGTAATTGCCCGCTCTCGACATCTTCAATCAGCACCAAACCCGCCAGCCCCATAGCGACCTGACGGCCGGTTTTACCATGCTGATGGGGATGGAACCAGCAGGTCGCCGCTCGCTGCGTCGGCGTAAAACTCACCGTCCTTGAGGCTCCTGCGGCGATGACGCCCTGCGGGCCGCCATCGACTTCGCCAGGCACTTCCAGCCCATGCCAGTGGACCGTGGTCTCCTCCGCCAGGCGGTTATGAATATCTACCGTCACCGTTTCACCTTGCTTCAGCTTCAACGCAGGCCCGAGGAGGTTGCCGTTATAACCCCAGGTCGTCGCAAGATGCGGGCCAAACTGCGTCTTTCCGGCTTGAATCGTCAGCGTAATGCGATTGCGCGCGTCGGCGGTCAATAAATCCGGGACCGGCAAAGCCGGACGGCCAGCAGCGAATACCGAACGGCTCCAGAGCGGTAAGGCGCTGACCGCGCCAAGCGCGGCGCTTAATTTGATAAACTCACGACGTTGCATTTTCACATCCTTTTATTCTGCTGGTGAATATTTAAGCTTAAACCCTCCCGCAACGGGAAGGTCAAGCAGAAGCTTGTGAATAAAGCTCTGCGTGGTGTAAAGAAGTATGCTAACTTTGATTGTCCGTGTTTCAATGGTAGAAAAAATGAAGACGTTTTTCAGAACAATGCTGTTTGGCAGCCTGCTCGCCCTCTCCGCCAATAGCTATGCATTAAGTGAATCCGAAGCGGAAGATATGGCTGATTTAACGGCGGTATTTGTATTCCTGAAAAACGATTGCGGCTATCAAAATTTGCCAAATACGCAAATTCGCCGCGCGTTGGTCTTTTTTGCCCAGCAAAACCAATGGGATCTCAGCAACTACGACAGCTTTAATATGAAAGCATTAGGTGAGGACAGCTATCGCGATCTCAGCGGTATCAAAATCCCAACAGCCAAAAAATGCAAAGCTCTGGCCCGAGACTCCCTCAGCCTGCTGGCCTATGTGAAGTAAGCCTATCTGCAGCCGCGGCGATGCGGCTGCATCTGTGTATTCACGCCTCCCCCTCTCCACCAACATTGACGAAATATGAATTCATTAACCGGTATTTATATTTGACGCCCCCTGATACTATTTAGTTTTATTAATTAACCGTTAGCTTAATTTATCAGTAAAAATCACATTCAAGAGCAAACAATTCAACTCGTCATTTATTGCAAAGGCCATCAAGCGAATTAAAATCGCCAGTAACCTCTCTTATTGCAATGGAATGACATTTTGAATATCTCACCTTTTTTTCGCTTACTTCCGTTCGCGTTTATCATGCTAGCTGGCTGCCAGGCACATCGTCAGGCTAACACACCCATAACGCCACCAATCGCCATCGCCACCGATGCGCAACAGAATGAAAAGCTGCGGCTGGCCGCTGAACAGGAGCGGCTTAATGCCTGTCGCCAGGCTTTAGATTCGTTAAAAGAGGTTAATCCGAAAGAAGCCTCAAGACTGGGTAGTGAATTCACCGCGCTGATAGGTGCGGCGTCGCAATATAATTCAGTGCGTACGAAAGTCGCCGATCCCACCCGTCAGGGCATCGATTCCATGTATCAATTTAAATCCATCAAGCTTTGCGCCGATATTGAAAAGTCGCTGATCGATAGTCTGGTCATGCGCGGCGATAATGCGGTGAAGTGACAGGCGCTATGATAATTCGCCTTAATATAATGACGCTGGCCTTCCTTTTGCTGGCGTCCCTTTTTATTGGTCATGCGCAAGCGGATGACGGCGCGCCTGCGTTTCTCAACTATGTCCAGCAGCAGGAGAAAAAAGAGAAGAAAGAAATACCTCCGGCGCCGGAGGCCAGTAAACCCGTCAGGGCCCGCGACAACAACACGGCAGCGCTGCAAAAAAAACTGGCCGCGCAAAAAAGTCTCATTGCCGACAAAGATAAGACCATCCGCCAGCTGCAGGCACAGCTAAAATCACAATCTCCCGCCGCCACGCCAGCGCCGGTAGATAATTCAGCGTTGAATAAAACCATCGCACAGCTTCAGGGCCGGATAACCGCGCTGGACACGGAAAACAAGCGGCTTGTTCAGCAAGCCCTCACCTTCCAGCAGGAAAAAGCCGACGGCGCTGATAATCTCAAACGCTCTGCCGCCGCTCTGCAGGCGCAAACGGTAAAGCTCAACGCGCTGGAGACAGACAAGCAGGCCCTGAGCGATAAGCTGGCTGCGGCAATAGCGGAGAAGCAGAAGCTGAGCGCCGAACTCGCCGCAGTAAAAACCACCACCGCGGCAACCGAATCACCCGCGCTAAACCTCAGTAATGCCCCACAGCAGCAGGCATACTCCGTCGGTGTATCAATAGGGCAAGATGCGCTTAAAACGCTGTCCAGCCAGGCAGCGAAAGGGTTAAATCTGCAACAGGAGACCGTTATTAAGGGCATTAACGATGTTTTTGCCGGTAAGCTGGCGCTGGATGAACAAGCGCGCAATAAGGCGCTTTTCGACGTGTCGCAGCGGTTATACAAAAACATTGATAAAATTGAGCAGCAAACCCTCCGCGAAGGTAAAGAGTATCAGCAGCAATTTGCCGCGCAGAAAGGCGTTCTACTCAAAGGCGGGATCTATAGCCGCATTGACTACCCCGGCAAAGGTGAAATTGATGATAACGATATCGTCACCGTCGTTATCAAAGAAAGCTTGATCGACGGTACCGTGATAAACGATATGGAAGCCGAAGATAAGGTCTGGTCACAGGCGCTAAGTCAGTATCCCGTGACCTTCCGTGAACCGCTTAAACGCCTGAATAACCATGGCGCCATCACTATCGTGGTTCCATCGGAGCGCGCCTACGGCAGCAAAGGGCTCCCTGGAAAAATTCCGCCGGGCGCGACGATGGTGTATACCGTGCGAATTGTTGACGTCAGGCCCAACAGCGATCAACAACCCAAAACACCTGCGCCGAAAACCTCACGCTAGCGAGAGTTCAGCCAAACAGTAGAAGGTTCACTATTCGCCATATCAATCTCTATCTATAGTTGGCTATGATGGGGTGCCCGCTTTGTGGGCACCACAGAAGTTAACAAAGGAGGAGTAAGCCATGGCCGAGAGTAATCAGTGGCATGAGACGCTGCACGACCATTTTGGTCAATATTTTACCGTTGATAACGTGCTGTACCATGAGAAGACCGATCATCAGGATTTAATCATCTTCGAAAATGCGGCATTTGGCCGCGTGATGGCGCTTGATGGCGTGGTGCAAACCACCGAGCGCGATGAGTTTATTTACCATGAAATGATGACCCACGTTCCGCTGCTGGCCCATGGTCACGCAAAGCACGTGCTGATCATCGGCGGCGGCGATGGCGCGATGCTGCGTGAAGTCTCCCGCCACCAACATATCGAAACCATTACCATGGTGGAAATCGACGCCGGAGTGGTATCGTTCTGCCGCCAGTACCTTCCAAACCATAACGCCGGCGCCTATGACGACCCGCGCTTTACGCTGGTGATTGATGACGGCGTGAACTTCGTCAACCAAACGTCACAAACTTTTGATGTCATTATCTCCGACTGTACTGACCCGATCGGCCCCGGTGAGAGCCTGTTTACCTCGGCGTTTTATGCTGGCTGTAAACGTTGCCTGAACCCCGGCGGAATTTTCGTTGCCCAGAACGGCGTAAGCTTCCTGCAGCAGGATGAAGCGGTAGGCAGCCATCGCAAACTCAGCCACTATTTCACCGATGTCAGCTTCTACCAGGCGGCGATCCCGACCTACTATGGCGGTATCATGACCTTTGCCTGGGCGACCGATAATGAAGCCCTGCGTCATTTGTCGACGGAAATTATTCAGGCCCGCTTCCATAGCGCCGGGCTGAAATGCCGTTATTACAACCCGGCAATTCATACCGCGGCTTTCGCGCTACCGCAATACCTGCTGGATGCGCTGACCGCCAGCTAACCTGAAACGAGGAGGTGAACCAAATTGAAAAAGCTTAAGCTGCACGGCTTCAACAACCTGACTAAAAGCCTGAGTTTTTGTATTTACGATATCTGCTACGCTAAAACCGCCGAAGAGCGCGATGGCTATATCGCCTATATCGATGAACTCTATAATGCCAACCGCCTGACGGAAATCCTCTCCGAGACCTGTTCAATCATTGGCGCCAACATACTCAACATCGCACGCCAGGATTATGAACCGCAGGGCGCAAGCGTCACCATTTTGGTTAGCGAAGAGCCTATCGATCCGCAGCTTATCGATCAGAGCGAGCATCCGGGCCCGCTGCCTGAGACCGTGGTCGCACATCTCGATAAAAGCCACATCTGCGTGCATACCTATCCGGAAAGCCATCCGGAAGGCGGTCTGTGCACCTTCCGCGCCGATATTGAAGTCTCCACCTGTGGAGTGATTTCACCGCTGAAGGCGCTGAACTACCTGATTCACCAACTGGAATCCGATATCGTAACCATTGATTATCGCGTGCGTGGTTTCACCCGTGATATCAACGGCATGAAGCATTTTATCGATCATGAAATCAACTCTATTCAGAACTTCATGTCAGAAGATATGAAGTCGCTCTATGACATGGTGGACGTGAACGTCTATCAGGAAAATATGTTCCATACCAAAATGATGCTGAAAGAGTTCGATCTGAAACACTACATGTTCCACACCAAACCGGAAGAGTTAAGCGAACAAGAGCGCAAGGTGATTACCGACCTGCTGTGGAAAGAGATGCGGGAAATTTATTACGCCCGCAATATCCCTGCGGTGTAATGACTGAAATGCCCGGCGGCGCTTTTGCTTGCCGGGCCTACGGGGTTCCGCGCCGCCCGGCACCGAACGAATGATTAACGCTGCTGCATAAATTCACGGTATGCGGCAACCACCTGCAGGAAATCCTCCACGCCGCAAAGAGAGAGGCTCTCTTCGTCGTAGTAATTCATCCCCTCTTCCATTTCATCGCCGGAAAATTCCAGTTGGTTGGCGCGGATCATCACTTCTTCGCCATCCAGCCACAACGTATATTCATGGCCGGCCCGCTGCCAGGAACGTTCACTGCCTTTCACGGTGCGCGCTGCCTGTTCCACTTCATCCAGAAGGGCCAGGTTATCTTTCACCTCTTCGTTGAACCAGTGACCAATCGCCTCGTGGTCCATCGACATTCGCACCTTTACCACACCGGTAATATCGCGCAGAAATTCGTAATCCATAATCTTTTCCTCTGCAAGGGCAATGCGTCACCGCTGCACTGTACCCATAACCTAATTATCGCAGCAGACAGGAAGAAAAAAAGCGCAACGGGTGGGAGGTTTAAAAATAAAAATGCCCGCTGATGCAATGTTCAGCGGGCATTGGAGAGTTTGTAGCCAAACGGTCAGCCGGGCTGACCGAACGGATTACACGGCGGTCTGGAAGATCACGCCGTCAGCTTTTTCAGTGTACTGATCCAGCTGGTTAAAGTTCAGGTAGCGATAGGTATCTTCCGCTGTCTTATCAACCTGAGCGACGAAGGTCTGATACTCTTCCGGCGTCGGCAGTTTGCCCAGCAGAGAAGCAACCGCCGCCAGTTCGGCAGAGGCCAGATAGACGTTGGCGCCGGTACCTAAACGGTTCGGGAAGTTACGGGTAGAGGTCGACACGACCGTCGCACCGTCAGCCACGCGCGCCTGGTTACCCATACACAGGGAACAGCCAGGGATTTCGATACGCGCGCCGCTCTTACCAAACACGCTGTAGTAGCCTTCTTCAGTCAACTGCGCGGCATCCATACGGGTTGGCGGCGCCACCCACAGGCGAGTCGGCAGTTGGCCTTTGTGGCTGTCCAGCAGTTTACCGGCAGCACGGAAGTGGCCAATGTTGGTCATGCAGGAACCGATAAACACTTCGTCGATCTTCTCGCCCTGCACGTCTGACAGCAGACGCGCATCGTCCGGATCGTTCGGTGCGCACAGGATTGGCTCTTTGATATCCGCCAGATCGATGTCGATCACTGCCGCGTATTCCGCATCAGCGTCGGCTTCCAGCAGTTGCGGATCCGCCAGCCATTTTTCCATGCCCTGGATACGGCGCTCCAGCGTACGACGATCGCCGTAACCTTCTGCGATCATCCACTTCAGCAGGACGATGTTGGAGTTCAGATACTCAACGATCGGCTCTTTGTTCAGCTTGATGGTACAACCTGCAGCTGAACGCTCGGCGGAAGCATCGGTCAGTTCAAATGCCTGCTCGACTTTCAGATCCGGCAGACCTTCGATTTCAAGGATGCGGCCAGAGAAGATGTTTTTCTTCCCTTTCTTCTCAACGGTCAGCAGGCCCTGCTTGATAGCATACAGCGGGATGGCGTGAACCAGGTCGCGCAGGGTAATGCCCGGCTGCATTTTACCTTTGAAGCGCACCAGTACTGATTCCGGCATATCCAGCGGCATCACGCCGGTCGCGGCGGCGAAGGCCACCAGACCTGAGCCCGCCGGGAAGGAGATACCAATCGGGAAACGGGTATGGGAGTCGCCGCCGGTACCTACGGTATCAGGCAGCAGCATACGGTTCAGCCAGGAGTGGATAACGCCATCGCCCGGACGCAGTGAAACACCGCCGCGGTTCATGATGAAGTCCGGCAGAGTGTGGTGCGTGGTGACGTCAACCGGCTTCGGATAGGCTGCAGTGTGACAGAAGGACTGCATCACCAGGTCAGCGGAGAAGCCCAGGCACGCCAGGTCTTTCAGCTCATCGCGGGTCATTGGACCGGTGGTGTCCTGAGAACCGACGGAGGTCATTTTCGGCTCGCAATAAGCGCCCGGACGGATACCGGCAACGCCGCAGGCGCGGCCAACCATTTTCTGCGCCAGAGAGAAGCCGCGGTTGCTTTCCGCCACATCTTTCGCATGACGGAAGACGTCGCTATGCGGCAGACCCAGCGCTTCGCGCGCTTTGGTCGTCAGGCCGCGACCAATGATCAGCGGAATACGGCCACCGGCGCGCACTTCGTCGATCAGTACATCGGTTTTCAGTTCGAAGCTTGCCAACAGCTCGTTGGTTTCGTGGTTACGCACTTCGCCTTTGAACGGGTAAACGTCAATGACGTCGCCCATGTTCAGGTTGCTCACGTCCACTTCAATAGGCAGCGCGCCCGCATCTTCCATGGTATTGAAGAAGATAGGCGCAATTTTGCCGCCCAGGCACAGGCCGCCGCCGCGCTTGTTCGGTACGTTCGGGATATCGTCGCCCATGAACCACAGCACCGAGTTGGTGGCGGATTTACGCGAAGAACCGGTACCGACAACGTCGCCAACGTAGGCCAGCGGGAAGCCTTTCTGCTGCAGCGCTTCAATTTGTTTAATCGGACCGACTGCGCCCGGCTGATCCGGCTCAATACCTTCACGAGCGTTTTTCAGCATCGCCAGAGCGTGCAGTGGGATATCCGGACGGGACCAGGCATCAGGCGCCGGAGACAAGTCATCGGTATTGGTTTCGCCGGTAACTTTGAAGACGGTAACGGTAATTTTTTCCGCCAGTTGCGGACGGTTCAGGAACCACTCGGCGTCAGCCCAGGATTGCATAACCTGTTTAGCGTATTCATTACCCGCTTTGGCTTTCTCTTCTACGTCATAGAAGTTATCGAACATCAGCAGGGTATGGGACAGCGCTTTCGCCGCAATCGGCGCCAGTTTGGCATCTTCCAGCGCTTCAATCAGGGGATGAATATTGTAACCGCCCTGCATGGTGCCCAGCAGTTCAACGGCTTTTTCAGGGGTAACCAGTGGGGAGGTCGCTTCGCCTTTAGCGATAGCGGCAAGGAATCCGGCTTTAACATAGGCGGCTTCATCGACGCCCGGCGGTACACGGTTGGTAAGCAGATCTAACAGGAATTCATCTTCACCCGCTGGCGGGTTTTTCAGCAGTTCTACCAGCGCGGCCATTTGGGTTGCGTCTAAGGGTTTGGCAACAATCCCCATGGCGGCACGCTCAGCTACGTGCTTACGGTATTCTTCTAGCACGACGGTTCTCCTCGCTCTCATTGTAAAATGCGGTAGGCGATTTTCTTCACGCTCCTGTGAGACAGCAGTTTGTAGGGTAAATGCCCGATACCGCGAGGGCAGCATAGCAGGATTTTTGAAGGGTGTTAATCTGTTTACAAAAAAGCAACATTAAAATTTAGCTGAATCGTTAAGGGCAGGATATTGCAGGCTTTCTGTTCAAATGCTGGTAGATAAATTTATTTCTGTTACAGATTTAATGTCAGGATCCCAACAAAAATCAAAAAAAACAATATCGTCTTCATATACTCCCGTAACGTACCGTTTTCGCCGATACTTGAGCGAGATGGGTAACATTTCTGTGTCAGGAGCTTCCATGTCACTACCGTTCAAACCCCATATTATCGCCCTGCTCTGCAGCGCCGGCTTACTCGCGGCGGCGGGAACGCTATATGTTAAAAGTCGTACCCCAGAGACTATCGCTGAAGCGCCGGTGACGGCGCAGCCTGTGCCAACGTCAGCACCAGCGACTGCGCCAGCGCAACCTGTCGCCGCCACCTATACCCAGGCGCAAATCGACCAATGGGTCGCGCCAATCGCGCTCTACCCGGACAGTTTACTCTCGCAGGTACTGATGGCTTCCACCTATCCGGACAACGTCATGCAGGCGGTGCAGTGGTCGCAGGATAACCCGTCGATGAAAGGCGACGCTGCCGTGCAGGCCGTTGCCAACCAGCCGTGGGATCCGAGCGTTAAATCCCTCGTCGCTTTTCCCGCCCTGCTGGCAATGATGGGCGAAAACCCGCCGTGGGTAGAAAACCTTGGCGATGCATTTTTAGCCCAGCCGCACGACGTGATGGATTCCGTACAGCGCCTGCGCGCTATTGCCCAACAAACCGGAACATTAAAATCCACACCGCAACAAAAGGTGACCGTCACGGCCGCCGCGCCGGCCTCTTCGAGGTCATCGAATAGCAGCACGGTATCAACCTCAACAACCTCAACGCCATCGCCAGCGCCTTCGCAGATCATCAAAATTGAACCGACCAATCCGCAGGTGGTATACGTTCCAAGCTATAACCCTTCGACCGTCTACGGCAGTTGGCCGAATAGCGCCTATCCCCCGGTCTATCTGCCGCCGCCTCCTGGAGAGCAGTTCACCGATAGCTTCGTCAAAGGTTTTGGTTACAGCCTTGGCGTCGCCACCACCTGGGCGCTCTTCAGCAGCATCGACTGGGATGATGACGATGATTACCATCATCATGATGACGATTACCATCACGGCGGTTACCAGCACAATGGCGATAACATCAATATTAATGTGAATAATTTCAACCGCATTACCGGACAGAATCTGCCGGGTAACCATGTTAACTGGCAGCACAACCCCGCCTATCGCGGCAACGTGCCTTATCCGAATAATAATGTCGCCCAGCGCTATCATCAGACCAATGTGCCCGGCGGACTCAGCGCAACCCAGCATGCGCCGGTCGATCGCAATGCTCAACGGCAAGCGGCGATGATGCAGCTCCAGCATCCCAACGCCCCTGCCGCCAGCGCAGGCAAACTGGCGGCCACTAGCGCCTCGCGCGATGCGCAGCGTCAGGCAGCCTCTCAGCAATTGAAGCAGGCTACCCAGCGCAGCAGCTACCGTGGCTACGACAGCACGCCGACGCCTGCCAAACAGCAGCGTCGCGAAGCGGCGAAAACGCAGCTGCAACACCCAACGCCACAGCAGCAACAGCATCGCGAGGCCGTGAAGAGCCACGTGCAGAATCCAACGCCTCAGCAACAACAGCGCCGTCAGCAGATTCACTCCGCGACGCCGGCCCAACGTCAGCAAGCGGTGAGCACGGTACGCGCCAATGCCTTAAGCGGCAACGAAAGTCGCTCCCCCTCCTGGCAATCACAGCAGGCGCGCGGGCTGCAAAGCCGTAATATTTCCGGCTTGAGCAGCGAACAGCGCGGCGCCGCCAGAGAGCGTCTTTCCGAACATCATGAATTGCGTCGTCGCTGAGGATGAGCAGATGAGAAAACCATTACAGATCGCCCTATTAACGCTAATGCTGTCGCCGCTCGCCGCCTTCGCCCAGCAACCGTTCCCCACGCCGGAGAAAGCCGCAAGCGCGCTAGCCGATGCGCTCAATCATCGTGATAAAGCCGCGCTCAATAATCTGCTCGGCGATAACTGGCAGCAGTTTTTACCCACCGATGGTATTGATCCCAATGCCGTCGACCGCTTTCAGCGCGACTGGCAGGTGAAACACGTCATTGTCCAGCAGGGTAATAGCGCCTGGCTTGATGTCGGTAGCGAAGCGTGGCGGTTGCCGATTCCCATTGTCAAAGATGAACAGGGCTGGCATTTTGATATGGCGGCCGGAGAAGATGAAATTCTCACACGCGCCATCGGCCGCAATGAACTGTCGGCAATTGCCGCCATGCACGCCTACGTTGATGCCCAGCAGGATTACTATCAAATGAATCATCGCTGGGCGCAAAAAATCATCAGTAGCGAAGGCAAAAAAGATGGCCTGTACTGGCCAACCTCACCGGGCGAAACGCCCAGCCCGCTGGGGCCGGCCTTTAGCCCGGCTGAGCCCGGCGCCGGTTATCATGGCTACCGCTTCCGCATTATCGCCGATAACGATAACCAAGGCGTCGCCTTACTGGCCTGGCCGGTGGAATGGGGAGAAACCGGGGTGATGAGCTTCATGATCGATCAGAATGATCAAGTCTGGCAGGCGAACCTGGGCGAAGAAAGCGCGACGAAAGCGCAGGCAATTACGCATTTTGCCCCCGATTCAGCAGCGGGATGGCAGCCGGTCAATCAATAAAAAAATGCCCGGTTGCGCGATAGCAACCGGGCACTCTCTTATGCTTAGCCCTGGTGCGGCATCAGCTCCGGATAACCGGCAAAAGCAGGTTTTTGACTGGTCAGCGCCGCTTCATCCGAGCTGATGCTCCCGGAATTCGCCGCCCACACCCCTTCATTCGTCTTCGTCACCAACTGGTGCTGCGCATTCAGATCCTGACCCATCGCCGCAATATGGGTACTTTCGGTACCGCCGCTGTTCGCCGCCCATGGAATGGTTGCATCAGCCGCGCAGGCCATACCGGATACGAACATCGTGGCTAACAGCGCCGTGGTCAATAAGCGTTTCATCTCACACCTCAGATATATAATTAACTAGCTATTAGTTTACTGAGTGACTATTTTCAAAGTATGTATGAGGTGTAGCGGTTTGTGAACAGGGACACAGTTCTAAACATTAGCGATAAAAAAAGCGGCTCTTAGAGCCGCTTATGCATTTTAGCTGAAAGAAAAAGTTACTTTTTCTTCGCTTTCGCGTTTGGCAGGTCGGTAATGCTACCTTCGAAGACTTCTGCCGCCAGGCCAACGGACTCGTGCAGAGTCGGGTGAGCGTGGATAGTCAGCGCGATGTCTTCAGCGTCGCAGCCCATTTCGATAGCCAGACCGATTTCACCCAGCAGCTCGCCGCCGTTGGTGCCGACAATCGCGCCGCCGATAACACGGTGGGTCTCTTTGTCGAAGATCAGTTTGGTCATACCGTCTGCGCAGTCGGAAGCAATAGCACGGCCGGAAGCAGCCCACGGGAAGGTGGCGGTTTCGTAGCTGATGCCTTTCTCTTTCGCTTCTTTCTCAGTCAGGCCAACCCATGCCACCTCTGGCTCGGTGTAGGCGATGGACGGGATCACTTTCGGATCGAAGTAGTGTTTCAGGCCGGAGATAACTTCTGCGGCAACGTGACCTTCGTGTACGCCTTTGTGCGCCAGCATCGGCTGACCGACGATATCGCCGATAGCAAAGATGTGCGGCACGTTGGTGCGCATTTGTTTGTCTACGCGAATGAAGCCGCGATCGTCAACTTCCACGCCGGCTTTGCCTGCGTCGAGGTTTTTACCGTTCGGCACGCGGCCGATAGCTACCAGCACCGCGTCGTAACGCTGCGCTTCCGCCGGGGCTTTTTTGCCTTCCATGGAAACGTAAATACCGTCTTCTTTTGCTTCAACGGCAGTCACTTTGGTTTCCAGCATCAGGTTGAATTTCTTGCTGATACGCTTGGTGAAGACTTTAACCACGTCTTTGTCGGCAGCCGGGATAACCTGGTCGAACATTTCAACCACGTCAATCTCTGAACCCAGCGCATGGTATACGGTACCCATTTCCAGACCGATGATACCGCCGCCCATAACCAGCATGCGTTTTGGTACAGATTTCAGTTCCAGAGCGTCGGTGGAATCCCAAACGCGCGGATCTTCATGCGGGATAAACGGCAATTGAATCGGACGGGAGCCCGCCGCGATGATCGCGTTGTCGAAGTTAATCACGGTTTTGCCGTTTTCGCCTTCAACTTCCAGGGTGTTAGCGCCGGTGAATTTACCCAGACCGTTAACCACCTTCACTTTACGACCTTTGGCCATGCCAGCCAGACCACCGGTCAGCTGAGTGATAACTTTTTCTTTCCAGGTGCGGATCTTGTCAATGTCGGTTTTCGGTTCGCCGAAAACGATGCCGTGTTCGGCCAGCGCTTTCGCTTCTTCGATAACTTTAGCAACGTGAAGCAGTGCTTTAGAAGGGATACAACCCACGTTCAGGCAAACACCGCCCAGAGAGCTGTAACGTTCTACGATGACGGTTTCCAGACCTAAATCAGCGCAACGGAAGGCTGCAGAGTAGCCTGCAGGACCTGCCCCAAGTACCACGACCTGAGTTTTGATTTCAGTACTCATCATGACCTCTGTAATTTATATCCGGCGGGTCTGACGCTTTTATTATTACGCCCAAGTCCACCGGGACGTTCTATCCGCGTGTATTTTACAAAATTGTTAACAATTTTTAAACAACAAACGGCAAACGATTTTGTCCTTTGTTGCTGATAATCCTCAACAGCCTGAGGTTATCAGAAAAAAGCCGGCCGTCAGGCCGGCTTTTTCGCTTACATCACCAGGCGGCGAATGTCGCTCAAGGTGTTGTTAATGATGGTAATGAAGCGGGCACCATCAGCACCGTCGATGACGCGGTGGTCGAAGGACAGAGAGATCGGCAGCATCAGACGCGGAACGAACTCTTTACCATTCCATACCGGCTCCATCGCGGACTTAGACACGCCCAGGATGGCCACTTCCGGCGCGTTAACAATCGGCGCGAAGTGGGTAGTACCCAGGCCGCCGATGCTGGAGATGGTGAAGCAACCGCCCTGCATTTCGCCAGCAGTCAGCTTGCCATCGC
Organism: Klebsiella sp. CN_Kp104; assembly: GCF_040064515.1. Classification (NCBI taxonomy): domain Bacteria; kingdom Pseudomonadati; phylum Pseudomonadota; class Gammaproteobacteria; order Enterobacterales; family Enterobacteriaceae; genus Klebsiella; species Klebsiella sp. CN_Kp104. The sequence goes on along the minus strand of NZ_JBEAII010000006.1, from coordinate 113,525 downwards.
GCGCTTTCTTCGAGATGGTGGTCAGCTCGCGAGACAGCTCGGTGATGCTCTTCTTGTTCACGTCTTTAAAGACCGGAACCACCAGACCGTTCGGAGTATCAACCGCCACACCGATGTTGATGTATTTCTTCAGCGTCAGGCGCTGACCGTCTTCGGACAGCGAGCTGTTGAAGCGCGGCATCTGCTCAAGCGCAGCGGCAACGGCTTTCATGATGAAGACCACTGGGGTGAATTTCACGTCCAGTTTGCGCTTCTCAGCTTCGGCATTCTGCTGCTTACGGAACGCTTCCAGATCGGTGATATCGGTTTTGTCGAAGTGCGTAACGTGCGGGATCATCACCCAGTTACGGCTCAGGTTCGCACCAGAGATTTTCTGGATACGACCCAGTTCCACTTCTTCGATTTCGCCAAACTTGCTGAAGTCAACTTTCGGCCATGGCAGCATGCCCGGCAGACCGCCGCCTGCGGCAGCAGCCGGTGCGGATTCAGCGCGTTTAACCGCTTCTTTCACGTAAGCCTGAACGTCTTCGCGCAGGATACGACCTTTACGGCCGGTCCCTTTCACTTTCGCCAGGTTTACGCCGAACTCGCGCGCCAGGCGACGAATCAGCGGAGTCGCGTGAACGTAAGCTTCGTTTTCAGCGAATTCGGTTTTACCTTCCGCTTTCGCAGCCGGCGCGGCAGCTTTCTGAGCCGGTGCAGGTGCAGCAGCCGGTGCCGGTGCCGCGGCCTGAGCCGGAGCAGCAGCAGGCGCGGCGCCTTCCACTTCGAAGACCATGATCAGAGAGCCGGTGGATACTTTGTCGCCGGTGCTGATTTTGATCTCTTTAACGGTACCCGCGAACGGCGCCGGAACTTCCATAGAAGCTTTGTCGCCTTCGACGGTGATCAGTGACTGCTCAGCAGCCACTTTATCGCCGACTTTTACCATCACTTCGGTAACTTCAACTTCGTCGCCGCCGATATCCGGTACGTTAACGTCTTTCACGCCAGCCGCTGCAGCCGGTGCCGCTGCAGCCGGAGCGGCAGCCTGTACCGGAGCGGCTGCAGGCGCAGCGCCCGCCACTTCGAAGATCATGATCAGGGAGCCGGTGGACACTTTGTCGCCGGTGTTGATTTTGATCTCTTTAACGGTACCCGCGAACGGCGCCGGAACTTCCATAGAAGCTTTGTCGCCTTCGACGGTGATCAGGGATTGCTCAGCGGCAATAGTGTCGCCCACTTTAACCATGATCTCGGTGACTTCAACTTCATCGCCGCCGATATCCGGTACGTGAACTTCTTTCGCTGCGCTTGCCGCCGGCGCTGCTGCCGGTGCCGGAGCAGCCGCTTTCTCTTCCTGCGCAGGTGCAGCGGCTGCTGCACCCTCGGCGGAATCGAAAATCATGATCAGTTTGCCAGTCTCGGTTTTGTCGCCGACGGAGACTTTAATCTCTTTCACGACGCCAGCCTGCGGAGACGGAACTTCCATAGAGGCCTTGTCGCCTTCTACGGTGATCAGCGACTGTTCAGCTTCAACTTTGTCGCCAACTTTGACCAGGATCTCGGTGATTTCAACTTCATCAGCCCCGATGTCCGGTACTTTGATTTCGATAGCCATTATTCTCTTACCTCTTACGCCAGACGCGGGTTAACTTTTTCTGCATCGATGTCGAATTTAGCAATGGCGTCAGCCACAACTTTCTTATCGATTTCACCACGTTTAGCCAGTTCGCCCAGCGCCGCAACGACCACGTAGGAAGCATCGACTTCGAAGTGGTGACGCAGGTTTTCACGGCTGTCGGAACGACCGAAGCCATCGGTACCCAGTACGCGGTAATCATCAGCCGGTACGTAAGTACGAACCTGCTCGGCGAACAGTTTCATATAGTCAGTGGATGCTACAGCCGGAGCGTCGTTCATCACCTGAGCGATGTACGGTACGCGCGGAGTTTCCAGCGGGTGCAGCATGTTCCAGCGTTCGCAATCCTGGCCATCACGCGCCAGTTCGGTGAAGGAGGTGACGCTATACACGTCAGAACCTACGCCGTAATCTTTCGCCAGGATCTGCGCTGCTTCACGAACGTGACGCAGGATAGAACCGGAGCCCAGCAGCTGAACTTTACCTTTGCTACCTTCGAGGGTTTCGAGTTTGTAGATACCTTTACGGATACCTTCCTCGGCGCCTTCCGGCATGGCCGGCATGTGGTAGTTTTCGTTCAGTGTAGTGATGTAGTAGTAAACGTTCTCTTGCGCTTCGCCGTACATACGTACCAGACCGTCATGCATGATGACAGCGACTTCGTACGCGTAAGACGGGTCGTAGGAGATACAGTTCGGGATAGTCAGCGACTGAATGTGGCTGTGACCATCTTCGTGCTGCAGACCTTCGCCGTTCAGCGTAGTACGACCGGAAGTACCGCCAATCAGGAAGCCGCGAGCCTGCTGATCGCCAGCCGCCCAGCACAGATCGCCGATACGCTGGAAGCCGAACATCGAGTAGTAGATGTAGAACGGAATCATCGGCAGGTCGTTGGTGCTGTAGGAGGTCGCAGCAGCCAGCCAGGATGCGCCTGCGCCCAGCTCGTTAATACCTTCCTGCAGAATCTGGCCTTTCTCGTCTTCTTTGTAGTATGCAACCTGCTCACGGTCCTGCGGGGTGTACTGCTGGCCGTTCGGGCTGTAGATACCGATCTGACGGAACAGACCTTCCATACCGAAAGTACGCGCTTCATCGGCGATGATCGGCACCAGACGATCTTTGATCGACTTGTTCTTCAGCATCACGTTCAGGGCACGAACGAAAGCGATAGTGGTAGAGATTTCTTTGTTTTGCTCTTCCAGCAGCGCGCTGAAGTCGGCCAGGGTCGGCAGCTCCAGTTTCTCAGTGAATTTCGGCTGACGAGTCGGCAGGTAGCCGTTCAGCTTTTCACGTTGAGCGTGCAGGTAAGTGTGCTCTTCGGAACCTTCCGGGAAGGTCACGTACGGCAGTTTTTCGATATCGGCATCAGCCACCGGCACGTTGAAACGATCGCGGACGTAGCGAACGCCGTCCATGTTCATTTTCTTAACCTGGTGCGCGATGTTTTTACCTTCCGCGGTGTCGCCCATACCATAACCTTTAATGGTATGCGCCAGAATCACGGTCGGCTGGCCTTTGGTTTCCTGCGCTTTTTTCAGTGCAGCGTAGACTTTCTTCGGATCGTGACCGCCACGGTTCAGGGCCCAGATCTGCTCGTCAGTCCAGTCGGCAACCAGCGCGGCGGTTTCCGGATATTTACCGAAGAAGTGCTCACGAACGTAGGCGCCGTCTTTGGATTTGAAGGTCTGGTAGTCGCCGTCAACGGTTTCGTTCATCAGCTGAATCAGCTTACCGCTGGTGTCTTTACGCAGCAGCTCATCCCAACGACCGCCCCAGATAACCTTGATAACGTTCCAGCCAGCACCACCGAAGATGCCTTCCAGTTCGTTAATGATTTTACCGTTACCGGTGACCGGGCCGTCCAGACGCTGCAGGTTGCAGTTGATGACGAAGACCAGGTTATCCAGTTTTTCACGGGTCGCGATGGTGATAGCGCCTTTAGATTCCGGCTCATCCATCTCGCCATCGCCCAGGAAGGCGTAAACGGTTTGCGCAGAGGTGTCTTTCAGACCACGGTGTTCCAGATATTTCAGGAATTTAGCCTGATAGATAGCGCCCAACGGCCCCAGACCCATTGATACGGTCGGGAACTGCCAGAATTCCGGCATCAGTTTCGGGTGCGGATAAGAGGACAGACCATTACCGTGAACTTCCTGACGGAAGTTGTTCATCTGCTCTTCAGTCAGACGACCTTCCAGGAAGGCACGTGCATATACGCCCGGAGAGATGTGACCCTGGAAGTAAACCAGATCGCCGCCGTCTTTCTCAGTGCGCGCACGGAAGAAGTGGTTGAAGCAGACTTCGTAGAAGGTAGCGGAAGACTGGTAGGATGCCATGTGGCCACCCAGCTCCAGATCTTTCTTCGATGCGCGCAGAACGGTCATGATGGCGTTCCAACGGATCGCTGAACGAATACGGCGTTCCAGCTCCAGATTGCCCGGGTATTCCGGTTCATCTTCAACGGCAATAGTGTTGACGTAATTATGCGCTGCCGCACCGGCCGCTACTTTCACGCCGCCTTTGCGGGCCTCAGAAAGAAGCTGGTCGATCAGATACTGAGCACGCTCAACACCTTCTTCACGGATGACCGATTCGATCGCCTGTTGCCAGTCGCGAGTTTCGATCGGATCCACGTCATTCTGGAAACGTTCTGACATGGGGGTATTCCTTATCTATCTAATCGTTGATTTAACTGGAACCTGTCCCATTGAACTCTTTAGCGTGTCACTCTGATGAACAACCAAAAATTCAATAAGACAGGTTCTGCGTTTAGTTGCCGCGCTCTAAAAAATGGCGCTTAAGAACCGGAGTTCTCGTCCTTTCGTTGCTGTAAACGACGCAGTGAACGTTCTCTACGACTCTGTTCACGGCTACGATCCAGCAAAATTTCCTCAATGAACGCCAGGTGACGGTGCGACGCCTCACGCGCCTGCTCCGGCTCCCCGGCCATTATCGCCTCGAAAATGCGAGTACGATGGTTGCTGACCAACGGGAGCATTTCCCGGCGGGCATACAGCAATTCAAAGTTCTGACGAACGTTCTGTGCCAGCATCGGCTCCATACACCTTAGCAGATGGAGCAACACCACATTGTGCGCCGCTTCGGTGACGGCGATTTGGTACTGGACGACAGCGCCGGATTCGGCGTCGAGATCGCCGGACTGTTGGGCCCGCTCAATGGCTTGATGCAGCTCGCGAATACGGTCGCGATCTTCATCATTGCTGCGCAGCGCCGCGTAATAAGCCGCGATGCCTTCCAGCGCGTGACGGGTTTCCAGCAAATCGAATTGGGATTCAGGGTGGTCGGACAGGAGCTCGACCAACGGGTCGCTAAAGCTCTGCCACAGGCTGCTTTGTACAAAGGTTCCACCGCCCTGGCGACGAAGCAACAGGCCCTTGGCTTCGAGGCGTTGAATCGCCTCACGGAGCGAGGGACGGGAAACGTCGAACTGTTTTGCCAGTTCGCGTTCAGGCGGGAGTTTTTCACCGGGGCGCAACGTCCCCTCAAGAATCAGAAACTCCAGCTGCTGCTCTATCACATCAGAAAGTTTTGGTTGGCGGATCTTGCTGTAGGCCATATTCCCTGTCTCTGCCATTCGCCCGGAGTCAATTGGTCTTACCAATTTAAAGTTCGTAGCGCTAAAGTAACAAAGTATTCACCTCCTGTCCATACAGGTTTTGATTGAAATCAGTAAACCTGGCCTTTTTTAACAACCTTACAGAAATAACGTTTCAGAAATGTAACCTTGCACAAAACTTACATTTACCCAGCAAGGGGTAGCATTAACTTTATATAAACGAAAAATTACGCTTTCTGAACCGATTCAAGAAGCGAAAAAGTGCATTTATAAACCAATAAAGTGAATAGATAACCAATAAAGGGTAGCGGTGGCGGTGGTAAGAAAAAATGACAAACGGTGTCTTTTTGTTCGTTCCGTCATCATCCCTTCATAAAGCAGGTGCATTCGCACGCCCTTACCATTATTCTGCATCAGGCGAAAGGTCTTTGAGGGAATTTCCGCTTTGCTTTCCGTAAAGAAATCAATACAAAAATGGAATTTCATAATTACACAAACACAACAATGTGTGCGTTGCGTCACTCGGGTAAAAACTGGCCTCAAAAGCCTTGAAATTAGCTAACTATGCTATTTGGCAGAGACGGACAGCAAAGCAGCAACCTGAAGGATGAAGCGTATAAACATAATAACCACACACGAGGTTTCATGATGGAAGGTCAACAGCATGGCGATCGACTCAAGCGCGGCTTGAAGAACCGCCATATACAGCTCATTGCGCTAGGAGGCGCTATTGGTACGGGCTTATTCCTGGGTAGTGCGTCAGTGATTCAATCTGCAGGTCCTGGTATTATTCTCGGCTACGCTATCGCCGGGTTTATCGCCTTCCTGATCATGCGTCAACTCGGCGAGATGGTCGTCGAAGAACCGGTAGCCGGTTCATTCAGCCATTTTGCTTATAAATACTGGGGCGGCTTTGCCGGCTTTGCCTCCGGCTGGAACTATTGGGTGCTGTATGTGCTTGTCGCCATGGCGGAACTGACCGCCGTCGGCAAATATATCCAGTTCTGGTGGCCGGAAATCCCTACCTGGGCCTCCGCGGCGGTCTTCTTCATCGCCATTAACGCCATTAACCTGACCAACGTAAAAGTGTTCGGCGAAATGGAATTCTGGTTCGCGATTATTAAAGTCGTCGCGGTAGTGGCCATGATTCTGTTCGGCGCCTGGCTGTTGTTCAGCGGCAACGGCGGCCCGCAGGCAACGGTCAGTAACCTGTGGGATCAGGGCGGTTTCCTGCCGCACGGCTTCACCGGGCTGGTGATGATGATGGCGATCATTATGTTCTCCTTCGGCGGTCTGGAACTGGTGGGCATCACCGCGGCAGAAGCGGACAACCCGGAAAAGAGCATCCCGAAAGCCACCAATCAGGTTATCTACCGTATCCTTATTTTCTATGTAGGCTCCCTGGCCGTGCTGCTCTCCCTGCTGCCGTGGACGCGCGTCACCGCCGATACCAGCCCGTTCGTGCTGATCTTCCACGAACTCGGCGATACGCTGGTGGCAAACGCCCTCAACATCGTGGTGCTCACCGCCGCGCTCTCGGTTTACAACAGCTGCGTGTACTGTAACAGCCGTATGCTGTTCGGCCTGGCGCAGCAGGGTAATGCGCCGAAAGCGCTGCTGACTCTCGATAAACGCGGTGTACCGGTCAACACCATTCTGGTGTCCGCCGTAGTCACCGCGCTGTGCGTGCTGATCAACTACCTGGCGCCGGAATCGGCGTTCGGATTGCTGATGGCGCTGGTGGTCTCCGCGCTGGTGATTAACTGGGCGATGATTAGCCTCGCGCACATCAAATTCCGTCGCGCTAAGCAGCAAGAAGGCGTGAAAACACGTTTCCCGGCACTGTTCTACCCGCTGGGTAACTGGGTATGCCTGCTATTTATGGTCGCGGTACTGGCCATCATGCTGATGACCCCGGGAATGGCGATTTCGGTGTGGCTGATACCGGTATGGATTGCCGTTCTCGGCGTTGGCTATCTGTTTAAGCAGAAAAGCGCCGGCGTCGTAAAAGCACAATAATACATCTCGTCACGCCGTGTCCGTCCTCGAGCGACGGGCACGGCGCATTGTTATCTGCTTCACACTTTCCTTCCTGTAACAGTTTTATCCATATCGATGACGGATTACTGCAACGTAATTCCCGACGCTAAGACCAATAATTCTCTCCAGACTGCAATGGAGAGTTCCAGGATGACAGGCAATACACTTTCGCTGAAAGAAAAGATTGGCTACGGGATGGGCGATGCCGGATGTAACATTATCTTTGGCGCCATCATGTTGTTCGTTAACTATTTTTATACGGATATTTTTGGTCTTGCGCCGGCGCTGGTTGGGGTGCTGCTGCTTTCGGTGCGCGTCATCGATGCCGTCACCGACCCGATCATGGGGGCGATGGCCGACCGCACCCGCAGTAAATATGGCCGCTTTCGCCCATGGCTGCTGTGGATGGCCTTCCCCTACGCCCTGTTCAGCGTGCTGATGTTCACCACCCCGGAATGGACCTACAACAGCAAGGTTATCTATGCCTTCGTCACCTACTTCCTGCTGTCGATAACCTATACCGCGATTAACATCCCCTACTGCTCTTTGGGGACGGTGATGACATCCGACCCGCAAGAACGTGTCGCCTGCCAGTCATACCGCTTTGTGCTGGTCGGTATCGCGACGCTTCTGCTCTCGCTGACTCTGTTGCCAATGGCGGAGTGGTTCGGCGGCGCCGATAAAGCGAAAGGTTATCAAATGGCGATGACCGTATTGGCGTTCATCGGCATGTGTATGTTTTTGTTCTGCTTCGCCACCGTACGCGAGCGCATCCGTCCTGCGGTACAAACCAACGACGAGCTGAAAAAAGACCTCAAAGACGTGTGGAAAAACGACCAGTGGGTTCGCATTTTGCTCTTAACCCTATGTAACGTTTGCCCCGGCTTTATTCGCATGGCCGCCACCATGTACTACGTCACCTGGGTGATGGGGCAAAGCACCCACTTCGCCACTCTGTTTATCAGCCTTGGCGTGGTCGGCATGATGATCGGCAGCATGCTGGCGAAAGTGCTGACCGACCGCTGGTGTAAACTGCAGGTCTTTTTCTGGACCAACATTGTACTGGCAGTCTTCTCCTGCGCGTTCTACTTCTTTAATCCGCATGCCACAACGCTGATTCTGGTGCTCTACTTCCTGCTCAATATCCTGCATCAAATCCCGTCGCCGCTGCACTGGTCGCTGATGTCCGACGTTGATGACTACGGCGAGTGGAAAACCGGTAAACGGATCACCGGCATCAGCTTCTCCGGTAACCTGTTCTTCCTGAAAGTGGGGCTGGCGGTCGCCGGGGCCATGGTGGGTTTCCTGCTGTCGTGGTACGGCTACGATGCCGGCGCGAAGCAGCAAAGCGCCTCGGCGCTAAACGGTATCGTACTGCTGTTCTCTGTGATCCCCGGCGTTGGCTACCTGATTACCGCAGGCGTCGTACGCCTGCTGAAAGTTGACCGTGATCTGATGCGCCAAATCCAGAGCGATCTGGAAAAACGCCGCAGTAACTACAGCGAACTGAATGAACTCCAGGAATTGAAAACCAATGAACACATAAGGAAAGCCTGATGAACAACTGGCCTAACCCCTTTATTGAACAACGCGCGGACCCTTTTATCCTGCGCCATCACGACCACTACTATTTTATTGCCTCCGTGCCGGAATACGATCGGCTGGAGATCCGCCGCGCTGCCACGCTGGAAGGCCTGCGTGAAGCCGAGCCGGTGACCGTCTGGCGCAAGCCGCAAAGCGGTCCGATGAGCCAGCTGATTTGGGCGCCGGAGCTCCACCACATCGACGGCAAGTGGTATATCTATTTCGCCGCCGCCCCGACCCATGACCTCGACGCCCAGGGGATGTTCCAGCACCGGATGTTCGCCCTTGAGTGTACCGACAGCGATCCGCTCAGCGGCCGCTGGCAGGAAAAAGGGCAAATTATCACCCCGTTCGATACCTTCGCCCTCGATGCCACCACCTTCTGCCATCAAGGGAAACGCTGGTATTTATGGGCGCAGAAAGACCCGCAGATCGCCGGCAATACCAATCTCTATCTGGCGGAGCTGGAAAACCCGTGGACGCTAAAAGGCACGCCGATCATGCTGAGTAAGCCGGAGTTTGCCTGGGAATGCCGGGGATTTATGGTCAATGAGGGGCCTGCGGTGCTGGTACACGGCGATAAGCTGTTTATCAGCTATTCCGCCAGCGCGACCGATGAAAACTACTGCATGGGATTATTATGGATAGATATTCAGGCCGATCCGCTACAGCCGGCTAACTGGCACAAATCCCCGCAGCCGGTATTTCGCACCAGCTACGAAAACCGCCAGTATGGTCCCGGCCACAATAGCTTTACGCAAACGCCGGAGGGGGAAGATGTGCTGGTGTACCACGCGCGCAACTACACCGAAATCGAAGGCGACCCGCTGTACGATCCTAACCGTCACACCCGGCTGAAGTTAGTGCGCTGGCAAGAAAACGGGATGCCCGACTTCGGCATCCCTCCTGCTGATACGTTGTAGCGAGTGAACAGCGAGCCGTCCGGGATCCAACTCCACCACTGGAATTTTCCCTGCTTGCGCTGCGCTTAGCAGGGCTACCACTTCTGCGCTTACCGGGCCGCGGAGCGTAGGCCGGATAAGCGCAGCGCCATCCGGCGACATGAGTGCGCCAAGCCCAGCAGCGCCTGGCTTCGGGCCGTTAAATTAAAGTCCCGTAGATGGTCAGCAGCGCCATAATCACCACCACCACCAGCGAGGTTTTCTTCGCCATGGAAACCGCCGCTTTTGGTGTCTCAACCGCATCGACGTGCGGCTCGCGGGCCAGCGAGAACTGGGCCAGACGAGTTAATACCTGATACTGTGAAGAGTGACGATCGCCTAGCGAGGCAAACCACGCCGGCAGCGCTTTTTCGCCGTGCCCCAGCAGCGCGTATACCACGCCAACCAGGCGCACCGGCACCCAATCGACAATATGCAGAATACCGTCAATGCCGGACTGTAAACGATGGCGCGGCGTCTGATAGCGCGCAAGCCAGGTCTGCCAGGCGCGCAGGACGCTATAAGCGGTTAGCGTCAACAGCCCCCACGGGCCGCCGACCACCAGCCAGAACAGCGGCGCGAGATAGTAGCGATAGTTGATCCATAGCAGTGCGTTTTGCAGCTCGCGGAGATACTCCTGACGATCGCAGCCCGGCGGCACGCCGTGAATAAGCGTTAGCTCGCTGGCCATAGAATCGCAGGCGTGGCTATCGTTGTTCGCCGCCGCCTTCAGATAGGCATGATAATGCAGGCGCACCTTGCCCGCGCCGATACACAGCAGGCCGAGCAAAATCCAGAACACCAGCAGCGGTACGTTAAATAGCTGCCCCTGTAGCAGGCGTTGAATAACGTATACCACCGCCACCGCGACGACGGTCATCAGCACGGTGCCGAACAGCGAGAAATGCCTCACGCGGCGGAACAGTACCTCCAGGCGATGATCGAGCTGCCAGTGCTCGCCAAGTTTGAACAGACGCTCGGCGATGAGAACCAGCAGCGTAGTAAACAACGTCATGGTATCTCCTTATGTGACGATGCGGCCAACATACCGCGGTATTTTGCCCAATCAAAGGCCGGGCCGGGATCCGTTTTACGTACCGGCGCGATATCGCAATGGCCGGTAATATTATCAGCAATACCAGGATAACGCTGGATGAGCGCCTGGGTAATCACCACTAACTGCTGGTACTGCGCCTCGGTGTAGGCCTGAGTATCCGTCCCTTCCAGCTCAATGCCGATCGAAAAATCATTGCAGCGCTCGCGGCCGTGATAGCTGGAGACGCCCGCATGCCATGCGCGCTTATCAAAGGGTACATACTGGACTATCTCGCCATCGCGGCGAATCAGACAATGCGCCGAAACGCGCAGATGAGCAATCCCGGCGAAGTAAGGATGCGCGTCGGCATCCAATGTACCGGTAAATAGCGCGTCAATCCACGGGCCGCCAAACTCCCCCGGCGGCAGGCTGATATTATGTACCACCAGTAAAGAAGGGTTTTCATCGTCCGGGCGGCAATCGTGATGCGGCGAAGGCACCCGACGCGCGCCCACCAGCCATCCGCCATTCAACTGCATGGGGAATCTCCTTTCGCAAACGTAGATCCCGGCGGCCCCACAGGCGACGCGAAATCCATTGGGTATGTGTGGTACAGAAACGTGGTTCAGGTTAGCATGTTTCCCACTTCTGAATCTTATCTATCTGGAGCTTTATCATGACGCCTCGTCGCTACAGCCCCGACCGCCGCCGTGACGCGCTGCTGGAACGTATTAATCTCGATATTACCGACGCCGTCGCGCAATCACTACGCGAAGATCTGGGCGGCGAAGTTGACGCTAACAACGATATTAGCGCGCAATTACTGCCATCGGACGCGCGCTCTCACGCCGTCGTTATCACCCGCGAAGATGGGGTATTCTGCGGTAAGCGTTGGGTAGAAGAAGTTTTCATTCAGCTTGCCGGCGACGATGTCAGCATCACCTGGCACGTGGCTGACGGCGATACGGTAAAAGCCGATCAGCCGCTGTTCGAACTGGACGGGCCGTCGCGGGTGCTGCTGACCGGCGAACGCACCGCGCTGAATTTCGTGCAGACCCTCTCCGGGGTAGCAAGCGAAGTACGCCGCTACGTCGACCTGCTCAAAGGCACCAAAACGCAACTGCTTGATACGCGTAAAACATTACCAGGCCTGCGCACCGCGTTGAAGTATGCGGTGCTGTGCGGCGGCGGCGCGAACCACCGTCTGGGCCTCTTCGACGCTTTCCTGATCAAAGAAAACCATATCATCGCCTCTGGTTCGGTACGTCAGGCGGTGGAAAAAGCCTTCTGGCTGCACCCGGACGTACCGGTGGAAGTCGAAGTCGAAACGCTGGATGAGCTGGATGAAGCGTTAAAAGCCGGCGCTGATATCATCATGCTCGACAATTTCACCACCGACCTGATGCGTGAGGCGGTAAAACGTACCAACGGCCAGGCGGCGCTGGAAGTCTCCGGCAACGTTACTTTCGATACCATTCGCGAATTCGCGGAAACCGGCGTTGACTATATTTCCGTCGGCGCACTCACTAAGCACGTACGGGCCCTCGACCTGTCCATGCGTTTTCGTTAATTCTCTCCCCCGATATCCACCGGGTATCGGGGTTATTTTTGCGAGACGCCTCGCACGCTTCCCGTGCATCTTTGAAAATGCTACCGAAAAGCTGGATGCCTGCATCCTAAGCGTATTTTTCCTCCTCGCCGCCGCGACGTAATCGCGCCAAAGTCACCCCACAACCAACAAGGAGTGACTTATGGATAAGCAACGTGGTTTTACCCTGATCGAATTAATGGTGGTTATCGGCATTATCGCCATCCTCAGCGCCATCGGCATCCCTGCCTACCAAAACTACCTACGCAAAGCCGCCCTCACCGATATGCTGCAAACCTTTGTGCCCTACCGCACGGCAATAGAGCTGTGCGCGTTGGACCACGGCGGACTAACCAGCTGCGATGGCGGCAGCAACGGTATCCCTTCACCGTCGACTACCCGCTATGTATCGGCGATGAGCGTCGCCCAAGGGGTGGTCACGCTGACCGGGCAGGAGAGCCTTAACGGCCTGGCCGTCACCCTGACCCCTTCCTGGGATAACGCCAACGGTATCACCGGTTGGCAGCGCGTCTGCGCCATCGGCGATGACAGCGCGTTAAAGCAGGCCTGCGAAGATGTCTTCCGCTTTAACTGAGGTGACAGCCATGAAAACCGAACAGCTACTCTCACTCTGTCAGCGCCATCACGCACTGTTGTTGAAGAGCGACGAGCAGACCATCGTTATCGCCGTCGTGGATACGCCGTCGCCAGAACTGATGGAAGCGCTGCGCTTCGCTACCCAAAAGCGCATCGATATTGAATGCTGGAGCCAGGAGCGGATGGATAAGCATCAGCATGAGGCACCGCGGTCAGCAGCAGACTCCGCCACGGGTAACCCCCAGGGCGTAACCGATCTACTGAATCAAATTCTGGAGCAGGCGCTGCGCCAGCGAGCCTCTGATATCCATATTGAGCCGGCGGAAAATCAGCTGCGGATACGCCTGCGTGTCGATGGCGTGTTGCATGCCCTACCGTTACTTGAGGCCACGCTGGCTGCGCCAATAGCCGCACGGCTTAAGGTGCTGGGCAACCTCGATATTGCCGAGCATCGTCTACCGCAGGATGGACAGTTCACTCTGACGCTTACCGGGCGCACGGTCTCCTTTCGCATTGCAACCCTCCCCTGCCGCGGCGGGGAGAAAATCGTCCTGCGTTTATTACACCAGGTGGAGCAGGCGCTGGATCTGGAAGCTCTGGGGCTCTCCTCTCGTCAGCTTGCTTTTTTCCGCGCCGCATTGAACCAGCCGCAGGGGTTGCTACTGGTTACCGGGCCTACGGGGAGTGGCAAAACCGTCACCCTGTACAGCGCGCTGCAGGCGCGAAACCGCGAAGAGGTCAATATCTGCAGCGTGGAAGATCCGCTGGAGATCCCGCTTACCGGGCTCAACCAAACGCAGATCAACCCGCGATCCGGGCTTACCTTCCAGAGCGTCCTGCGGGCGCTGCTGCGTCAGGATCCGGATATCGTCATGGTCGGAGAAATTCGCGATGCCGAAACCGCGGAAATCGCCATTAAAGCCGCACAAACCGGGCATCTGGTGCTCTCTACATTGCATACTAACTCCACCAGCGAAACGTTAATTCGCCTGCAACAAATGGGCGTAGCGCGCTGGATGATCTCCTCGGCGCTATCGCTGGTGGTCGCCCAGCGGCTGGTACGAAAACTGTGCCCCCACTGCCGGCGCGATGGCGGCCGCCCTACCGAGGTGCCGCACAGTCTTTGGCCACGCCCATTGCCCGGCTGGCTGGCGGTTGGCTGCCCACAGTGCTACCACGGTTACTACGGCCGCCTGGCCTTATTCGAACTGCTGCCGGTGGATAGCGCGCTGCGTCAGGCCATTAATCGCGATCACAGCGCGGCGGAAATCGAAACGCTGGCCCGCGAAGCCGGCATGATGACGCTGTTTGAAAGCGGTTGTGAAGCGGTGGAGCGTGGATTAACCACTCTTGAAGAGATTATCCGAGTGCTGGGGATCCAGCATGGCGACTAAGCAGCTTTGGCAGTGGCGGGGGATGAATAAGCAAGGAATGATGTGCGAGGGCGCCCTGTGGCAAGAAACGCGTGGGCAGGCGCTGGCATCACTGGAACAGCAGCGGATCCTGACGCTGGCGCTACGGCGTAAAACGGTACAGAATTCGCTGTGGCGCCCGCGCTACAGCGGTGAGGTTATCCGCCAGCTTGCCACGCTGCTGCAGGCTGGTTTACCGCTGGCTGAAGGGCTGGAGCTGCTGGCCCAACAACAGCCTCACAAACAGTGGCAGGCGTTGCTGCGAATGCTGGCGCAGGAACTGGCAAATGGCGTTTCTCTCTCCAGCGCCCTGGCGCAATGGCCACAGGTCTTCCCCCCGCTCTATCTGGCGATGATCCGCACCGGCGAGCTCACCGGTAAACTGGAACGCTGCTGCTTTCAGCTCGCGCTACAGCAGCAGGAACAACAGCGTCTGACAGAAAAGGTAAAGAAGGCGCTGCGCTATCCGATCGTTATCCTGACATTAGCGCTGGCGCTGGTCGTGGCGATGCTGTTTTTCGTTCTGCCGGAATTTACCGCCATCTATCGGACCTTCAACACGCCGCTCCCCTTGCTGACGCAAATGGTCATTCACCTTGGCGATGCGTTGGCCCGCTACTGGCCCTTGCTGCCGCCTCTTTTTGCTATTCTACTTTTTCTCAACCGGCTAGCCCGGCGTCGGCCACGCTGGCTGCTGTTAAGGCAAAGATTATTTCACGCGATTCCAATAGCGGGTCGGCTGATCAACGGCCAGCAACTGAGCCAAATATTTACCATTCTTTCACTGACCCAAAGCGCGGGCATAAGCTTTGTCCAGGGGCTGGAGAGCGTCGAGGAAACCGTGGGCTGCCCGCTGTGGCGGCAGCGGATTGCACAGGCGCGCGCAGAGATTATCCATGGCCAACCAATCTGGCAGGCGCTGACGAATTGTGGCGGATTTACCTCGCTGTGCCTGCAGCTCATTCGTACCGGCGAGGCATCTGGAGCGCTGGATACGATGCTCGATAACCTGGCCCGCCATCATAGCGAGCAAACTCATCAGCAGGCGGATAATCTGGCGACGCTGCTGGAGCCAATACTGCTGGTGGTGACCGGAACGATCGTCGGTGTGCTGGTGGTAGCGATGTACCTACCTGTTTTTCATCTGGGGGACGCGCTGGGCACAACGGGGAGTTAATGGCTGGCGCCAGAGCGCCAGCCATCGTCATTACAGGCTGTTGAACACGCGGTTCTCTTGTTCCTGTACGCGGATAAAGGTTGTACGTTTGGTCAGCTCTTTCAGGCGGGAAGCGCCAACATAGGTGCATGCTGAACGCAGGCCGCCGAGGATATCACGCGCGGTATTATCAACCGGGCCGCGCAGCGGCAACTTAACGGTTTTACCTTCCGCGGCACGATATTTCGCAACGCCGCCGACGTGGCGAGTCATCGCCGATTCAGAGCTCATACCGTAAAACAGCATGAATTTTTCGCCATTCTCTTCAACCACGGTACCGCCGCTCTCTTCGTGACCCGCCAGCATCCCGCCGAGCATGACAAAATCGGCACCGCCGCCAAAAGCTTTCGCAACATCGCCCGGCATGGTGCAGCCGCCGTCGCTGATGATCTGGCCGCCGAGACCGTGCGCGGCATCGGCACATTCAATCACCGCAGACAGCTGCGGGTAGCCAACGCCGGTTTTCACGCGGGTAGTACAGACGGAGCCAGGGCCAATGCCCACTTTAACGATATCAGCGCCGGAGAGAATCAGTTCTTCACACATTTCACCGGTCACCACGTTGCCGGCGATAATGGTTTTTTGTGGCCAGGCGGCGCGCGCTTTCGCCACAAACTGAACAAAATGTTCAGAGTAGCCGTTAGCCACGTCTATGCAGACGAAGTTCAGCTGTGGATTCTGGGTCAGGATCTGCTGAGTTTTTTCAAAATCCGCGTCAGAGGTACCGGTGGAAACCATCACATGCTGCAGCACTTCTGCGGATTCGCTCTGCACAAACGCCTGCCATTCTTCAACGCTGTAGTGTTTGTGCACGGCGGTCAGAATTCCAAAAGCGGACAAGGCTTTCGCCATGCTGAAGGTACCGACGGTATCCATGTTAGCAGCGATAATCGGTACGCCGGACCAGGTCTGGCCTGAATGCTTAAAGGTGAATTCACGTTCCAGTTGAACATCAGAACGGCTTTTGAGGGTAGAGCGTTTCGGGCGGATAAGAACGTCTTTAAAACCTAGCTTCAGATCTTCTTCAATACGCATGTGCGAATTCCTGGGGTTAATTGCATTAATGTGAGAGCACAACTCCAGTGACGCTATCATACGCACGAATCATAGCCGCGCAAGACTGCGATTTTCACTTTTTTTACGCTACAATCGTTAAAATTTACCTGGTGAATAGCGAAAAACACATTCGTGTGCTTTCCTTACCATTGCGTCATTTTTAACCAATTGTTTTTTATATATAAAGTGAATCACAATTCACATTATGGATACTTTTTCGATTTAACAAAATCTTGATTAAGCTATCCTCTGGGTCTGAATGGCGCGGTGAATCGCCAGGGTTTTGAACAATAATGTGACATCGGGATTGAAGTGTATGGGGTATACGGTAGCGTTAACAGGCGGCATCGGTAGCGGTAAAAGTACCGTCGCCGACGAATTTGCTCACCTGGGCGTAACCGTCATCGACGCCGATATTATTGCGCGTCAGGTTGTAGAGCCCGGTACTCCCGCCCTGCTTGCTATCGCTGAAAGGTTTGGTCCACAGATGATCAACGACGATGGCAGTCTGAATCGCCGCCGCTTACGCGAACGCATTTTTGCGCATAGCGAGGACAAGGCCTGGCTTAACGCGCTGCTGCATCCGCTGATTCAGCAAGAAACGCGCCGTCAGATGCAGGCCTCAACCTCACCTTATCTCCTCTGGGTCGTACCCTTGCTGGTCGAAAACCGCCTGACCGATAAAGCCGATCGCGTACTGGTTGTCGATGTGCCAAAAGAGACGCAAATCGAGCGCACCATACGCCGCGATGGGGTCAGTCGTGAACACGCTGAACATATTCTTGCCGCCCAGGCGACGCGCGAACAGCGTCTTGCCGCAGCGGATGATGTTATTGAAAACATGGGCTCCGCGGATGCCGTCGCATCCCACGTCGCCCGCCTGCACGATAAGTATTTAATGCTGGCATCGCAGGCCGCCTCACAGGAAAAACCGTAATGCATACCCCTGTTCTCTTCGAACATCCGCTCAATGAGAAAATGCGCACCTGGCTGCGCATTGAATTTTTATTTCAGCAGCTCTCTTCCCGCCCGGCCATTGCCAGCTACGCGGACGCTCTCCATTTTTTCCGCAATACCGGCGATCTACTGGACGTGCTGGAACGCGGCGAAGTGCGTACCGATTTGCTGAAAGAGCTGGAGCGACAACAGCGGAAATTACAAACCTGGGCCGAAGTGCCCGGCGTCGACCAGCAGCGTATTGAAGCCCTACGTCAGCAGCTCAAACTGTCCGGCAGCACCTTGATTTCCGCTCCGCGTATTGGCCAGTTTCTTCGTGAAGATCGGCTGATTGGCCTGGTGCGCCAGCGTCTGAGCATCCCTGGCGGCTGTTGCGGCTTTGATTTGCCAACGCTGCATATCTGGCTGCATATGCCGCAAGAGTATCGCGATGAGCAGGTGGCAAAATGGTTAGCGAGCCTGACGCCGCTGATGCAGTCGCTGGAGCTGATCCTTGATTTGATTCGTAACTCCGCGCCTTTCCGTAAGCAGACCAGCCTCAATGGCTTTTATCAGGATAATGGCGACGATGCCGATCTGCTGCGCCTGCGCCTGGATCTCGCAAGCCAGCTATACCCGCAAATTTCCGGCCATAAAAGCCGCTTCGCCATCCGCTTCCTGCCGCTGGACAGCGAGCATGGTATCGTGCCGGAACGCTTTGATTTTGAACTGGCTTGTTGCTAAGGAGACACTATGTCAGAAGAGACTATCGTTAACTGCCCAACCTGCGGTAAAAACGTCGTCTGGAGCGAGCAAAGCCCGTTTCGCCCTTTTTGCTCGAAGCGCTGCCAGCTGATCGATCTTGGCGAGTGGGCGGCGGAAGAGAAACGTATCCCCAGTTCCGGCGACTTATCAGACAGCGATGACTGGAGCGAGCCGCAGCAGTAACCTTTCCCATCGCTAATCCGGGACGTTCCGGATTAGCGTTTCAGGCCTGCGCCGGGTTGCCCGGCGCTCAGGCAAGCGTAATAAGTTTATTGATTATCGGCTCGTTCGCCGGCGGAAATGCCTGCGGATCCAACGCCTGCTGCGCCATCCACTGCCCCGGTTGTCCTTCTTTGCCCCACGGCTCACCTTGCCAGTTTTCCACCAGGAAGAACCATAGCGTGATATGGCGGTCCGGAAATTGATACTCCAGTTTGTCGAACAACGTGGACGTCGTCACCGTAATCCCGACCTCTTCCTGCAGTTCACGTACCAGCGCCTGTTCCGGCGTCTCACCTGATTCTATTTTTCCGCCGGGGAATTCCAGTTTATTGGCCATATGCGCGTCTGCAGCACGCTGGGTAATAAAAATTTCGCCTTGCGGATTGCGAATTATCCCGACGGCGATTTGCAGTTTTTTCATTGAAACAGCTCCATAAAAAAGGCGCAGAAATCTGCGCCCTGGTTTGCTTTTTATCAGCCCTTAGCTCAGACGGCCGTGGCACTGTTTGTATTTTTTACCGGAACCGCACGGGCACGGATCGTTACGCCCGACTTTACGGTCGCCGGTCTGTTCAGCCAGCGAGGCGGCAGCCAGTGTATCGTCATCCTGATGGCTCAGCTGCTGCATCTGCGCGAGACGCTCTGCCTCTTCGCGACGTTGCTGTTCCATCTCTTCGACTTCTTCCGGCATCCGCACCTGTACCTTGCTCAGCGTGCTGATAACTTCATACTTCAGCGATTCGAGCATAGCGGCAAACATCGAGAAGGATTCGCGCTTGTACTCCTGCTTCGGATCTTTCTGCGCGTAGCCGCGCAGATGGATACCCTGGCGCAGGTAGTCCATCGCCGCCAGGTGCTCTTTCCACAGGGAATCCAGCGTTTGCAGCATGACGCCTTTCTCGAAGTGACGCATCATTTCGGCGCCGACCACTTCTTCTTTACGCTGGTAGGTTTCTACCGCGCTCTGCAGAATACGTTCACGCAGGGTCTCTTCGTGCAGCTCCGGCTCTTTATCCAGCCACTCTTTAATTGGCAGATCAAGGTCGAAGTCGTTTTTCAGACGTTCCTGCAGGCCTTCAATATCCCACATCTCTTCCAGCGACTGCGGCGGGATATGCGCATCAATAGTGGCTTTGAAGACGTCTTCGCGGATGCTGTTGATGGTTTCGCTCACGTCGGAGATATCCAACAGCTCGTTACGCTGGGTATAGATAGCGCGACGCTGATCGTTGGCGACGTCATCATATTCCAGCAGCTGTTTACGGATATCGAAGTTGCGGCTTTCCACTTTACGCTGAGCGTTGGCAATCGCTTTGGTCACCCAAGGGTGCTCGATAGCTTCGCCCGGCTTCATCCCCAGTTTACGCATCATGCCGGATACGCGATCGGAGGCGAAGATACGCATCAGAGCATCTTCCATCGACAGGTAGAAGCGGGAAGAACCGGCATCACCCTGACGGCCAGCACGGCCACGCAGCTGGTTGTCGATACGGCGGGACTCATGACGCTCGGTACCGATGATGTGCAGACCGCCTGCGGCCAGGACCGCATCGTGGCGCACCTGCCAGTCAGCTTTGATTTTTTCAATCTGCTCCGGCGTTGGATTTTCCAGCGCGGCGACTTCTGCCTGCCAGCTACCACCGAGCATAATATCGGTACCACGGCCCGCCATGTTGGTGGCGATGGTAACCGCAGCCGGATAACCCGCCTGGGCGACGATATCCGCTTCGCTGGCGTGGAACTTGGCGTTCAGGACGTTGTGCTTGATGCCGGCTTTCGTCAGTTCACGGGAAACCACTTCAGATTTTTCGATTGAGATAGTACCGACCAGCACCGGCTGACCGGCAGCGGTACGATCTTTAATATCCTCGATAATCGCCTGAATTTTTTCCGCTTCGGTCATGTAGACCAGATCCGCCATATCCTTACGGATCATCGGACGGTTAGTCGGGACGACAACGGTATCCAGTTTATAGATGGAGCTGAATTCAAAGGCTTCGGTATCCGCGGTACCGGTCATCCCCGCCAGCTTCTCGTACAGACGGAAGTAGTTCTGGAAGGTGATGGATGCCAGAGTCTGGTTCTCGTTCTGGATCTCCACGCCTTCTTTGGCTTCTACCGCCTGGTGGAGACCATCGGACCAGCGACGCCCCTGCATCGTACGGCCGGTGTGTTCATCGACGATGATGACTTCGCCATCTTTCACGATGTAGTCAACGTCGCGGGTAAAAAGCGCGTGGGCGCGCAGCGCGGCGGTGACATGGTGCATCAGCATGATGTTGGTCGGAGAATACAGTGATTCGCCTTCCTCCATGATGCCTTCCTGCACCAGCAGCTCTTCAATAAGTACCAGACCGCGTTCGGTCAGGTTAACCTGGCGAGCTTTCTCATCCACGGAGAAGTGGCCTTCACCGGTAAAGGTGTCAGAGTCTTCCTTTTCCTGGCGGATCAGGTGCGGAATAATTTTGTTCACCTTGCGATACATTTCGGAGCTGTCTTCAGCCGGGCCGGAAATGATAAGCGGCGTACGCGCTTCGTCGATCAGGATGGAGTCCACCTCATCAACCAGCGCATAGTGCAGTTTACGCTGTACGCGCTCTTCCGGGCTGAACGCCATGTTATCGCGCAGATAGTCGAAGCCGTATTCGTTGTTGGTACCGTAGGTGATGTCGGCCGCGTAGGCTTCACGCTTCGCCGGCGCAGGCAGGCCGGACATATTGATGCCCACGCTCATACCAAGGAATTCGAACAACGGACGGTTGTTTTCGGCGTCACGCTGCGCCAGATAGTCGTTGACGGTAACGACGTGAACGCCTTTACCGGTCAGCGCGTTAAGATACGCCGGTAACGTCGCGGTCAGGGTTTTACCTTCACCGGTACGCATTTCCGCGATGCAGCGGTCGTTCAGTACCATACCGCCCAGCAGCTGCACGTCAAAGTGGCGCATGCCGAAGACGCGTTTACTCGCTTCACGCACCACGGCAAACGCTTCCGGGATCAGGCTTTCCAGGCTTTCACCTTTCTCCAGACGCGCGCGGAATTCTCCGGTTTTGGCTTTCAGCTCGTCATCAGAGAGCTTTTCCATCGCCGGTTCCATACCGTTGATGATGTTGACGACTTTGCGCATACGACGCAGCGTACGGTCGTTACGGCTACCGAACACTTTAGTTAACATTTTAATTAGCATAATAAAATCTCAAACGCCCCGCGGTGCGGAGTCAAAAAAATAGGATGGTCCGTGTTTATTTTCAGCTGAGACGTTGAGGCCCTGCGCGGATCCCCGCTACCTGGCTTATCCAGGCGCTGACGCGGAAGGCAGAATAAGAAGAAGGGATATAAGCCGCCTGGCGGATAACCACCGGCGGTTTGCTGTCCTGAGTCAGCAGCGCGCTGAGCGTATCGAGCAGGGCCAGATGCTGGGCCTGCAGCGGCGATGATTCTTCCGCCACCGGCAAAGCCTGCGGCGCCATCGCAAACGACAGATGGCGAATGACGGTGCGAATCGCATGCTGATGCCAGTAGTCGACGGTAAAGTTCGGCCGACGATTGGCCTCCAGCAGCGCCAGCTGGGAGAAGTTAACTTTATTCGGATTATGGTTGCTGGCCGTGGCTTTCGCCGGCGTAGTGGTTTCGTGGCTGTTGTTAAGCGCAGGCAGGCCGAGGCTAGCCGCGACCATCCCCAACAGGAGATGCGGCCAAAAATACCGTCTGCCAAACTGTCGCCAACGCGTCAGCAATCCACTCACTTTCTTTACCTTTAGTTGGTATTCCTGCGTCCTTTCAGGCGGTCCATTTTATTGGCGGTCTTCGCAGTACAGCCTGAAATCGACAGGATAAAGCAACCCAGAGAAAAATTTTGCGCCCAAATACTAACATTAATACCGCGCCGAGACAGCAGGAATGAACGCTAATGCTGCGGGAAAACGCTTAATAAAGCAGCGAACGCGCACATATTATTGCCGGCGAAACACAGTGAAAAGCGGTTTAGGGAGGATAAAAAGAAAAACGACTGGTTCCCTGGACGGAGAGAGTACCAGGTTACCAGTCGAATTTACTGAATGGTCAGGCTTACGCCAGAACCATTGACGGTGCGCGGAATGCCAGCGGCAGTTTTGCGTCGTCTTCGAAGGTCACATACTCCCAGGCTTCCTGTTTTGCCAGAACAGCCTGTAGCAGTTTGTTATTTAACGCGTGACCGGATTTGAACGCCGTGAATGCGCCGATAATGTTGTGACCACACATAAACAGGTCACCGATCGCATCCAGCATTTTGTGGCGAACAAATTCATCTTCAAAGCGCAGACCGTCTTCGTTCAGTACGCGATAATCGTCAACAACGATGGCACAATCGAAGCTGCCGCCCAGGCACAGGCCACGGGACTGCAGATATTCGATATCACGCATGAAACCGAAAGTACGAGCACGGCTAATCTGACGCATGAACGCATCGGCCGAGAAGTTCAGCGCATAGCGTTGGGTGCTGGAGTCGATCGCCGGATGGTTAAAGTCGATGGTAAAGTCCAACGAAAAACCATTATACGGCTTAAACTCAGCCCATTTGTCGCCATCTTCAACGCGAACCGTCTCTTTGATACGCACAAATTTCTTGGCGCTGTTCAGTTCATCGATGCCGGCATCCAGCAACAGATAAACGAACGGAGCGGCGCTACCGTCCATAATCGGGATTTCCGGCGCATCGACTTCAACAATAATGTTGTCGATGCCCAGGCCAGCCAGTGCGGCATTTAAGTGCTCGACTGTAGAAATCCGCACGTCATGCTCGTTCACCAGGCAAGTACAGAGCATGGTATCACGCACAGATTTGGCATCAGCCGGAAAATCAACCGGTGGATTCAAGTCGGTGCGACGATAGATGACCCCGGTATTTGCCGGCGCAGGGCGTAAAGTCAGCGTGACTTTCTTGCCGGTATGCAAACCGACACCAGTCGCCTGAACAATACGTTTAAGAGTCCTTTGTTTGATCATCGTATAATCTCGCCAAGTTACCTATCCAACCGAAGTGTACTATACATTCGGCAGGGCAGTTTAGCACAAAGAGCGCAGATGCCCAACTTCCAGCCAATTCTTAATCAGCTTGCTTACGCAGGAAAGCTGGAATATCCAGATAATCCGGCTCTTTCGCGGTTTGCGGCGTATTGTCGTTCACCACTTTCGCCACCGGTTTCTGCTCTTGCGTTAATGGAGCCATACCGTGCTGCTGGTAGCGATCCATTACCGGCTGCTGTACCTGTTTGTTGGTCACCAGGGTAATTTCCGGACGCTTGTCCATACCGATACCGGTGGCAACAACGGTTACGCGCAGCTCGTCGTTCATATCCGGGTCCAGAGAGGTACCGATAACCACGGTCGCGTTATCCGAAGCAAAGGCGCGGATAGTGTTACCAACGGTTTCGAACTCATCCAGACGCAGGTCGAAGCCAGCGGTGATGTTGACCAGAACGCCGCGCGCGCCGGACAGATCGATATCTTCCAGCAGCGGAGAAGAGATAGCCATTTCAGCCGCTTCTTCCGCACGGTCTTCACCGCTCGCCACGCCGGAGCCCATCATCGCGTAGCCCATTTCCGACATCACGGTACGGACGTCCGCGAAGTCGACGTTCATCAGACCCGGACGGGTAATCAGTTCGGCAATACCCTGCACCGCACCTTTCAGTACGTCGTTTGCCGCGCCGAAAGCGTCGAGCAGAGAGATACCGCGGCCCAGTACTTTCAGCAGCTTGTCGTTCGGGATGGTGATCAGTGAGTCAACGTGCTTGGACAGCTCGGTGATCCCCTGCTCAGCAAACGCCATGCGCTTCTTGCCTTCGAAATTAAATGGCTTAGTGACGACCGCAACGGTCAGGATACCCAGATCCTTCGCCACTTCCGCGACCACTGGCGCAGCACCGGTACCGGTACCGCCGCCCATACCCGCCGCGATAAAGACCATGTCCGCGCCATCAAGCGCAGCGCGCAGCGCTTCACGGTCTTCGTCAGCCGCATTACGGCCCACTTCCGGGTTCGCGCCTGCACCCAGACCTTTGGTAATACCGCTACCGATCTGGATAGTCTGGCCAACAGCCGTTTTACGCAGCGCCTGCGCATCGGTGTTCACCGCGAAGAATTCAACACCCTCAATGCGCTCGCGCACCATGTGTTCAACGGCATTACCGCCGCCGCCACCGACGCCGATGACTTTAATCACCGCGTCGTTGGTCAGTTCCATAGGTTCAAACATAGTTTCTCTCCGTCTTGTGCCTGTCGCCTGAGAACGCTAATTGTCTGCGTTCTCTTAAAAAATTAAAACTCTTTTCGCAGCCAGCTGTTGAGTCGCTTAATCCACGAGCCCACTGACGCCGTCACGCGTTTTTCTACTTCTGCTTCACCACTGAGATGTGACTCTTTTCCGTAGTGCAGCAGCCCAACCGCCGTCGAATAGTACGGCTCCTGAGCGTAATCCGTTAAACCGGTGATGTTCAGCGGCGCGCCAATGCGCACCTGCGTATGGAACACGCGCTGCGCGCAGGCCGCCAGGCCTTCAATTTGCGCGGCGCCGCCGGTTAATACAATCCCCGCCGCCAGATGGTGTTTGACCCCTTGCTGACGGAGCTGTTCCTGCAGCTGCAGGATTTCTTCGTTAACCAGATTGAGCAGTTCGGTATAACGCGGTTCAATCACCTCTGCCAGCGTCTGACGCTGCAGGCTACGCGGCGGACGTCCGCCCACGCTCGGTACTTCCACGTTTTCGTCTTTACCGACGATTGAACCTAATGCGCAACCGTGACGAACCTTAATGGCTTCAGCGTCGCTCGGCGGCGTACCGAAGGCATAGGCGATATCGCTGGTCACCACGTTGCCCGCGTAAGGGATCACTTTGGTGTGACGCAGCGCGCCGCCGGTATACACGGCGATATCCATTGTACCACCGCCGATGTCCACGACGCAGACACCCAGCTCACGTTCGTCTTCCGTTAATACGGAATAACTGGCCGCTAAACCGGCGAAAATAAGTTGGTCAACTTTCAAACCACAACGTTCAACCGCTTTAACAATGTTTTTCGCCATATCGTTATGGCAGGTAATCAGATGTACCTTCGCCTGCATACGCACGCCGGATAACCCTACCGGGTTTTTAATACCTTCCTGGTAGTCGATGGCGTATTCCTGCGGGATGACGTGCAGTACGCGATGTTCGTCGCGTACGCGTACCGATTTCGCGGTATGAACGACGTTTTCCACGTCATCCTGCGTCACCTCTTCTTCGGAGATAGGCACCATGCCAATCTCATTTTGACAGCTAATATGCTTACCTGAAAGCGCCAGATACACTGATGAGATCTGGCAATCGGCCATCAGTTCAGCCTGGTCGATAGCGCGCTGTACGCATTTCACTACCGACTCGAGGTCATTCACCCCGCCTTTATCCATGCCGCGCGATGGGCAACTGCCCACGCCAATGATATTAATCATACCGTCGGGCAGAACTTCCCCTACTAAAGCGGCAACCTTCGCGGTGCCAATCTCCAGTCCAACTACCAGTTTTCTGTCCGTCGCCTTGATCATCGTTGTTCTGCCTGTGCCTGATTCTGTTGTTGATTATTTTCCTCTACGGGAGCAGGTACCCAACCTACCGCCGCACCCGAGTCATAGCGCAAATCAACGTAGCTTATCCGTTTGCCGTCGGTCTGTGCTTGCTGCTGAAGAACCGGGTAGAGTTCCATAAAGCGCTGAAGCCGTTTCATGGTGTCGCCGCGGCCAAGGTTGAGCTTAATATCGTTATTAAGCGTCAACTGCCAGGAGCGACGCGCGGTCATTGCCGCCACTTTCAACGTGAACTTATTCTTTGCCAGCACCTGTCCCATGTCGCGGTATCCCTGCAGCACTTCATTTTCGCTGCCTTCCGGGCCGTATAACATCGGTAAGTTCTGTTTGCTGGTACGATCCGCCGGCACGCTGAAAGAATTTCCTTCGACGTCTACCATATGTTGATCATTCCAGCGCGCAATCGGCACATATTCAACCAGATGAATCTTCAATTCATCGGGCCATTGTTTTCTTACGCTCGCCTGTTTAATCCACGGCAGGCGCTCAATTTGGCTCTGGATGATGTTGACATCCTGAGTCATAAAGGTGCCCGGCGAGCCCAACGCCAGAATAGCCTGACGGATATCATCGTTACGCGTGTAGTGACGTTCGCCGGTGACGACCATTTTCGACAACGGCAGACGCTGCGCATCTTCCATCCAACCAAGAACCATCCATCCGCTGACCAACACGGTACACAACACCGCCAGCAGGAAAACGATCCCTGCCAGCCGGGTTCCATTATTCCGACGCGAAGAAGCAATCGATTCTTCTTCCTGGTTCCGCGTATTCAGCGCCGCCTGCGACATATCACCCCGCCAGGTCCAGAATTCGTACAACAAGCTGCGAGAAGCTCATCCCCGCCTGACGGGCCGCCATCGGCACCAGACTATGGCTGGTCATCCCCGGTGAGGTGTTCGCTTCCAGCAGATAAAACTGGCCATCGCTGTCCAGCATCACATCAATACGTCCCCATCCTTTGCAACCCAGAACATTCCAGGCTTTAAGCACCAGGCTCTGGATTTCTGACTCGCGGGCGGGTTCCTCAAAACCAGGGCAGAAATATTGCGTCTCATCAGAGAGATACTTCGCCTCATAATCATAGAAGGTTCCAGCCGCCTGGATACGAATTGACGGTAAAATTTCTTCACCGACGATAGCGACGGTAAATTCCGGGCCACTGAGCCATTTCTCAATCAGAACTTCATCATCATGCTGAAAAGCCAGCGCCAATGCATCCTGCATTGCACAACTTTCGCTAACTTTCGACATGCCGACGCTGGACCCTTCGCGGCTCGGCTTGATGATAACCGGCAGCCCCAGCGCCGCAATCTGCTCAGAAACGCCAGCAGAAAGTCCTGCGTTGAACTGCGCGCGGGTCAATGCAACCCACGGCGCGACCGGTAATCCCGCTCCCTGCCACAGTAATTTACTGCGCAGCTTATCCATAGAAATAGCGGAAGCCATTACGCCGCTGCCGGTGTACGGCAGTTGAATGAGCTCCAGAAGGCCTTGCAGCGTGCCATCTTCGCCGCCGCGCCCGTGCAGGGCAATAAACGCTTTCTTAAAGCCCATGTTCTTCAACTGGGTGATATCAACGTCGCGCGGATCGACCGGGTGAGCATCCACCCCGCCTTCACGCAGCCCGGCCAACACCGCAGCGCCTGAATTCAGCGAGACTTCACGTTCAGCGGAGGTTCCGCCGAAGAGAACCGCGATTTTATCAGCCATGTCGGTCCTCCTCCGTTTTTTGCGGTACCAGTTTGATTTCAGCCAGGTGACGTGCGATTTTTCCTATGTTGCCGGCGCCCTGCACCAGCACCAGATCGTCGCCGGTCAATACCGATGCCAGCATCTCCGCGGCCTGCGCCGGATCGGAAACCAGAATCGGGTCAACTTTGCCGCGACCGCGGATCGTGCGGCACAGCGAGCGGCTATCGGCGCCTGGGATCGGCGCTTCGCCCGCCGGATACACATCCAGCATCAGCAGCGCATCAACCTGGGTCAGCACGTTGGCGAAATCATCGTACAGATCGCGAGTACGGGTATAACGGTGCGGCTGGAATACCATCACCAGATTTTTATCCGGCCAGCCGGCACGCGCCGCTTTGATAGTGGCGTCAACTTCCGTTGGATGATGGCCGTAATCGTCAATTAGCATCGCGCTACCGCTCTTGCCGTTGACTTCCGCCAGCGGATATTCGCCAAGGAAGTCGAAACGGCGGCCGGTGCCCTGGAAACTCTCCAGCGCGCGCAGAATCGCCTCGTCTTCAATGCCCTCTTCCGTCGCGACGGCAACGGCCGCGGCAGCGTTGAGCGCGTTGTGGCGACCCGGCGCGTTCAGCGTCACCTGCATGACCTCTTTATCCTGGCGTACCAGGCGGAAATGGCCCTGCGCGCCCACCTGACGATACTCTTCAATGCGTACGTCGGCGTCATCGCTAAAACCATAGGTGGTGATTTGGCGGCCGACGCGCGGCAGCAGTTCACGAATCACCGGGTCATCCACGCACATCACCGCGCGCCCGTAGAACGGCAGATTGTGCAGGAAGTTAATAAAGGTCTGCTTCAGGTTCTCGAAGTCGCCATGATAGGTATCCATATGGTCAGCTTCGATGTTGGTCACAATGGCGACCATCGGCTGCAGATGCAGGAACGACGCATCGCTCTCATCCGCTTCCGCAATCAGGTAGCGGCTATGGCCAAGACGGGCATGTACGCCCGCCGCCTTCACCAGCCCACCGTTGACGAAGGTCGGATCGAGGCCGGCTTCGGCGTAAATGCTGGATACCATCGCGGTGGTCGTGGTTTTGCCGTGCGTACCGGCAATCGCAATCCCGTGACGGAAACGCATGAGTTCCGCCAGCATTTCCGCGCGGCGGATCACCGGAATGCGCGCTTCGTGCGCAGCGACGATTTCCGGGTTATCCGCGGAGATCGCGCTGGACACCACGACAACGCTGGCATCGCGCACGTTTTCCGGGCGATGGTTGAAATAAATGGTGGCGCCAAGCTGCGACAATTGCTGAGTCACCGGATTCGGCGCGAGATCGGAGCCGCTAATCTGGTAGCCTTCATTCGCCAACACTTCGGCAATACCGCCCATACCGGCACCGCCGATGCCGACAAAGTGAATGTGCCGGACACGACGCATCTCGGGCACTATGGAACGCAGTTTTGCCAAATCTTGTGTATTCATTCTTTACGCCATCAACTTCTTTATTCGGGCGGTGAAAATCACCGCGATTAGCGCGCCAAAGCTACGGCGCTGACCTCTTCCGCTACCCGCTCGGTAGCATCCGGAATCGAAGCGCCACGCGCTCGTTCCGCCATATCCATCAGGGTTTCCCGATCCCAACCGGCCAGGGTGGCCGCCACAGCATCCGCCGTGAACTCGGGTTGTTCGAGAATTTTCGCCGCGCCGGCTTTTTCCAGCGGCAGCGCATTCCAGTACTGCTGACGATCTTTGTGCTGGAACGGGACGAACAATGCCGGTAAACCTGCGGCAGCGATTTCGCTGACCGTCAGCGCACCGGAACGACAAACAACCACATCGGCCCAGGCATAGGCTGCCGCCATATCATCAATAAACTCAGTCACTTTATGCTGCGGCTGACCGGCGGCGGCGTACGCCTGGCGCACGGTATCCATGCCGCCTTTCCCGCTCTGATGCCAGATAGTCACCGCATCGCCAAGCTTCGCGGCCACCTGCGGCATAGTCTGGTTCAGCACGCGTGCGCCCTGAGAGCCGCCTACCACCAGCACGCGAATCGGCCCCTGCCGCCCCACCAGACGCTGTCCCGGCAGCGGTAGCGCGAGAACGTCAGTACGCACCGGATTCCCGACGACATCTGCATGCGGGAAGGCGCCGGGAAACGCCTGCATCACTTTCTTCGCAATCTTCGCCAGCCATTTATTGGTCAGGCCTGCAATGCCGTTTTGTTCATGCAGCACCACAGGGATCCCGAGTGACCATGCCGCCAGACCGCCAGGCCCGGAAACATAACCGCCCATGCCCAGCACCACATCCGGCTGGAAACGCTTCATGATCGCCCGCGCCTGCCGCCAGGCGTTGAAGATCCGCACCGGCGCTAACAGTTGCGCTTTTAGCCCTTTGCCACGCAGGCCGGAGATGCGGATAAAATCGATATCAATGCCGTGTTTCGGCACTAAATCCGCTTCCATACGATCGGCGGTGCCCAGCCAGCGAACCTGCCAGCCCTGGTCCATTAAATGGTGCGCGACCGCCAGCCCCGGGAACACGTGTCCGCCAGTGCCGCCCGCCATCACCATTAACCGCTTTTCCTGACCGCTCATCGAACACCCCGTGTAAACGCCTGCGCTTTCTCGAGGCGTGTTTCATAATCAATTCGCAATAAAAACATAATGGCCGTCGACATAATCAGCAGACTGGAACCACCATAACTAATCAATGGCAGGGTCAGACCTTTGGTCGGCAGCATCCCCGCCGCCGCCCCGACGTTAACCAACGCCTGGAAGCTAAACCACACGCCGATTGCACAGGCCAGGAAGCCGGAGAAGCGGTGGTCAATCTCTAGCGCTTTGCGACCAATCGACATGGCGCGAAAGGCGACGAAGAATACCATTAAAAGCGCGAGTACCACACCGATATAACCGAGTTCTTCGCCGATAATGGCGAAGATGAAGTCGGTGTGCGCTTCCGGTAAATACTCCAGTTTCTGCACCGAGTTGCCGAGGCCCTGTCCCCACATCTCGCCGCGACCAAAGGCCATCAGCGATTGGGTCAGCTGATAGCCGCTGCCAAACGGGTCTTCCCACGGGTTCCAGAAGGAAGTGACGCGGCGAATACGATACGGTTCGGCGAGGATCAGCAGCACCACCGCCGAGATCCCCATGCCGATAATGGCGATAAACTGCCAGAGCTTGGCGCCGGCCAGGAACAACATCGCCAGCGTGGTGACGAACAACACAACCACCGTACCGAGGTCAGGCTGCGCCAGCAGCAGAATCGCCAGTACGAAAATCACGCCCATCGGTTTTAAGAAGCCGCGCAGGTTGTTACGCACCTCATCCGCTTTACGCACCAGATAGTTGGCGATGTAGCAAAACAGCGATAGCTTGGTAAACTCCGCCGGCTGAATACGCAGCGGCCCGAGCGCGATCCAACGCGAGGCGCCGTTAACCGAGCTCCCCACCACCAGGACGATTAGCAGCATCACAATCGAGGCGATCAGCATCGCGGTACTGTGGCGCTGCCAGAACTCCATCGGCAGACGGAGCGTAATAATCGCCAGCGCGAAGGCCAGCACGATGTACAGACCATCACGCTTAGCAAACAGGAACGGATCGTTCGCCAGACGCTGTCCAACCGGCATCGATGCCGAGGTCACCATAATGAAGCCGATTGCCGCCAGGCCGAAGGTCAGCCACAGCAGCATCCGGTCGTACATGACCAGGCTATCGTTATCTTTCGGGCGCGAGCCCATCACCCAACCTTTCAGCGCGGCGAACAGCCAGGCAAAAATAAACATCCCCGGCAGTCGCGGCAGCTTCAACCGGGGCAGGCCCAGCTGTGGCATTTTCAGGCGTGGGAGAGAGAAACGCATCAACCTAACTCCTTCGCCAGACGGGTAAAGACATCGCCCCGTTGTTCAAAGTTTTTAAACTGGTCCAGGCTCGCGCAGGCTGGCGACAGTAAGACCATATCGCCTGATTTGACCTGCGAAGCGATCTGCCGCATCGCCTGTTCCATGGTTTCGGTTTGTACCGCGATTTCCGGACGCAGCGCCGCCAGTTGAGCGCCGTCGCGGCCGAAGCAGTACAGACGAACGTTATCGCCGCCAAGATAGCGTTTCAGCGGCGTGAAGTCGGCGGATTTACCGTCGCCGCCCAACAGCAGATACAGCGTGCCGTCGAGATGCAGGCCGTTCAGCGCCGCCTCGGTACTGCCGACGTTGGTCGCCTTGGAGTCATTGATCCAACGCACGCCGTTATGCTCCAGCGCCAGCTGGAAACGGTGCGCCAGGCCGGTGAAGGTGGTCAGCGCCTTCAGGCTACTGGCGCGCGGCAAACCCGCGGCATCCGCCAGCGCCAGCGCCGCCAGGGCATTGCTGTAGTTGTGCTGGCCGCTGATGGTCATTTCCTTCACGTTCAGCACTTTCTCACCCTTCACCCGCAGCCAGGTTTCGCCCTGCTGGCGGTTAAGGTGATAGTCGCCAACATCGACGCCGAAGCTGACGCAGCGTTCGTCAGCGCCGCGTACCGGCATAGTCAGCGCGTCATCGGCATTCACCACGCAGGTTTTAGCATTTTCATAGACCCGCAGTTTCGCCGCGCGATACTGCTGCAGCCCCAGCGGATAGCGGTCCATATGGTCCTCAGTCACGTTGAGGATGGTTGCCGCGACGGCTTTCAGGCTGGAGGTCGTCTCCAGCTGGAAGCTGGAAAGTTCAAGCACGTACAGTTCGCGCGCCGGATCCAGCAACATCAGCGCCGGCAGGCCGATATTGCCGCCAACGCCGACGTTCACGCCCGCCGCCTTCGCCATCTCGCCCACCAGGGTAGTGACGGTGCTTTTTCCGTTAGAGCCGGTAATGGCGATAATCGGCGCCTGCGCCTCGCGGCAAAACAGCTCGATATCGCCGACGATTTCCACGCCAGCGTCGGCCGCAGCGCTCAGTGAAGGGTGCGCAAGGGCAATCCCGGGGCTTGCGACAATCAGATCCGCCGCCAGCAGCCAATCGTCGTTAAGACCGCCCACGTGGCGCTCAACGGCTTCCGGCAGCTTATCAAGCCCGGCTGGGGCGACGCGGGTATCCATCACGCGCGGGGTTACGCCGCGCGCCATGAAAAAGTCCACGCATGACAGGCCGGTCATACCCAGCCCAATAATGACGACTTTTTTACCCTGATAATCTGCCATGATTAACGTACCTTCAGCGTCGCCAGGCCAATCAGCACCAGCATCAGCGAAATAATCCAGAAGCGCACGATAACGCGCGGTTCCGGCCAGCCTTTCAGTTCATAGTGGTGGTGAATCGGCGCCATACGGAAGATGCGCTGGCCGCGCAGCTTGAACGAGCCGACCTGCAGGATAACCGACAGGGTTTCCACGACGAAAACGCCGCCCATAATCACCAGCAGGAATTCCTGGCGCAGCAGTACGGCGATAATGCCCAGCGCGCCGCCGAGCGCCAGCGAACCGACATCGCCCATAAAGACCTGCGCCGGGTAGGTGTTGAACCACAGGAAACCCAGGCCCGCGCCGACAATCGCCGTACAGACGATAACCAGCTCGCCGGCGTGACGCAGATAAGGAATATGCAGGTAGTTGGCGAAGTTCATGTTACCGGTAGCCCACGCCACCAGCGCGAAGCCGGCGGCGACGAAGACGGTCGGCATAATCGCCAGGCCGTCGAGGCCGTCGGTCAGGTTGACCGCATTGCCGGTACCGACGATGACGAAGTAAGCCAGCAGGATGTAAAACAGTCCCAGCTGCGGCATCACGTCTTTAAAGAATGGCACTACCAGCTCGGTCGCTGGGGTGTCTTTCCCCGCCAGATACAGCGCGAACGCTACGCCCAGCGCAATCACCGACATCCAGAAATACTTCCAGCGGGCAATCAGGCCCTTGGTGTCTTTGCGCACGACTTTACGGTAATCATCGACAAACCCGATGATGCCGTAGCCGATTAATACCGTCAGCACGCACCAGACGTACGGGTTGGACGGATAGGCCCACAGCAGGACGGAAACGGTAATCGCGGTAAGGATCATGATCCCGCCCATGGTTGGGGTACCGCGTTTGCTGAAGTGGGACTCCGGGCCGTCGTTACGAACGACCTGACCAAAGGACAGTTTTTGCAGACGGGCGATCATGCGCGGGCCCATCCACAGAGAGATGAACAGCGCGGTCAGCAGGCTGACGATGGCGCGAAACGTCAGATAGGAAAAGACGTTAAAGCCGGAATAATATTTGACCAGATGTTCGGCCAGCCATACTAACATGTCGCAATCTCCTGTAATGCGCGTACTACCTCTTCCATAGCGGCACTACGTGAACCCTTCACTAAAATGGTCATGATTTTATGCTCAGCCAGCAGCTCGCGCAGGCGAGCTACCACGGCGGCTTTATCGTTAAAATGTTCGCCCACGCCGCTGGCGCTGCTGATATCCGCGCTCAGGGAACCGACGCTGAGGACGCAATCCAGCCCCGCCGCTTTCGCCGCTTCGCCAACTTCGCGATGACAGGCCGCGCTTTCAGCGCCGAGCTCCGCCATATCGCCGACCACCATCGCCCGGAAGCCCGGCATTTCCGCCAGCACCTGTACCGCGGCGGTCATCGAACCGACGTTGGCGTTGTAGGAGTCATCCAGCAACAGCTGGTTTTCCGCCAGTTGAATCGGGAACAGACGTCCCGGCACCGCTTGCAGCTGCGCCAGCCCGGTTTTCACCGCGGCCAGATCGGCGCCGACCGCCATCGCCAGCGATGTTGCCGCCAGCGCGTTAGCGATGTTATGGCGCCCCGGCAGCGGCAGCAGTACGTCGACATTCCCGAACGGGGTCTGCAGCGTAAATTCGGTACCATGACTGGTGATATGCACGTTGGTCGCCGTGAAGTCGCTGTTCGCCGCGTTCGGCGAGAAGCGCCACACTTTGCGATCGCCAATCACGCTCTGCCAGTTCAGCCAGTCATTGTTGTCGGCATTCAAAATCGCGGTGCCGTTTTGCGGCAGGCCGGTAAAGATTTCACCCTTCGCTTTCGCCACGCCCGCCAGCGAGCCGAAGCCCTCGAGGTGCGCGGCGGCGAGGTTGTTGACCAGCGCCGCTTCCGGACGCGTCAGGCTGACGGTCCAGGCGATTTCGCCCTGATGGTTGGCGCCGAGTTCAATCACCGCATACTGGTGATCTTTATTCAGACGCAGCAACGTCATCGGAACCCCGATATCGTTGTTCAGATTACCGGCGGTATACAGCGTGTTGCCGCACTGGCTGAGGATCGCCGCGGTCATCTCTTTCACCGAGGTCTTACCGGACGAACCGGTGAGCGCAACGACGCGGGTCGGCACCTGCTGACGCACCCAGGCCGCTAACTCGCCGAAAGCCAGACGGGTATCTTTCACCACCACCTGCGGTAAATCGCAGGCCAGCGGGCGGCTAACCAGCAGCGCGCCTGCGCCCGCCGCTTTCGCTTGTTCGGCAAAATCATGCGCGTCGAATCGCTCGCCCTTCAGCGCCACAAACAGGCAACCTGCCGTGACTTTGCGGGTATCGGACGTCACGTCATCGATAGCGATATCGCTACCCTGCAGTTCGCCGCGGGCGATCTCGGCGAGCTGGCTTAATGTAAAGCGAATCATGCTACCGCTCCCAGCAGACGCGCGACGGTAACGCGGTCGGAATAATCCAGACGGCGGTTGCCGACTATCTGATAGTCTTCGTGGCCTTTGCCCGCTACCAGCACAACGTCGTTCGCTTTCGCCTGCATCACCGCGCCGGTCACCGCTTCCGCGCGGCCTTCCATCACCTTCACCTGCCCGGCATCAAGCATGCCAGCCAGAATGTCATTGATAATCGCCCGCGGCTCTTCGGTACGCGGGTTATCGTCAGTCACGACCACGATATCGGCAAACTCTTCCGCGATAGCGCCCATCAACGGGCGCTTACCTTTGTCGCGGTCGCCGCCGCAGCCGAAGACGCACCACAGCTTGCCGCTGCAGTGCAGACGCGCGGCCTGCAGCGCTTTTTCCAGCGCGTCAGGCGTATGGGCGTAATCAACCACCACGGTCGGTTTGCCCGGCGCGCTGAACACTTCCATACGGCCACACACCGGCTGTAAACGCGAAGAGGTTTTCAGCAGATCCGCCAGCGGATAGCCCAGCGCCTGCAGCGTAGCCAGCGCCAGCAGCAGGTTGCTGACGTTAAAGGCGCCCATCAGGCGGCTTTCGATTTCGCCCTTGCCCCAGCTCGAGTCAAACTGAATGGTCGCGCCGCTGTCGTGATAGTTGACCGCGGTCGCCTTCAGCCAGCGGCCGTGGCAGTTCGGATTGATATGATCTTCCATCGACACCGCCACCGCATCCGGCAGTTTCGCCAGCCAGCGACGCCCGACTTCATCGTCAGCGTTAACAATGGCCTGGCCGCAATGGTGGGTGGAATAGAGCAGCCATTTCGCCGCTTCGTAATGTTCCATGTCGCCATGGTAGTCGAGGTGGTCACGGCTCAGGTTGGTAAACACCGAGGCGGCAAACTGCAGCGCCGCCACGCGATGCTGAACCAGCCCGTGAGAAGAGACTTCCATCGCACCGAAAGTCGCCCCCTGCCCTACCAGGCCGGAAAGCACGTGCTGAACATCGACCGCAGAGCCGGTGGTGTTTTCGGTCGGCACCACTTTATCCAGCAGGCCGTTACCGACGGTACCCATCACCGCGCTGGTTTCGCCGAGCAGCTTTGCCCACTGCGCCAACAGCTGCGTAGTCGTGGTTTTACCGTTAGTACCGGTGACGCCCACCAGACGCATCTGCTGCGAAGGTTGTTGGTAAAAACGCCCGGCCAGCGCGGATAACCGCTCGTTTAGTTGGCTCAGGTAGATGACCGGCACGCCGTGCATCTCGCGAACTTCGCCGTCTGCGGCCTCGCCCTGCGCCTCAGCAATAATGGCAGCAACACCTTGCGCTATCGCCTGCGGGATATAACGACGCCCGTCCGCCTGATGACCCTGTACCGCGACAAAGAGGTCGCCGGACGCCGCTACGCGGCTGTCCAGCGTCATCTCTCGCAGAATTCGCTCCGGCGCATTTGGCACCCACGGAGCGAGAAGGTCGCGCAAATTACGATCTGCCACCTGTTCCCTCGCCTTGATTAATCACAAATTCACTTTTTTCGCCCGTTGCCAGCGCATCCGGTTCGACGTTCATGGTGCGCAATACGCCGCCCATGATGGCACCGAATACCGGCGCGGAAACGGCGCCACCGTAGTATTTACCTGCCTGCGGGTCGTTGATCACCACCACCAGCGCGAAACGCGGGTGGCTGGCGGGCGCAACGCCTGCGGTGTAAGCAATATATTTGTTGATGTAGCGGCCATCCGGCCCCACTTTTTTCGCCGTACCGGTTTTAATCGCGATGCGATAGCCTTTGATCGCCGCTTTCACGCCGCCGCCGCCGGGCAGCGCCACGCTTTCCATCATATGAACGACGGTACGAACCAGTGATTCCGGGAACACGCGCTCGCCCGGAACCGGTGGATCAACTTTGGTAATCGACAGCGGGCGATAAATGCCGTAGCTGCCAATCGTTGCGTAGACTCGCGCTAACTGTAACGGAGTTACCATTAGCCCGTAGCCGAAAGAAAAGGTGGCCCTCTCTATGTCAGACCACCGTTGTTTTTGAGGATATAAGCCACTGCGTTCTCCGACCAACCCCAAATTGGTCGCCTTTCCAAGCCCAAAACGTGAGTAAGTATCTACTAACGCTGAGGACGGCATCGCTAACGCCAGCTTAGAAACGCCGACGTTACTCGACTTCTGTAGCACCCCGGTCAGGGTTAATTCGCTATAGCGCGCCACGTCTTTGATTTCGTGGCCGTTAATTCGATATGGAATGGTGTTCAGCACGGTATTTTCATTGACGATGCCGCGCTGCAGCGCCGTCATCACCACCATCGGTTTGACCGTTGAACCCGGTTCGAATACGTCGGTGATGGCGCGGTTACGCATGGTATCTTTGGACGTACCCGCGAAATTATTCGGGTTGTACGACGGGCTATTCGCCATCGCCAGCACTTCACCGGTGTTGACGTCGACCAAAACGGCGGTGCCTGATTCCGCTTTGTTGAACGCCACCGCATTATTCAGTTCGCGATAAACCAGCGCCTGCAGGCGCTCGTCGATGCTCAGCGCGAGGTTATGCGCCGCCTGGCTGTCGGTGGAAGAAATGTCTTCGATCACGCGACCATAGCGGTCTTTACGCACGATACGCTCGCCCGGCTGGCCGGTCAGCCACTTATCAAAGCTTTTCTCAACCCCTTCAATCCCCTGGCTATCGACGTTGGTGAAGCCAATGAGGTGAGCGGTTACTTCGCCTGACGGATAGTAACGGCGAGACTCCTCACGCAGATGAATCCCCGGCAGCTTCAGTTTTTTGATGTAGTCAGCCATGTCAGGGTTCACCTGACGCGCCAGATAGATAAAACGCATCCGCGGGTTGCTGTTGATGCGCGATGCCAGCTGGTCCAGCGGCATGTTCAGCGCATCGGCTAACGCTTTCCAGCGGTTATCGAGCGTCACGCCTCCGGCATCATGCAGCTCTTTCGGGTCGGCCCAGATGGCTTTTACCGGCACGCTGACCGCCAGCGGGCGGCCGGAGCGGTCGGTAATCATGCCGCGCGCGGTTGACACTTCCTGCACACGCAGGGAACGCATATCTCCCTGACGCACCAGCATATCCGGGCTCACCACCTGCAGCCACGCGACGCGGCCAAGCAGGAAGGCGAGAGCGATTAAAATACATCCGCACAGCAACGCAAAACGCCAACTAATAAAGTTGGCCTGTTCTTCCTGACGTTTTGCTTTTGGCGTTTTCGGCGCTGCTTTCATGCGTCGCAATAATCCTTATTTCTGTACCACTATATTTTCTTGTGATGGATCAACGTGTTGCATCTGCAACTTCTCTGTCGCGATCCGCTCAACCCGACTGTGATCGCCAAGGGCATTCTCTTCGAGGATCAGGTTGCGCCATTCAATATCCAGAGCGTCACGCTCCAGAACCAATTGTTCACGCTGCGCGGTTAACAGACGGGTATGGTGCGCCGTCGTCACCACGGTCACTGCCGTTATGATGATGCAAATGAACAGGCAGAGTGGCAGCTTCCCAAACCGCAGAAGATCGTCCCCGATAACGCCAGGCAAGGCATGGCGCTCGTTGCTTCCTAACGATCCTTTAACTTTGCTTAAGGCTACTGTCACTCTGCCGATCATGCGTTCGTCCTCTCTGCGATACGCAGCACTGAACTACGGGCGCGTGGATTCTCTGCCACCTCTTCTTCGCCCGGCATCAACTTGCCTAGTGCTCGCAACTGACGGCCGCCCAGTTTCCTGAGCTGCTCTTCAGTCATCGGGATCCCTGCTGGAACCTGCGGACCGCGGCTTTGCTCACGCATAAAGCGCTTCACAATGCGGTCTTCCAGCGAATGGAAACTGATAATCGACAGCCGACCGCCGGGGGCCAGCACGCCGAGCGAGCTTTTTAGCGCCTGCTCTATCTCCTCCAGTTCACTGTTCACCCAAATGCGCACCGCCTGGAAGGTACGGGTCGCGGGATGTTTGTGCTTATCTTTCACCGGCGTTGCCGCCGCGATAACTTCCGCCAGCTCTTTGGTACGGGTCATCGGCTCAATGCGGTTACGCTCAACGATCGCGCGCGCGATACGTTTACCGAAACGCTCCTCGCCAAAGGTTTTGATTACCCAGGCGATGTCGGCTTCTTCGGCGGTCTGTAACCATTCGGCGGCGGACTGACCGCGAGTCGGATCCATGCGCATGTCCAGCGGACCATCGCGCATAAAGGAGAACCCGCGTTCCGCGTCGTCCAACTGCGGTGAAGAAACGCCAAGGTCGAGAAGAATACCGTCGATCTTGCCGGTAAGATTGCGCTCGGCGACGTAGTCAGCCAGCTGCGAGAAAGGACCATGTACGATGGAAAAACGTGGGTCATCGATGGTTTGCGCAACGGCAATAGCCGTCGGGTCGCGATCGATTGCCAGCAGGCGCCCTTCCGCCCCCAGTTGGGAGAGGATCAGACGCGAGTGACCACCGCGGCCAAAGGTTCCATCAATGTAGATACCATTTGGACGAATTTTCAGGCCGTTAACGGCTTCATCCAGAAGTACCGTAGTATGTTTAAAATTTTCCATCATTTTATAAAGACAAATCCTGCAGGCGCTCCGACAGTTCACCGGTAGCGGACTGCTCAGCGTCGATATCTTCCTTGACCCGTTGATACCAGGTCGTTTCATCCCACAGTTCAAATTTATTAAACTGTCCGACCAGCATCACTTCTTTTGTCAGCCCGGCATGTTGCCGCAGCACCGGCGCGATTAGCAATCGTCCGGCGCTATCCATCTGACATTCGCTGGCATGCCCCAAAAGCAGGCGCTGTACGCGCCGCTCAACGGGATTCATGCTCGACAAACGCGACAATTTTTGCTCGATGATTTCCCATTCAGGCAAAGGATAAAGCAGCAGGCACGGGTGATGAATGTCAATGGTGCATACCATTTGACCAGAAGCATCCTCGATCAGCCCGTCGCGGTAGCGCGTCGGTACGGCCAAACGGCCTTTACTGTCGAGATTGACTAACGTTGCTCCACGGAACATGCCAGCCTCACCCCTTTTCGCCACTTTACCCCACAAATTCCCACCTAAAGGAGTTTACGGAGCGGAGGAAAAGCTTGTCAAGCCAGCACTAATGCCAACGGAGCGCAAAAACCCATTATTTACAGCCGATATTAGCCCTGATGAATAAATCACCAACAAACGAGGCAAATTAACGTTATGAATACGTGTAAGAAAATAACCAACAAACCCGTAACAGTTAAAAACGACAAAATATCTTCAGCGGGAAAATATAAAGTGTCAGTTTGCGACGCGAGCGGCATTTTAGGTCATTCTGATGTCCGTTAACAGTGCCTGTTGTGGACGGAGAAGCACTTGTGCCGCGGCCTGACGCTCTCAGCGGCGGTGAAGGTGGGATAAAGCGATTGTTAATTCAGCAATTATTACGAAGAATGTAACAAAACAATTCAAATTAATGCCGCTGCGCTTTTTCTTGCACCATTTGGATACAAAAAAAGCCTGCTCCAGAATAAAACAAAATAAGGCGTAAAGAAGTTTAGGGATTTGTCTGAAAGCGAATAGATTTACGAATCTCTACGTAAATTGTATGGAATATCGCCAGATGCTGATCCATCTGGCGAATAACCTACGAAGAATCTTAACCTTTTTTCGCAAATGAATCAGCGACGATTCAAACTTCCGCGATGATAGAGGTTACGACGAATACGACTTAAGCCCGGTTTCGGCTTACGTGGTTCATCCAGGCTTGCCAGTACAATCTCTAAAACGCGCTCGGCAACGTCGCGATGACGCTGCGCGACCGCCAGCACCGGGCACTGCAGGAAGTCGAGCAGTTCGTTATCACCGAAGGTGGCGATGGCCAGCTCAGATGGCAGTTTGCCCTCACGGCGCAGCGTAACATCCATCACCCCCTGCAGCAGCGGGAAAGAGGTGGTGAACAGCAGTTGCGGCATCGGATGCGTTTCCAGCCACCGTTCAAACAGCTGGGCCGCGGCTTCGCGTTCATAGCTGTTGGCATAGAGGAAGTTCACCTCGCGCGGGTCGTCTTTCCAGGCTGAACGGAAACCCTGCTCACGCAGGAAGCTCACCGACAGCTCCGGCAGCGCTCCCAGATAGAGCACTCGGTCACCGGGGAATTTGCGCAGCTCGGCGGCAAGCATCTCGGCGTCGTCCTGATCGGCGCCGACGACGCTGGTAAAGTGTTCACGATCGAGCGCGCGGTCGAGCGCGACAATCGGGAAAGGATCGTTCGCCCAGCGCTGATAGAACGGGTGCTCCGGCGGCAGCGAAGTCGAAACGATAATTGCATCCACCTGACGCTGCAGCAGATGCTCAATACAGCGCATTTCGTTATCCGGCTGATCTTCCGAGCAGGCGATCAGCAACTGGTAGCCGCGCTGACGCGCCTGGCGCTCCAGATAGTTCGCAATACGGGTATAACTGGTATTTTCGAGATCCGGGATCACCAGACCGATTGAACGCGTGCGTCCTGCGCGCAGGCCAGCAGCGACCGCATTCGGGTGGTAGTTGTGCTCGCGCACCACCGCCATCACCTTCTCGACCGTTTTATCGCTGACGCGATACTGCTTCGCTTTGCCATTAATCACATAGCTCGCGGTGGTTCTTGAAACACCGGCCAGCCGGGCGATTTCATCCAGTTTCACAATTGCCCCTTGGGTAAGAAGTACAAAAAACAACCATTAAATAGACATACTCGTTAGAGTATAGAGTTCCATTTTTATAACATCTAAACGCAGAATAGATAGCGCGGCAACCGCTTTCGTCCACAGTTCCTACGGAATTCGCAAAAAAATAACCCGACAGTTCGTGTCGGGCTGTTTTTACGTCAGTTTGCCAGGGGTTAGCGCATGATTTTATCGCCGCGCGACAGGCCGACTACTCCGGATCGCGCCACTTCAACAATGCGCGCGACATCGCGTAAAGAAGCCAGGAACGCATCCAGCTTATCGCTGGTTCCGGCCAACTGCACGGTATAAATAGATGGCGTGACGTCAATGATCTGCCCGCGGAAGATCTCGGTGTTGCGTTTCACCTCTTCGCGGCCATAACCGCTGGCCTGCACTTTCACCAGCATGATTTCACGTTCGACGTGGGAGCCCTGACCCAGTTCGCTGACCCGCAGCACGTCCACCAGCTTATGTAATTGCTTTTCAATCTGCTCAATGGCTTTTTCGTCGCCCACCGTCTGGATGGTCATGCGGGACAACGTCGGATCGTCGGTTGGCGCTACCGTCAGGCTTTCAATATTGTAGCCGCGCTGCGAAAAGAGGCCGATCACCCGGGATAACGCTCCCGATTCGTTCTCCAGTAATACAGATAATATCCGGCGCATAATCAGGTTCTCTCCGTTTTGCTCAACCACATTTCGTCCATGCCGCCGCCGCGGATCTGCATGGGATAAACATGCTCGCTACCATCAACCGTAACATCAACGAACACCAGACGATTATTACGCACCTGCTCCAGGGCTTCCGCCAGCTTCGCTTCCAGCTCTTGCGGCTCGCTGATACGAATACCAACGTGGCCATAAGCCTCGGCGACGCGAACGAAGTCCGGCAGCGATTCCATATAGGACTGCGAATGGCGGCCAGAATAGAGCATATCCTGCCACTGCTTTACCATTCCGAGGTAGCGGTTATTCAGGTTCAGCACCAGCACCGGCAGTTCATACTGCAGGGCGGTGGAAAGCTCCTGAATGTTCATCTGGATGCTACCGTCACCGGTCACGCAGATAACGGTTTCTTGCGGTAGCGCCATCTTCACGCCCAGTGCCGCTGGCAGGCCAAAGCCCATCGTGCCGAGGCCGCCGGAATTAATCCAACGTCTTGGTTTATCGAATGGATAATAGAGCGCGGCGAACATCTGATGCTGTCCAACATCGGAAGTCACGTAAGCATCACCATTGGTCAGGCGCCAGATAGCCTCAATCACCGCCTGCGGTTTGATCTTGCCGCTTTGCGTGTCGTATTGCAGACAGTGACGGGAACGCCACTGTTCGATCTGCTGCCACCAGTCGCGGATCTCATCCAGCGGTTGCTGGCT
The DNA here is from genome assembly GCF_040064515.1 of Klebsiella sp. CN_Kp104. Lineage (NCBI taxonomy): Bacteria > Pseudomonadati > Pseudomonadota > Gammaproteobacteria > Enterobacterales > Enterobacteriaceae > Klebsiella > Klebsiella sp. CN_Kp104. Next base: position 69,951 of record NZ_JBEAII010000006.1, on the reverse strand, counting down.
CTCTTCCTGTTCAAGCAGATCAAACATCTGGTCAAGCACCTGGCGCGCGTCGCCGACGATCGGCACATCTGCCGGGACGGTTTTGGAGATCGACGTGGGATCGATATCAATATGCAGCACCGTGGCGTTCGGGCAGTACTTAGCCAAATTGTTGGTGGTACGATCGTCAAAGCGGACGCCGACTGCAAAAATAACGTCGGAATGATGCATGGTCATGTTGGCTTCATAGGTACCGTGCATCCCCAGCATGCCAAGCGCCTGCTGATGAGTCGCCGGAAAAGCGCCTAAACCCATTAATGAAGAGACCACCGGTAGCTTCAGCTTTTCGACCAAGGTACGCAGCTGTGCTTCACACTGCGAATTGATTGCCCCGCCGCCAACGTATACGACCGGTTTTTTCGCCGCCACCAGCGTTTGCAACGCACGTTTGATCTGCCCTTTATGACCGCTGGTTGTCGGGTTATAGGAACGCATGCTGACCGCATCCGGCCAAACATAAGGCAGCTTTTTCGCCGGATTGAGAATATCCTTCGGCAAATCGACCACTACCGGCCCCGGTCGGCCGCTGGCCGCCAGCCAGAAGGCTTTCTTTAAAATACCGGGGATATCTTCAGTCTGTTTCACGAGGAAGCTGTGTTTAACCACCGGGCGCGAGATACCGACCATATCGCACTCCTGGAAGGCATCGTAGCCAATCAGCGAGGTGGCGACCTGCCCGGAAAGAATGACCAGTGGAATAGAATCCATGTAAGCCGTTGCGATACCGGTAATAGCGTTAGTCGCTCCCGGACCGGAGGTCACCAGCACCACCCCTACTTCGCCGGTTGCGCGCGCCAGCCCGTCGGCCATATGCACCGCCGCCTGCTCATGGCGGACCAGCACATGGTCAATGCCGCCGAGGGTATGTAATGCATCATAGATATCGAGGACCGCGCCTCCGGGATAGCCGAATACTTGCTTGACGCCCTGATCGACAAGCGATTGGACGACCATCTCGGCTCCTGACAACATCTCCATGGTTTGCCTCCAGGCTTATTGTTTTCACGACGGCGGAAGTCATTTTCCGCACGCGTCGTATGATGCGCCGCTAAAGGCAGCGCATTGAGGTGAACGACTTGCTGTGCATTAACATAACTGCTCGCCAACAGGCAGGCAATTCGCCTGAGAGCGTATAGCGCGCCTCTTAAAAGCAGAAAAGAAAGCATCTGGAGAAATATATGGAGGATTGCTTCAGGAATAACAAAATGAGATAGCCAATACTCGGGAGAAACGGCTTACGGCAGAAAATCATCCATTTTTCACCGTCGGGTTGCGAGAACCCGCGGTGACAAACAGAATAATATTCTGCTTTTTTAAAGTTTATTCAGATAAGCTGGCGCTTTCACCGCCGTTGGTCGATAACGTCGATTAGCGCTGACAGATATTCGCCAATAACTCTTCCATCCATTGATGGCCTTTATCACGACCGGCCGCTTCGTGCCAGGAGAGGAAGCAGGTACGGCTGTTGACCTTCAGCGGCAACGGTAAGATCTGCAAATCTAATTTATCAGCGAATTCATTGGCCAACCAAGGTGGCGCTATTGCCACCATGTGGGTTTGTGACACCACGTTTAATACGCTAACCATGGCATTACCCTGATAAGCAATACAGGATTGTTTATCCACGGAGTCATACCACGGCTGGCTAAATGACGCATAACGATCCAATGCGACGACCGCGTGCTCTTCCTGATAAATATCCGCTTCCGTTAGCGGCCCGGAAATACGCGGATGTTTACGGCTGGCCACCAGAACCATTTCATCTTTGAATAAAGGTATGCAGGCAAACTCCGGGCGACGGAACTCTTCATAACCGATAACGAATTCAATTTCCTGATAACGCAGCTGATGTTCGGTGTTTTGATGTAGCGCTGATTTAAAGACCAGATGAATATTTGGCGCGATTTCACCAACTTTATTAAATATTAGCGAGGTTAAGTAATTATCCAATGGGCTACAAACGCAGAGGTTAAATACGCGCTCGCTGCTCAGCGGTTCAAAACCGGAACCCGGCAACTCATTTTGCACCAGTTGCAATGCCTGGCGTACTGAGCCGAACAGCTGATAGGCCCGCGCCGTTGGCTGAATGCCGCGCCCATAGCGAACGAACAGCTCATCATTAAACATCACCTTGAGACGAGATACCGCGTTACTCACCGCCGGTTGGGACATGCCGAGAGTATGGGCCGCACGGGTAATATTTTGTTCCTGCATCACCGCATCAAACACGGTCAGCAGGTTGAGATCCACCATCCGCAGTTGTGGTTTGACGACTTCCTGTCCCGGGGCTGATTTATATTCAGTATTTTCAATTAACATATCTAACTCCACCGTCACGCTAAATTCCTTTTACCAAAGTGCAGTAATTAATTAAGACAATATCATTTATCATGCATATTAAATCTGCAAAAGGGCAAAATGGAATTTTAGGAATATATCAAGGTTATGAGTAGCGACGAAAAACCTCACTGGATATCACCGGAACTCGCCTAAAACATATCATTTACTTGATGATATAAAGTGTACCCATAGATCACAGGAATAAACAACACCACCAATAGTTAATTGCAATTTAAGTATTAATTAACTATCTATTTTTTACCTGATAAAAATTAACACTTCGTTATCCTTTCGAACGACTCAATGCGGCAGCGCATAAAGGTAAAAGGCATATAACACTTTATGTTTCATTACCTTATCAACCAGGCATCCCCCATTGACATTGAGTCCTTGAATGAAAATTATTTTTTCTAATTGTTTTATTTTTCCAGCAGTCGATGAATGTCTCAAATAGGATCGTCGGCGAAATGAGGGATAATCCAGCACAATTAGCTAATTCATATGACGGGTTAAAAACAGTTTTTATCTTGCCTGGGGTTGACATCAAAACCGCTATCCAGTAACTCTAAAAGCATATCGATTTCAACTGGAGTATGACGCATGATTCGCACCACTCGCTTCACCAGCCTACTACTACTAAACGCATCCATTGTGCGCGGTAGGCTGTTGGGCGACGTTCAGCGTTAAGTCATCTTCCAGCAAGACACTAAACCCGCGCCATTGCGCGGGTTTTTTTATGCTCGAAGCAAGGCGCCAGGCAACAGATTAAGGATCTCAACCATGAGCCAGCAAGTCATTATTTTCGATACGACCTTACGTGATGGGGAACAAGCGTTACAGGCCAGCCTGAGCGTGAAAGAGAAGCTGCAGATCGCCATGGCCCTCGAACGTATGGGCGTCGATGTAATGGAAGTCGGTTTCCCGGTTTCTTCCCCGGGCGATTTTGAATCGGTACAGACCATCGCTCGCACCATCAAAAATAGCCGCGTTTGCGCTCTGGCGCGCTGCGTTGAGAAAGATATCGACGTGGCGGCGGAATCCTTAAAAGTGGCGGAAGCGTTCCGCATCCACACCTTCATCGCCACGTCTCCGATGCATATCGCCACCAAGCTGCGCAGCACGCTGGATGAAGTCATCGAACGCGCTATTTATATGGTGAAACGTGCGCGTAACTATACCGACGACGTGGAATTCTCCTGTGAAGACGCAGGCCGTACGCCGATCGACGATCTGGCTCGCGTCGTTGAAGCGGCTATCCGCGCCGGCGCCACGACCATTAATATCCCGGATACCGTCGGCTACACCATGCCATTCGAATACGCCAACATCATCAGCGGCCTGTATGAACGCGTACCAAACATTGATAAAGCAATTATTTCAGTCCACACCCATGATGATTTAGGTATCGCCGTCGGCAACGCCCTCGCAGCCGTCCACGCTGGCGCTCGTCAGGTAGAAGGCGCGATGAACGGTATCGGCGAACGCGCCGGTAACTGCGCGCTGGAAGAAGTCATCATGGCGATCAAGGTGCGCAAAGACATCATGAACGTGCACACCAATATCAATCACCATGAAATCTGGCGTACCAGCCAGACCGTCAGCCAAATCTGCAATATGCCGATCCCGGCTAACAAAGCTATCGTCGGTACCGGCGCCTTCGCCCACTCCTCCGGTATTCATCAGGATGGCGTGCTGAAGAACCGCGAAAACTACGAAATCATGACCCCGGAATCCATCGGCCTGAACCAGGTACAGCTGAACCTGACTTCACGCTCCGGTCGCGCGGCGGTGAAACACCGTATGGAAGAGATGGGCTACAAAGAGAGCGACTACAACCTGGATCATCTGTATGACGCCTTCCTGAAGCTGGCGGATAAAAAAGGCCAGGTCTTCGACTATGACCTGGAAGCGCTGGCATTTATCAATAAACAGCAGGAAGAGCCAGAGCATTTCCGTCTGGACTACTTCAGCGTCCAGTCTGGCTCCAGCGATATCGCTACCGCCTCTATCAAGCTGGCCTGCGGTGATGACATTAAAACCGAAGCCGCCAACGGCAACGGTCCGGTTGACGCTATCTACCAGGCAATCAACCGTGTGACAGACTACAACATCGACTTAGTGAAGTATGGCTTAAGCGCCAAAGGCCACGGCAAAGATGCGCTGGGTCAGGTGGATATTGTCGTGGAATACAACGGTCGCCGCTTCCACGGCGTCGGCCTGGCGACCGATATCGTCGAATCTTCAGCAAAAGCGATGGTACATGTGCTTAACAACATCTGGCGCGCCGCCGAAGTCGAAAAAGAATTGCAACGCCAGGCTCAGAATAAAGAGAACAACAAGGAAACCGTGTAATGTCGAAGAATTATCATATTGCCGTTTTGCCGGGTGATGGAATTGGCCCGGAAGTGATGAACCAGGCGATGAAAGTACTGGAAGCCGTTCGTAACCGTTTTTCAATGCGTATCACCACCAGCCAGTACGACGTGGGCGGCATCGCCATCGACCGTCAGGGCATGCCGCTGCCGCAAGCTACCGTTGATGGCTGCGAGCAGGCTGACGCGATTCTGTTCGGATCCGTCGGCGGCCCGAAGTGGGAACATCTGCCGCCGGCCGAACAGCCGGAGCGCGGCGCGCTGCTGCCGCTGCGTAAACACTTCAAATTATTCAGCAACCTGCGCCCGGCTAAACTGTATCAGGGGCTGGAAGCATTCTGCCCGCTGCGCGCCGATATCGCCGCCAATGGCTTCGACATTCTGTGCGTGCGCGAACTGACCGGCGGCATCTACTTCGGTCAGCCGAAAGGTCGTGAAGGCAGCGGCCAGCACGAAAAAGCCTTCGATACCGAGGTATACCATCGTTTTGAAATTGAGCGCATCGCGCGTATCGCCTTTGAATCGGCGCGCAAACGTCGCCATAAAGTGACGTCAATCGATAAAGCCAACGTCCTGCAGTCTTCTATCCTGTGGCGCGAAATCGTCAACGAGATTGGCAAAGAGTATCCGGACGTCGAACTGGCGCATATGTATATCGATAATGCCACCATGCAGCTTATTAAAGATCCGTCGCAGTTCGACGTACTGCTGTGCTCCAACCTGTTTGGCGACATCCTGTCCGACGAGTGCGCGATGATCACCGGCTCTATGGGCATGTTGCCGTCCGCCAGCCTCAACGAGCAAGGTTTTGGCCTGTATGAACCAGCGGGCGGCTCGGCGCCGGACATCGCGGGCAAAAATATCGCCAATCCGATTGCGCAAATCCTGTCGCTGGCGCTGCTGCTACGCTACAGCCTGGATGCGGGCGACGCGGCGAGCGCCATTGAACGCGCTATCAACCGCGCATTAGAAGAAGGCATTCGTACCGGCGACTTAGCGCGCGGTACGGCGGCGGTCAGTACAGATGAAATGGGCGATATCATTGCCCGCTATGTCGCGGAAGGGGTGTAATCATGGCGAAGACGTTATACGAGAAATTATTTGATGCGCACGTGGTGTACGAAGCGCAGAACGAAACACCGCTGCTGTATATCGACCGCCATCTGGTGCACGAAGTCACCTCTCCGCAGGCGTTTGACGGGCTGCGCGCCCATGGCCGCCAGGTGCGTCAGCCGGGTAAAACATTCGCCACCATGGATCACAACGTCTCGACGCAGACCAAAGATATCAACGCCTCCGGCGAAATGGCCCGCATCCAGATGCAGGAACTGATTAAGAACTGCAAAGAATTTGGCGTTGAGCTGTATGACTTAAATCACCCGTTCCAGGGCATCGTACACGTGATGGGCCCGGAACAGGGCGTCACCCTGCCGGGGATGACCATCGTGTGCGGCGATTCCCATACCGCGACCCACGGCGCATTCGGCGCGCTGGCATTCGGTATCGGCACCTCTGAAGTTGAACATGTACTGGCGACTCAGACCCTGAAACAGGGGCGCGCGAAGACCATGAAAATCGAAGTCCGTGGCAAAGCGGCGCCGGGCATTACCGCGAAAGACATTGTGCTGGCAATCATTGGTAAAACCGGTAGCGCCGGCGGTACCGGCCATGTCGTCGAATTCTGCGGCGAAGCCATTCGCGATCTGAGCATGGAAGGCCGTATGACTCTGTGCAATATGGCAATCGAGATGGGCGCCAAAGCGGGTCTGGTCGCGCCTGACGAGACGACATTCAATTACGTGCAGGGCCGCCTGCACGCGCCGAAGGGCCAGGATTTCGCCGACGCGGTGGAATACTGGAAAACGCTGAAAACCGATGATGACGCCACCTTCGATACCGTGGTGACGCTGCAGGCGGAAGAGATTGCGCCGCAGGTCACCTGGGGCACCAATCCAGGCCAGGTCATCTCGGTTACCGATATTATCCCGGATCCGGCGTCGTTCAGCGATCCGGTCGAGCGCGCCAGCGCCGAAAAAGCGCTGGCCTATATGGGCCTGAAATCCGGCGTACCGTTGACCGAGGTCGCGATCGACAAAGTCTTTATCGGTTCCTGTACTAACTCGCGAATCGAAGATTTACGCGCGGCGGCGGAAATCGCCAAAGGACGTAAAGTGGCGCCGGGCGTACAGGCGCTGGTCGTCCCCGGCTCCGGCCCGGTGAAAGCGCAGGCGGAAGCCGAAGGTTTGGATAAGATTTTCATCGACGCCGGTTTTGAGTGGCGCTTACCGGGCTGCTCCATGTGCCTGGCGATGAACAACGACCGCCTGAATCCCGGCGAACGTTGCGCCTCTACCAGCAACCGTAACTTTGAAGGCCGTCAAGGCCGCGGCGGACGCACCCATTTAGTCAGCCCGGCGATGGCCGCGGCAGCAGCGGTTACCGGCCATTTCGCCGATATCCGTAACTTGAAATAAGGAGACCATCATGGCAGAGAAATTTACCCAACATACTGGCCTGGTGGTTCCGCTGGATGCCGCAAACGTCGATACCGATGCGATCATTCCAAAGCAGTTCCTGCAGAAAGTGACGCGTACCGGCTTTGGCGCGCACCTGTTTAACGACTGGCGTTTCCTCGACGACCAGGGGCAGCAACCGAACCCGGAGTTCGTGCTGAACTTCCCGCAATATAAAGGGGCGTCTATCCTGCTGGCGCGTGAAAACTTCGGCTGCGGCTCCTCGCGCGAGCACGCGCCGTGGGCGTTGACCGATTACGGTTTCAAAGTGGTGATTGCGCCAAGCTTTGCCGATATCTTTTACGGCAACAGCTTTAATAACCAACTGCTGCCGGTGACGCTCAGCGATGAGCAGGTGGACGAGCTGTTCAAGCTGGTACAGGCGAACCCGGGCATCAGCTTTGAAGTAGACCTTGAAGCTCAGGTGGTTAAAGCCGGGGATAAAACCTACAGCTTTAAAATCGACGACTTCCGCCGCCACTGTATGCTCAACGGCCTGGATAGCATCGGCCTGACGCTGCAGCATCAAGAGGCGATTTCCGCCTACGAACGCCAACAGCCCGCCTTTATGAACTAATCTTCAAGCCCGGTGAACAAGCCGGGCTTTCTCTTTTTGCCCCTCTCAGGCGCATATTAATACGTATAATTAATAGATAATTTTATCCTTCCCATCCCTCATCGTGCATTTATACCGGCAATAGCAGGCTATTTTTGTATATATCAACAATGACAAGTAAATAATCAACGGAAGTATTTAAAACAAACCGAGCAATATGTGAATTAACGGTTAACTCCATAGAAAACCCCTATAGCTCAGCGCAAAAAAAAGCATTATTTTTCCCCTCCCTGGCTCGTTATCTTTCCAGACAGAGAAATATTAACTTTAGATACGCCACGCCGCTTACATCACCTCGTGGGCCGCCGGGCGTTCTTGTGGAGAGCCTAAATGAGCCACTATCCTCACCTATTCAGCCCGCTGACCATCAACGGGATGACCATAAAAAACCGTATTATTATGCCGCCGATGGGCACCAATATGGCTACCCTCAACGGCGAGGTCTCGCAGGAACAGCTTGAATACTACGAGCTGCGGGCGAAAGGCGGCACCGGGCTCATTACTGTGGAAAATATCTGCATCGATTTTCCCTTCGCCTCCAATGGTACAACGCAGTTACGCATCGATAACGATCAATATATCCCACGCCTGTTTAAATTAACCGAAACCCTTCATAAACACGGCGCTTGCGTAGCGATTCAGCTGAACCACGCGGGCGCTTCGGCTTATGCTTATCGCCTGAATGGACAGACGCCGTTATCCGCTTCCAGCACGCCGTCGAAAAAGCACGGTAATATTCCGCGGCCAATGACCCATGAGGAAATTTATCACGCGGTCGACAAATTCGGCGACGCCGCGGAGCGCGTGCGCCGCGCCGGATTTGACTGCGTAGAAATTCATGGCGGCCATTCCTATTTAATTAGCCAGTTTTTGTCACCGTTATTTAATAAACGTACCGACGAATTTGGCGGCAGTATCGAAAACCGCACCCGCATATTAAGCCTGATTATCGATAAGGTTCGCGCCTGCGTCGGGCCGCGTTTCCCCATCAGCCTGCGCATCAGCGCCGACGATTTCTTAAAGGGCGGCAACACGCTGGAAGATTCGCTGCGCATCCTCGAACTGTGCCAGGACAAAGTCGACATCATTAACGTCTCTGCCGCGCAGAACGATAACCTGAACCTGCAAATCGACCAGATGTCGCTGGAAGACGGCTGGAAGCGCTACCTCTCTCGCGCGGTACGCGACAAATTCCATAAGCCGACGGTGATCGCCGGCAACATTCGTTCGCCAAAAATCGCCGAAGATATCCTCGCTACCGGCGATGCCGATCTGATCGCCATTGGTCGTGGGTTGATTGCCGAGCCAGAATGGGTGCAGAAAGTACAAAGCGGCAATGAGCGTCTGATGCGCAAATGCATCTCCTGCAATATCGGCTGTGCGGATCACCGTATCGCCCGCTCTCGCCCGCTGCGCTGCTCGATCAATCCGGACATTATCCACGGCGACGCTTACAAGCAGCAGCGAGTCTCACGAGAAACCAACGTCGTGGTGATCGGCGCCGGCACGGCCGGAATGGAAGCCGCCTGTACCGCCGCGGAAGTCGGCTGCAACACCTGGCTGCTGGAAGAGAAAAGCCACGTCGGCGGCCTGGCCAGCACCATTGCGCTGCTGCCGGAGAAAAAACGGATCGCTGATTTCCCGCAGTTTATGAAAAACCGCCTTTCCGGGCTAAGCAATCTGATGCTGCAGGTCGGTAAACGCGCCGATGTCGCTTCAGTCGCCGCGCTGCATCCACAGCTCATCGTCAATGCCACCGGCTCGATTCCTCTGCTGCCGCCTATCGACGGCCTGCGCGAGAACATTGACGCCGAAGGTGGTCGCCTGTTCTCGATAACCGGAATGATTAACCATCTGGACACCTTTGCCGATGCCGCAGGTAAACGCATCGTGGTGGTTGGCGGCGGCGCCGTCGGCCTGGACGTCATTGAATACTTCTCCGCGCGCGGCGCCGAGACGGTGCTAATTGAAATGCAAGACGCGCCGGGACAGGACCTCGACATTATTACCAAAAACGCGATGTTGACCATGCTGGACGAACACCAGGTGGAACAACACATGCGGACCCGATTAACCGCCGTAGCGCCAGACCATTTCACCGTGAGTACCGCCAGCGGCACGTTCGATATTCCCTTCGACTACGGCTTTGTCTGCCTGGGAATGCGCGCTAACCGCGCTGGTCTCGACGACATCGCCCAGTGGGCCGCCGCCAACAACGTAAAAATCATGAATATCGGCGACAGCCTGTCGGCCCGGCGAATTATCGACGGCGTGCGCGAAGGCCGCAACGTGCTGGAGATACTCGAAGACATGGGCGTACTCGGCAATCGCGAAGCGCAACAGATTCCATTTTTAACATATTGAGGATATTTATCATGGCAGAACGTCTTACCGGTCATACCGAACTGATTGGCTTAATCGCTACCCCGATTCGTCATAGCATGTCGCCGACTATGCACAACGAAGCCTTTGCCCATCTTGGCCTGGATTACGCCTACCTGGCGTTCGAAGTCGATAACCAGGAGCTAAAAGATGTCGTACAGGGTTTCCGCGCGCTGAAGCTGCGCGGTTACAACGTCTCAATGCCGAATAAAACCGAAATTTGCCAGTATCTCGATAAGCTCTCGCCGGCGGCGCAGCTGGTCGGCGCGGTCAATACCGTGGTCAACGATAATGGCGTGTTAACCGGCCACATTACCGACGGCACCGGCTATATGCGCGCGCTGTCGGAGGCTGGTATCGATATCATCGGCAAAAAGATGACCATCCTCGGCGCAGGCGGCGCGGCTACCGCCATCAGCGTACAGGCCGCGCTCGACGGCGTGAAGGCCATCTCGATCTTCAACCGCAAAGACAAGTTCTTCGCCAATGCCGAGCAGACCGTGGCCAAGATCCGCGATAACACCGACTGCGAGATCCACCTTTTCGATCTCGACGATCATGACAAGCTGCGCGCCGAAATCGACAGCAGCGTGATCCTCACCAACGCCACCGGCGTCGGTATGAAGCCTTTCGAAGGCCAAATGCTGCTGCCAAACGACAGCTTCCTGCGCCCGGATCTGATTGTCTCCGACGTCGTCTATAACCCGCGTAAAACCTATCTGCTGGAAGTGGCGGAGAAAAAAGGCTGCCGGACCCTCAACGGCCTGGGAATGATGCTGTGGCAAGGCGCGCGCGCGTTCGAAATCTGGACGGGCAAAGAAATGCCGGTTGAATACGTCAAGAGCATTCTGTTCTAAGAGGCCAGAGATGAAAAATAAATACATCCCTACTGCGGCAGGGCTGTATCTCAACTACCTGATCCATGGCATGGGGGTGCTGTTAATCACCCTCAACATGGCCCATCTTCAGGAACAGTGGGGAACAGACGCTGCCGGCGTATCGATCGTTATCTCCTCATTAGGTATCGGTAAGCTGGCGACGATCGTGACCGGCTTTTTGTCGGATCGCTTTGGTCGTAAGCCTTTTATCTATCTAGGGATCCTGAGTTATCTGATCTTCTTCGTCGGCATTCTGCTGACCAAAAATATCTATCTGGCCTACGTGTTCGGCATCATGGCTGGTCTGGCGAACAGCTTCCTCGACTCCGGAACCTATCCGGCGCTGATGGAGTCTTTCCCGCACTCCGCCAGCCGCGCTAACGTGCTCATCAAAGCCTTCGTTTCCGCAGGGCAGTTCCTGCTGCCGTTCATTATCAGCCTGCTGATATGGGCAAATCTGTGGTTTGGCTGGTCGTTTGTGATTGCGGCGGCTCTGTTTATCTTGAGCGCAATCTATCTGCTCAAGATGCCGTTCCCCGATAGCCAGGCGGCCAAAAAAGAAGAGATCCCAGCGGCGCAGGCAGCGGCTTCCGCTAAACCGCAAGCCAACAAACTGGACATGGTAATCTTTACCCTGTACGGCTATATCGGCATGGCGACCTTTTACCTGGTAAGCCAGTGGCTGGCGCAATATGGCCAGTTCGTGGTCGGTATGCCTTATGCCTCGGCGATCAAGCTGCTGAGTATCTATACCGTCGGTTCACTGGTCTGCGTCTTCGTGACCGCCGCCTTCGTCAAAGAGGTGTTCAGCTCCGCGGTAGCCATGATCATTTACACCTGTCTGTCGATGGTCTCACTGCTGTTAGTGTGCTTATTCCCGACACCGGTGATGGTTACCGGTTTTGCCTTCGTTATCGGCTTTGCCGCCGCCGGCGGGGTACTGCAGCTGGGGGCGACCATCATGGCAATGAGCTTTCCGAACGGCAAAGGCAAGGCAACGGGGATCTTCTACACCGCAGGCAGCATCGCGAGCTTCACGATCCCGCTTATCACCGCAAAGCTTTCGCAGATTAGCATTGCCAGCATTATGTGGTTTGATTTCCTGATCGCCGTCATCGGCTTTGTGATCGCCCTGTACATCGGCTATCGTCAACTTCAGGCTCGCGCGGCGCAAAGAGTGTCTCGCACCACCGTCACCGCCTGAGGTTCAACGACAACAATAATGGATACCTACATGACAACTGCAGTAACCGTAAAGAACATCACCTTCAAGGAAGGCGAAACCTTAATTTGCGTACCGCTGATCGGAAAAACGCTGGATGAACTGCTGACTAATGCTCAGGGCCTGGTTGACGCGGGCGCTGATATTATCGAATGGCGCGTTGACCATTTTACTCACGTCCGGGAAATCCCCCAGGTGCTGGCCGCACTGGCGGAAATCCGTCATACCCTGAAAGCACTCCCGCTGCTGTTCACCTTCCGCAGTAAGAAAGAAGGCGGCGAAACGGAAATCAGCGACGAAGCGTATTTTGAACTTAACCGCCAGGCGGCGCTAAGCGGATTAGTCGATGTTATCGACATCGAGTTGTTTAACGATGAAGCGCAAATTCGCGCGCTGGTGAACGACGCCCATCAGGCCGGCGTAAAAGTGATTATGAGCAATCATGATTTCCATAAAACGCCGGCGCAGGAAGATATCATCTATCGACTGCGTCGAATGCAGGATCTGGGTGCCGATCTGCCGAAGATCGCGGTGATGCCGCAGACGCCTCAGGACGTTCTCACTCTGCTTTCCGCCACGCTGACCATGAAAGAGAAGTATGCGACGCGCCCGCTGATCACCATGTCGATGGGCAAATCCGGCGGCGTTAGCCGGGTAACCGGTCGCTTGTTCGGTTCAGCGATGACCTTTGGCACCGTCGGCCAGGCCTCCGCGCCGGGCCAGATTGCCATCGCTAAGCTGCGCGAACTGATGGACATTTTGTCCTGATAAACAGGCTGCCCGGAGCCAGTCTCCGGGCGCTTGCTCAGTTGATTCTCTGGCTATCGTTAATGATGACGTTTTTAAACGATTGAATCGCTGAGGAAAGTACCCTTTCTTTCATTGTTGCGAGGTAAATATAACGAGGTGGGATCGCATTTTTAATCTTCAGAATGCGCACGTTATAATTTGCCAGTGCGGAGATCCTCGGCATAATCGCAATGCCATAGTCGATGCTAACCAGCCCCGCCATCGCAGTATCTTCATCGACGTAGCAGGCGATATCCGGTACCAGTTTTTGTTGCATAAAGACATTATCAATAAATGGCCGCAGACCGCTATTCTCTGAAAAATAGATATAGGGATAGTGAATCGTCTCAACCAAATCGACCTCATTATCATACAGCCGGGCAAGCGGATGATCTTTCGCGGTCACCACCACCAACTCCTGCTGAATAATAGGAATAAAGTCGATTTCGGGTTCATCGGCAATATATGAACAAATCGCCAGATCGGTTTTTCCTGCCTTTAACGCCTGTAATAACGAAAGCGAAGTGCCTTGCGTAAAGGAAAAAGTCACCTTGTGACTGGAAGGTGAATTAGTGTATTTATTAATTAACTGCGGAACAACAGATTCACCCATCGTATAAATAAAGGCGATACGAATATTCTCTTTCTTTTCACTATCATTGTTTTGCAGCGTCAGACGCCCGTTCTCCAGAGAAGCGAGCGCATCCTCCACATAGGGTAAAAAACGTTTACCGTTTTGCGTAATTTTGACGTTGCGTCCTTTTCTGGCGAACAGCGCCACGCCAAGTTCCTTCTCCAGCTCAGATATGGCGTGGCTTAGCGAGGGTTGAGTAATGAACAGACTGGATGCTGCCTCGGTGTAATGCTCCGTCTCGCTCAATCGCTTAAAATAATAAAGTTGCTTCAGGTTCATTATTTTTGTCCGTATAATATAAGAATAAGACCACTGCGTTTAATATACCATGCGGCAGGTTGATAATACGCTACAACGAGTCAATATCAGATTCACATCAAATATTATTTGATATTTCCTTTTGTGCGTAACAAAGCGTTGCCATTCATAGACCCAGTCTATGAATCCTTAGAGTATTTCTGCATGCATAAATACATGCAAAAATATTTTAAACTTTAAAGGAAATCTTTATGTGCATACCTGACGCTCAAGGGAGTCTAGCATCATCGCCCGGCACGCTAAAAAGAAGCAGAACGCGTATTTTTATTTTATCGCTGTTATCGCTGGGTACGATGATTAATTATCTCGATCGTACCATTCTTGGAATCGTTGCTCCAAAATTAACCACTGAAATCCATATTGATCCGGCGATGATGGGCATTGTTTTTTCCGCTTTTGCCTGGACTTATGCGCTGGCGCAAATTCCTGGCGGCATGTTTTTAGACCGATTCGGTAATAAATTGACCTACGCCCTCTCCATCTTCTTTTGGTCTCTGTTTACGCTGCTGCAAAGCTTCTCTCTGGGGCTGAAATCTTTGCTCCTTTTGCGTCTGGGCCTGGGCGTCAGTGAAGCCCCCTGCTTTCCGGCCAATAGCCGCATCGTCAGCAAATGGTTTCCCCAGCATGAACGGGCCAGGGCTACCGCAACTTATACGGTTGGTGAATACATTGGGTTAGCCGCCTTCTCGCCATTGTTATTTTTAATCCTCGAACACCACGGCTGGCGCACCTTATTTTTTCTGACCGGAGGGCTTGGAATTTTATTCACTTTCGTATGGTGGCGTTTTTATCATGAGCCACATGAATCGAAAACAGCAAATAAAGCAGAACTGGATTATATTGGCGCCAACCAGATTGCCAATAAGAGTGAAAACATTCCATTTAACTGGCGTGATGCCAGGCGGCTACTGTGCTGCCGACAAATTATCGGCGCCAGCCTGGGGCAGTTTGCCGGTAACACCACGCTGGTCTTTTTCCTCACCTGGTTTCCAACCTATCTGGCCAACGAACGCCATCTACCGTGGCTTCATGTAGGTTTTTTCGCCACCTGGCCCTTCCTGGCCGCCGCGGTTGGCATCATCTTCGGCGGCTGGCTTTCCGACAGGCTACTTAAGCGTACCGGCTCGGCAAATATAAGCCGAAAACTTCCAATAATTTCCGGATTACTCCTTTCCAGCTGCATTATCGCCGCCAATTGGGTCAGCGCGAATTCGACGGTGATTATTATTATGTCGATCGCTTTCTTTGGTCAGGGAATGGTCGGTCTGGGCTGGACGTTAATATCTGATATTGCCCCGAATAATATGGCTGGATTGACCGGCGGTATATTTAACTTCTGCGCCAACCTGGCATCAATTATTGCGCCACTCATCATTGGCGTGATTATATCAGCCACCGGTAACTTCTTTTACGCTCTCATTTACGTTGGCGTGACCGCCCTGATCGGAGTGATTGCCTACATCTTTATTATCGGCGACATCAAGCGAATCGTACTGAAGTAACGCTATCCCGCGCCGGGCCAGCATGGCCGGCGCGGGAGATTGACTTAAATATCTTTAACCCGGCTGGTCAAAAACAGCGTCAGCAGAGAAATCGCCGCGATTGTCCAGTACACGCTACCGTGACCATAGCTTTGCGACAGCGCTCCCTGAATCACTCCGGCCAGAATAACCCCGGTGGAGATACTATTGGTAAACAGCGTGGTCGCCGCCCCGGCGCGCCCCGGCATCAGATCCTGGAACCACAACATGCCGATCCCGGCGATAATACCGATGAAAATAGCATTGAATAGCTGCAGCGCCAGCAGCGCCGTGCGGCCATGGAACATGATCAGCCCCACATAGAACAGCACGCCGGCGGCGACTGCCGCCACCATCATTTTGCGTTTACCCCAACGCTTAACGTAGTAGCCGGCCAGGATCATCGCCGGAATTTCAAGACCGGCAGCCGTGCCCATCAGTATCCCCGCCAGACTATCCGGCAGGCCAAGATCGCTACTGATCCACAACGGCATATCGATGATATACATCGTGTTGCAGGTCCACATCAGCGTAGAAGCGATAAACAGCATGCGCACGTTTTTATCGCGCCAGCCGCCTTCCAGCTCCGGCAGGCTGCTGCCTTCCTGCAGTTGCGTCACTCGCGCCACCGAAGGCAGCTTAAAGGCAATCAGCGCCAGGCTGATGACAAAAATCCCGGCGGCAATGGAGAACATGGTCGTAAAGCCATAATTCAACGCCAGCATAAAAGCCAGCGGTGGGCCAATGACCCACGCCAGCGACAGCTGGGCGCGCATCACCGAGCTGAACATCACCACTTCGCGGGCAGAGCTATCGGCGTATTCGCGGGCGAGGGCAAACAGCTGCGGCATTGCCGCATTAGCGACCGAAGCCAGCATGACACCGCAGGTAATAAGCGTCAGATAATGGCGGTTGAAAGCGAACAGCAGCGCGTTACCCACTGCCATCAGGCAGCAGAACATAATTAACCGCCGACGATCGCCGCGGCTATCGGATCGTTTGGCCAGCGCCAGGCTCACCAGGATACCGGCAATCGCATTCACCGTATAAAACAGGCCAACCCAGAACGGCTGCGCGCCGACTTCGCGGCTGAGAAACAGGCTAAGCGTCGGCGCCTGCAGCGCCCCGGCCACCCCCATCATAAAAGCCACCAGCATAAAGGCGGCGTAGACGCCGTTTAGCCGTCGCCCCATAGTCATCAACCACAGCATGAAATATCCTTAACACACGCGAAGTAAACGAAAAAAGCCAGCAGAAGCAATCTGCTGGCGGGTGATTCAATACTCTGGATTTCGAGTTGCAGCCAATGCGCTTGCAGCCTGAAGATGGCGAGTATAACACCAATACTCAGTCACACATGATGTCGGCAAGTCAACGATCGGAGGTCGGCGACGTAACTCCCCACTGCATCAATTCCTCCAGCATTTTCTGCTGCCTACCTGCTAACTGGCGGGCCAGCCAGGACGCTCCCTGCGTCGCAGAAAAGTACCGTTGATAGAACTGCTTAGTGGTTGACCTCGTCATATTCATCTCCTTACTTCATCGAGGTCCATTATTGGCTTAATATAGGAACTGATAAATTGCTGAGTTTTCGTCAGGAGTTCCCCTTTTATGCCTTCCAGTCGTCTGCAACAACAGTTCATCCGCCTGTGGCAATGCTGCGACGGCAGGTCGCAGCAGACCACCCTCAACGAACTGGCGGAAATGCTCAGCTGTTCGCGCCGCCATATGCGCACCTTGCTTAATCTGATGGAAGCGCGCGGCTGGCTTGCCTGGGAATCCGAAGCCGGGCGCGGCAAGCGTTCACGACTGACCTTCCTTTATACCGGTCTGGCGCTGCAGCAGCAGCGCGCCGAGGATCTACTGGAGCAGGATCGCATCGATCAGCTGGTGCAACTGGTTGGCGATAAAACCGCGGTCAGACAGATGTTGATCTCCCATCTTGGCCGCAGCTTCCGCCAGGGGCGCCACATCCTGCGCGTGCTCTACTATCGGCCGATGAAGAATCTGCTGCCCGGCAGCGCGTTGCGCCGTTCGGAGACCCACATCGCGCGGCAAATTTTTAGCGCGCTGACGCGGGTAAATGAGGAAAATGGGGAACTGGAGGCCGATATCGCCCACCACTGGCAGCAAATTTCGCCTAACCACTGGCGCTTTTTTCTGCGTCCCGGCATTCATTTCCATCATGGCCGGGAGCTGGAGATGGCCGACGTTATCTCCTCGCTACAGCGCAGCAGCGAACTGCCGCTATTTTCCCATATCGAGCGCATCGTCTCGCCGACCGCCTGGACGCTGGATATTCACCTCAGCCAGCCGGATCGTTGGCTGCCCTGGCTGTTAGGCCAGGTCCCGGCGATGGCGCTGCCGCAGGAATGGCGGACGATGGAGAACTTTTCCAGTATGCCTATCGGTACCGGCCCTTACGCGGTCGCGCGCAATAATCAAAACCAGTTAAAAATCCATGCCTTCGAAGAGTACTTCGGCTATCGGGCGCTGATCGATGAGGTTAACGTCTGGGTGCTGCCGGAAATTAGCGAAGAACCCAACGGCGGCTTAACCCTGCAGGGCAATACCGAGAGCGAAAAAGCCGTAGAGAGCCGCCTGGAAGAGGGGTGCTATTACCTGCTCTTTGATAGTCGAAGCCCGCTGGGCGGCAATGATGACGTGCGCCGCTGGTTAAGTTATCTGTTCCAGCCCGCCAACCTGCTGTATCACGCCGGCGAGCACTATCAAGGCAACTGGTTCCCGGCCTACGGCTTGCTGCCGCGCTGGCACCACGCCCGCAGTCACGCCTGCGAAAAACCCGCCGGCCTGGAGTCAGTTACCCTCACCTACTATCGCGATCATGTGGAACATCGGGTCATTGGCGGGATCATGCGGGCGTTGCTGGCGGAACATCAGGTGAGGCTGAACATTCAGGAACTGGAGTACGACGACTGGCATCGCGGCGAAACGGTGAGCGATATCTGGCTCAACAGCGTCAACTTCACGTTGCCAATCGATTTTTCCCTGTTCGCCTATTTATATGAAGTGCCGCTGATGCATCACTGCATTCCCATCGACTGGGAGGCTGACGCCAACCGCTGGCGCGCGGGCGAGTTCAACCCGGCGACCTGGAGCCAGCAACTGCTGGAGAAACAGCATATTGTTCCGCTGATCCACCACTGGCTAATGATTCAGGGCCAGCGCAGTATGCGCGGCGTGCGCATGAACACCCTCGGCTGGTTCGACTTTAAATCGGCGTGGTTCGCCCCGCCGGAGCCCTGAATGCTTTGCGTCATCTAACAAAATCATTACACTATCGCCGTTCTCAACGGGGTGCTAATAAACATACGCAATATCATTCAAGTTGCATCAAGGCAGCAAGCGGGTGAATCCCCTGGAGCATAGGTAACTATGTGACTGGGGTGAACACGCGAAGCTAACGCAGATGCGGCTTGAAGGATGAAGCGTATGGGCTGAGAAAATACCCGTCGAACCTGATCCGGATAACGCCGGCGAAGGGATTTGAGGCCTACTCAAAATCCTTTGCCTCCCCATATACTGAGGTGCAAAGTGTTGAAAAAACTGCTTCCCCTGCTGGCGCTGGTCGCCGCCCCGGTCTTTGCTAAACCGGTCCTGACCGTTTACACCTACGATTCATTCTCCGCCGACTGGGGGCCTGGCCCGGCGGTGAAAAAGGCCTTTGAGGCCGATTGCGGCTGCGAACTGAAATATGTCGCCCTCGAAGATGGCGTATCGCTGCTTAACCGGCTGCGAATGGAAGGCAAAAACAGCAAAGCCGATGTCGTGCTCGGCCTTGATAACAATCTGCTGGCAGCGGCGGCGCAGAGCAAACTGTTTGCCAAAAGCGGCGTGCCGGCCAGCGCAGTCACCGTACCCGGCGGCTGGGATAATGACACTTTTGTACCTTACGACTACGGCTACTTCGCCTTCGTGTATGACAAAAACAAGCTGAAAAATCCGCCGAAAAGCCTGAAAGATCTGGTCGAGAGCCCGCAGAAATGGCGCGTGATTTACGAAGACCCGCGCACCAGTACGCCGGGGCTCGGCCTGCTGCTGTGGATGCAAAAGGTGTATGGCGATAAGGCGCCGGAAGCCTGGCAGAAGCTGGCGGCCAAAACCGTCACCGTCACCAAGGGCTGGAGCGAAGCCTACGGCCTGTTCCTGAAAGGCGAAAGCGACCTGGTGTTGAGCTATACCACCTCGCCGGCTTATCACCTCATCGAAGAGAAAAAAGATAATTATGCCGCGGCGGACTTTACCGAAGGCCACTATCTGCAGGTTGAAGTCGCCGCGCGTACCGCCGCCAGCAAGCAGCCGGAACTGGCTGAGAAGTTCCTGAAATTTATGGTCTCGCCAGGCTTCCAGAACGCCATCCCCACCGGCAACTGGATGTACCCGGTGACCCAGGTGGCGCTGCCGGCTGGCTTCAACACGCTGACCAAACCGCAAACCACACTGCAGTTCACCCCGCAGCAGGTCGCCGCTGAACGTCAAAACTGGATCGGTTCATGGCAACGCGCCGTCAGCCGCTAAGTTTCGGCTGGTTGATCCCCGGCGCCGCGGCGGCCTGCTTACTGGTCATCGTAGCGCTGGCGGCGTTTCTGGCGCTGTGGTTGGAGGCGCCGCAGGCGCCCTGGCAGACGATCCTCAGCGATAGCTATCTCTGGCACGTCGTACGCTTTTCTTTCTGGCAGGCGTTTTTGTCGGCGCTGTTTTCGGTAGTGCCGGCGATATTCCTTGCCCGCGCCCTGTATCGCCGCCGCTTTCCGGGGCGCACGCTGCTGCTGCGCCTGTGCGCGATGACGTTGATCCTGCCGGTTCTGGTGGCGGTGTTCGGCATCCTCAGCGTCTATGGCCGCCAGGGTTGGCTCGCCGCTCTATTCCACGCGCTCGGCTGGCAGTGGGATTTCTCGCCATATGGCTTACAGGGCATCCTGCTGGCCCATGTGTTCTTTAATATGCCGATGGCGACCCGCCTGCTGCTGCAGGCGCTGGAAAACATCCCCGGCGAACAGCGGCAAATCGCCGCTCAGCTCGGCATGCGCGGTTTCGTCTTCTTCCGTCTTGTGGAATGGCCGTGGCTGCGTCGGCAGATCCCGCCGGTGGCCGCGCTGATTTTTATGCTGTGCTTCGCAAGTTTTGCCACCGTGCTGTCACTAGGCGGCGGGCCGCGGGCCACCACCATTGAGCTGGCTATCTATCAGGCGCTGAGCTTTGATTACGACCCGGCACGGGCGGCGCTGTTAGCGATTATTCAAATGATCTGCTGCCTTGGGCTGGTGCTGCTGAGCCAGCGCCTGAGCAAAGCCGTGGCGATCGGCGCCAGTCAGGTACAAGGCTGGCGCGACCCCGACGACCGTCTGCATAGTCGCCTGTGTGATTACGCGCTAATCGCGCTCGCTCTGCTGTTGCTGCTTCCGCCGCTACTGGCGGTGATCGTCGATGGTCTCAACGTCAATCTGCCGAAGGTGCTGGGCCAAGCCGCGCTATGGCAGGCGCTGTGGACCTCGCTGCGTATCGCCCTCGCCGCCGGTGTGCTCAGCGTTATCCTGACCATGATGCTGCTGTGGAGCAGTCGCGAACTGCGCGCCCGCAACCTGCCGCTGGCCGGGCAGACGCTGGAGCTCAGCGGTATGCTCATCCTCGCCATGCCGGGGATTGTGCTGGCGACCGGTTTCTTCCTGCTGCTCAATAACAGCGTCGGCCTGCCGGAATCCGCCGACGGGATTGTCATCTTTACCAACGCGCTGATGGCTATCCCCTATGCTCTGAAAGTGCTGGAAAATCCAATGCGCGATATTGCCGCCCGCTATGGCGCTTTGTGTCAGTCGTTGGGGCTACAAGGTTTTAACCGGCTGCGGGTAGTGGAGCTGCGTGCGCTGAAACGGCCGCTGGCGCAGGCCCTGGCTTTCGCCTGCGTGCTGTCAATCGGCGACTTCGGCGTGGTGGCGCTATTCGGCAATGAATCTTTCCGCACGCTGCCGTTCTATCTGTATCAGCAGATCGGCTCCTACCGCAGCCAGGACGGCGCGGTCACCGCCCTCCTGCTCCTGTTGCTGTGCTTTATCCTTTTTACTTTGATCGAGAAACTACCGGGACGCGATGCTAAAACTCAATGATGTCACCTGGCTGTATCAGCACTTGCCGATGCGCTTTACGCTCAGCGTCGAGCGCGGAGAGTGCATCGCCGTGCTCGGTCCCAGCGGCGCCGGAAAGAGCACGCTGCTGAATCTGATTGCCGGGTTTCTGCCCCCCGCCAGCGGTAGCCTGCTGATCGACGGCGAGAAGCATAACGCCACGCCGCCGGCACAGCGTCCGGTTTCTATGCTGTTTCAGGAGAACAACCTGTTTAACCATCTCACCGTCCGGCAGAATATTGGCCTCGGCATCCACCCCGGCCTGAAGCTGAACCGCGAGCAGCGCGCGCAGGTCACGGCGATAGCCGAACAAATGGGAATGGATACGCTGCTGGATCGCCTGCCTGGCGAGCTATCCGGCGGCCAGCGGCAGCGGGCGGCGCTGGCCCGCTGTCTGGTACGCCAACAGCCGGTGCTGCTGCTTGATGAACCCTTCTCGGCGCTCGATCCGGCACTACGCCAGGAGATGCTAACGCTGGTCGCCGATGTCTGTCAGCGGCAGCAGTTGACGCTGTTGATGGTATCGCACAGCGTGGAGGATGCGGCGCGCATTGCGCCTCGCTCCATCGTGGTCGCCGAAGGGCGCATTGCCTGGGACGGCGCCACTGACGATCTGTTAAGCGGCAACAGCAGCGCCTCGGCGCTGTTGGGAATTAGCGCAAAATGACCTTATGCAGGATCTCAAGGTAGACCGGCATCAGGGGGTGGCGGAAGACAAACGTTAGCGCCGCTACCGCCAGCGTCACCATCAACGGCGTCAGCCACAGCAGGCGTCCACGCGGTAACCAACGGGTCAGACGATCGCCGGAAGTTTTCGCGCTCCGCCACAGCCGCCAGCACAGCCAGCCCGCCAGCCACGCCAGCAGCGCCGCGCCCAGTAGCAGCCACTTGAAGCTGGCGCTGTTTTCATCGGCAGGAATATCTATCGCCGCCCCCGCCAGAATGCCGGGGAGGAAATAGAGCGGCGGCCAGAGCAGGCAGCCAATAATATTCGGCAGCACGAACTTCGCTACCGGCAGGTCGAGCATCCCGGCGACCATCGGCACCAATGGCCGCGTCGGTCCGACAAAGCGGCCAATCAGAATCGTCACCATGCTGTGCTGGTGCAGCGCGTGTTCGGTTTTCTCCAGCAACGCGCGATTTTTTTTCATAAACGACCAGCGGCGTAACGGCTTTTTAAAGCGCCAGCCGAGCCAGAATGAGATCCAGTCTCCCAACAGGCAGCCGACAATCCCCGCCAGCCACGCCTGCCAGAAGTTAACTTCGCCGCTGCCGATAAGCGCCCCCAGACCAGCCATCATGACCGTGCCGGGTAAGATAAGCCCCACTAGCGCCAGCGACTCAAGAAATGCCACCAGCATCACGGCTATCAACGAGTAGACCGTGGATTGGGTGATAAAGTGTTCCAGCAATGCCTGCATAATGTACCCGGTTAAAAAACGAAGCCCGGATTCTCCGGAGCCGTCACGTCGTCGTCAAGCCACCAATTGTCTTAATAGTTTACTGGCTGTGACATTTAAGCGGGTCATCATTTCACTTTCTTTACTTTTTATTCACATCCTGCGCGGAATTCACTGGGGCTGGCGCCGGTGCATTTTTTAAAGACTCGCGAAAAATAGAGCTGATCTTCGAAGCCAACGTTGCGGCCGACGCTGGCAATCGGCATCCGGGTGGTACTCAACAGCAGTTTGGCCTGGCTAATTCGCTGGTCTTCCCGCCAGCCAAGTACGCTTATCCCCAACTGCTGGCGAAACAGATGCGACAAACGAGAAGGCGACAAACAGACGTGCTGGGCGACGCTGGCGATATCGAAATGGCTGTCCGCCAGATGGTCGCTGATGTACTGACAGGCGTCGCGCACCCGGTTATCCAGCGGCGGATGCAGCGATTCGTTAATCGCCTCCATGCGCCGCAGTAGCAACTGTTCCAGCAGGTTAATCGCCAGCAGTTCGGAATAGCGCCCCGCCCCCTGCCCGGCGTCAACGATCTGCCCGAACAGTTCGCCAAACCGCGCCTGCCATTGCTCATCCGGGCGGAAAAAACCGGTATGGGCGAAGATCGTCGGCCAGTTGAGCCATTCATGCCAGTAGGCGCGTGGGCGGAAATAGACCCACTGGTGATACCACTCGCTGGCGTCGGGATGGCGGCCATAGTGGTGAATCTCCCCCGGCGGAAACAGCAGCATATCGCCGGGGCGACAGACGAACTGTTCGCCGTGGTTGTTGATCACCCCCTCGCCGCGGATCGTCAGGTTGAGAATATAGCCTTTCATGCCCAGCGGGCGGTCGATAAAGAAATCGAGATATCCCTGCGCCTCAATCGGCGTCAGGCCGGTGACCAGATGGGCGTTAAAGGAGTAGCCCGGCAGCAGCGGATCGTTTTGCGTTTCGGCCATAAGCGTCGTTCTCCACGAGTTTTTTGACACCAATTGTCCATATTCATCATTTTATCGCCATCCACGCTGTTTCGACTGCGATACCGGTGGGAATTTAGACAAAAACCCGCACAGCTAGCGAAAAAAGCGCTACCAGCACGCATTCCGCGTTGATCCAGCGCATAACAAAAGTGTCTATAAATACGGCAGGAAAGTCCACATCGAATATTTGCACGGCGTCACACTTTGCAAGGTGACAGCAATATAATCCATAAGATTAGCGAATACGGCCTGACGGATTTGGCCGGGGATATCTACTGTTGCTGCATGAATGATTTCAGCATGGAGTAACAAGATGGCAATTGCGATTGGCCTCGATTTTGGTAGTGACTCAGTACGCGCGCTGGCGGTGGAATGCGCTACCGGCGCGGAACTGGCCGCGAGCGTAGAGTGGTATCCACGCTGGCAGGAAGGGCTGTTCTGCGATGGGCCGAATAACCGCTTCCGCCATCACCCGCGCGATTACATTGAATCCATGGAATCAGCGCTGAAAAGCGTACTGGCGGCATTAAGCGCTGAACAACGGGCGACGGTGGTCGGTATCGGCGTCGACAGCACCGGCTCAACCCCGGCGCCGATTGATGCAGACGGAAACGTGCTGGCGCTGCGCGAAGAATTCGCTGACAACCCGAACGCCATGTTCGTGCTGTGGAAAGATCACACCGCGGTGGAAGAGGCGGAGGCCATCACCCGCCTGTGCCACGCGCCGGGTAAAGAAGACTACTCGCGCTATATCGGCGGCATCTACTCCAGCGAATGGTTCTGGGCCAAGATCCTTCACGTCACTCGCGAAGATAGCGCCGTCGCGCAGGCCGCGGCGTCGTGGATTGAGCTTTGTGACTGGGTACCCGCCCTGCTTTCCGGCACCACCCGTCCGCAGGATATCCGTCGCGGTCGCTGTAGCGCCGGCCACAAATCGTTGTGGCACGAAAGCTGGGGTGGACTGCCGCCCGCCAGTTTCTTCGACGAACTCGACCCGATTATTAACCGCCACCTTACCTGGCCACTATTCCGCGACACCTGGACCGCGGATCTCCCCGTCGGCAACCTGACCGCCGAATGGGCGCAGCGCCTCGGTCTGCCGGAAACGGTGGTCATTTCCGGCGGCGCCTTCGATTGCCATATGGGCGCGGTCGGCGCCGGCGCGCAGCCTAACGCGTTGGTTAAAGTGATCGGCACCTCCACCTGCGACATTCTGATCGCCGATAAACAGAGCGTGGGCAACCGCACGGTGAAAGGTATCTGCGGCCAGGTGGACGGCAGCGTGGTGCCGGATTTCATCGGTATGGAGGCCGGTCAGTCGGCATTCGGCGATATCTATGCCTGGTTTGGCCGCATTCTCGGCTGGCCGCTGGAACAGCTGGCCCAACAGCACCCTGAATTGCGCGAGCCAATCAAAGCCAGTCAAAAACAGCTGCTGCCTACGCTCACCGAAGCCTGGGCCAATAATCCGTCCCTCGATCACCTGCCGGTGGTGTTGGACTGGTTCAACGGCCGCCGCACGCCGAACGCCAACCAGCGGCTGAAAGGCGTTATTACCGATTTAAATCTGGCCACCGACGCCCCGGCATTGTTCGGCGGATTGATTGCCGCCACCGCCTTCGGCGCTCGCGCCATTATGGAGTGCTTCACCGATCAGGGCATTCCGGTGAATAACGTGATGGCGCTCGGCGGCATCGCACGCAAGAACCAGGTCATCATGCAGGCCTGCTGCGACGTCCTGAACCGCCCGCTGCAGATTGTCGCCTCCGATCAATGCTGCGCGTTGGGCGCCGCCATCTTCGCCGCCGTCGCCGCGGGCGTCTATCCGGATATCCCTGCCGCGCAGCGCAACATGGCAAGCGAGGTGGAAAACACCCTGCAGCCGCGCGCGCAACAGGCGCAACGTTTCGAACAACTGTATCAGCGCTACCAGCAGTGGTCGGCTAGCGCGGAACAACACTATCTCCCTTCGGCTGCAAAGGCGGAAAACGCCCCGCAATCTCCGGCAGCGCTCACCCATTAAGGATACGAAAATGACGATTTTTGATAACTATGAAGTATGGTTCGTAATTGGCAGCCAGCACCTGTATGGCCAGGAGACCCTACGCCAGGTGACGAAACATGCCGAACATGTGGTGAATAGCCTGAATGCGGAATCAAAACTGCCGTGCAAGCTGGTGCTGAAACCACTCGGCACCACGCCGGATGAAATCACGCATATTTGCCGCGACGCCAACTACGATGATAAATGCGCCGGATTAGTGGTCTGGCTGCACACCTTCTCGCCGGCGAAAATGTGGATTAACGGCCTGACGCTCCTCAACAAGCCGCTTCTGCAATTCCATACCCAATTCAACGCCTCCCTGCCATGGGACAGCATTGATATGGACTTTATGAACCTCAACCAGACCGCGCACGGCGGCCGCGAATTCGGCTTTATCGGCGCGCGCATGCGTCAGCAGCACAGCGTCGTCACCGGCCACTGGCAGGATAAAGAAGCGCACCAGCGCATCGGCGCGTGGATGCGCCAGGCGGTTTCTAAGCAGGATACCCGTCATCTGAAAGTGTGCCGCTTTGGCGATAACATGCGCGAAGTGGCGGTAACCGACGGTGATAAAGTGGCGGCGCAGATTAAGTTCGGCTTCTCGGTCAACACCTGGGCGGTCGGCGATCTGGTGCAGGTGGTGAATAGCATCAGCGACGGCGATATCAACGCGCTGGTCGATGAATACGAAAGCAGCTACCGCCTGACGCCAGCAGCGCAGGTGCACGGCGATAAGCGCCAGAACGTGCTGGACGCCGCGCGCATCGAACTGGGGATGAAACGCTTCCTTGAGCAAGGCGGTTTCCACGCCTTTACCACCACCTTTGAAGACCTTCACGGCCTGAAACAGCTGCCGGGTCTCGCCGTACAGCGCCTGATGCAACAGGGCTACGGCTTTGCCGGCGAAGGCGACTGGAAAACCGCCGCTCTGCTACGCATCATGAAAGTGATGTCGACCGGTCTGCAGGGCGGCACCTCTTTTATGGAGGATTACACCTATCACTTCGACAACGGCAACGATCTGGTGCTGGGCTCGCACATGCTGGAAGTGTGCCCAACTATCGCTACCGCCGAGAAGCCGATCCTCGACGTCCAGCCGCTGGGCATTGGCGGCAAGGCCGATCCGGCCCGTCTGATCTTCAACACCCAAACCGGCCCGGCGATCGTCGCCAGCCTGATTGATTTAGGCGATCGCTTCCGCCTGCTGGTCAACACCATCGAAACCGTCGCGACGCCGCACGATCTGCCGAAGCTGCCGGTGGCCAACGCGTTGTGGCAGGCGCAACCGGATCTACGTACCGCCTCGGAAGCCTGGATCATCGCCGGCGGCGCGCACCATACCGTCTTCAGCCATGCGCTAACCCTCGACGATATGCACCAGTTTGCCGAGCTGCAGGATATTGAACTGACCGTCATCGACAACGACACCCGCCTGCCGTCGTTCAAAGACGCGCTGCGCTGGAATGAAGTCTATTACGGTTCAAAACGCTAAGCGCACAAGCATAATGCCCGATGACAATCCGCTCATCGGGCAGGGAGAACAAGATGTTAGAAGATCTCAAACGCCAGGTGCTGGAGGCCAACTTAGCGCTACCGCAGCATAATCTGGTGACCTTAACCTGGGGTAACGTCAGCGCCGTCGATCGTGACAAAGGGGTATTGGTTATTAAACCCTCCGGCGTAGATTACGGCCTGATGACCGCTGACGACATGGTCGTCGTCAGTCTGGAGACCGGTGAAGTGGTGGAAGGCAACAAAAAGCCCTCTTCCGATACGCCGACCCATCGCCTGCTGTATCAGGCGTTTCCGACGCTTGGCGGGATTGTGCATACCCATTCGCGCCACGCCACCATCTGGGCGCAGGCCGGACAATCTATTCCGGCGACCGGCACCACCCACGCAGACTATTTTTATGGCCCGGTCCCCTGCACCCGGTTGATGACCGATGCGGAGATCAACGGCGAATATGAGTGGGAAACCGGCAATGTGATTGTCGAAACCTTCCGTCAGCAGGGAATCGATCCGGCGCAAATGCCCGGCGTGCTGGTGCATTCCCACGGCCCATTTGCCTGGGGTAAAAACGCCGAAGACGCGGTACACAATGCCATCGTGCTGGAGGAGATCGCCTATATGGGGATCTTCTGCCGCCAGCTGGCGCCGCAGTTGCCGGATATGCAGCAGACGCTGCTCGATAAGCACTATCTGCGTAAGCACGGGGCCAAAGCCTACTACGGCCAATAACGGCCGCTGGTTGGGCCATGTTGTAGAAACTGTTGTCGGTTTACAACTGTTTTGGTCCGGGAAAAACGTGTGTTTTGTGTTAATTCAGAGCACATTGCGCTCCCGGTTAATTTTTCTGCGTTATGTCTCTCATGGCGCAGGGAGCGCACAGAGGGCGGCCAGTCGCCGCCGCCCTCTGTACTCCCGGGCTCTGGCCGCCAAAATCGCCACTTCGTGGTGCCTTCGACTTATCCCTGCAGGCTTCGGGTCGGGCCGAGGCAGCGTCCTTGCAAATCACGGCCCTCAGCCCGCATCCATGCGGGCTGCCCCGGCCTTCCGGGAACGTCTCAGCGATTTTGAGGCCACCAACACCGGCAGTTTCAGCCAGCATGGTGAATAGAACCGTAGGCCGGATAAGGCGCAGCCGCCATCCGGCGCAAAGCGGCACCTGATCCACGGATATTGCCCGGCGGCGCTGCGCTTGCGCGGGCCTACAGATCACATGCCGGGCGTAGCCCGGATGAGGCGCAAGCCGAAATCCGGGGCAACCGCGGCGCTGAATGCCTGTATAAAACCCCAGCACCCATCGTGAAACCAGGCTATAATCAGGCCTGGTTTTTTATCGTTGAGAGCACGCGTGACGCAGCCGCAAGCAGGATTTTTACTCACCCGTCACTGGCGGGATACCCCGCAGGGAACGGAACTGGCCTTCTGGCTGGCGACCGATAACGGCCCGCTGCAGGTCACGCTGCCGCCGCAGGAATCCGTCGCGTTTATTCCTGAAGCGCAGCGGTCGCAGGCTGAACGTCTGCTGCAGGGTGAAAACGGCTATCGTCTGGCCCAGCTCGCGCTAAAAGATTTCCATCGCCAGCCGGTTTTCGGCCTGTACTGCCGCGGCCATCGCCAGCTGATGCGGCTGGAAAAAAAGCTACGTGAAAACGGCGTCACCGTTTACGAAGGCGATATCCGCCCGCCGGAGCGTTACCTGATGGAGCGCTTTATCACCGCCCCGGTTTGGGTAGAAGGCGAAACGCGGGGTTCACAGCTGGTTAACGCGCGCATGAAACCGCATCCGGACTATCGCCCGCCGCTGAAATGGGTCTCGCTGGATATCGAAACCAGCCGCCACGGCGAGCTCTACTGCATCGGCCTGGAAGGCTGCGGCCAGCGGGTGGTCTACATGCTGGGCCCCGAGCCCGCTACGCCGCCGGATGTGGGCTTCAGCCTGGTCTACGTTGCCAGCCGTCCGCTGCTGCTGGAAAAGCTCAACGCCTGGTTTGCCGAACACGATCCCGACGTGCTGATCGGCTGGAACGTGGTGCAGTTCGATCTGCGGGTCCTGCAAAAACACGCCGAGCGCTACCGCATCCCGCTGCTGCTCGGCCGCGGCAATAGCGAGCTGGAGTGGCGCGAGCACGGTTTTAAGAACGGCGTCTTTTTCGCCCAGGCCAACGGCCGGCTGATTATCGACGGCATCGAAGCGCTAAAATCGGCGTTCTGGAACTTCTCCTCATTTTCACTCGAGGCCGTCGCCCGCGAGCTGCTGGGCGAAGGTAAAGCTATCGACAACCCGTGGGATCGGATGGACGAAATCGATCGCCGCTTTCATGAAGATAAACCGGCGCTGGCCACCTATAACCTACAGGATTGCGAGCTGGTGACACGGATCTTTCACAAGACGGAGATCATGCCGTTTCTGCTCGAACGGGCGACGGTCAACGGTCTGCCCGCCGATCGCCACGGCGGATCGGTCGCCGCCTTCAGCCATCTCTATTTCCCACGCATGCACCGGCTGGGCTACGTGGCGCCGAATCTCGGCGAAATTCCCCCGCAGGCCAGTCCCGGCGGCTACGTCATGGACTCCCGCCCCGGCCTGTATGACTCGGTACTGGTGCTGGACTACAAAAGCCTGTATCCGTCGATCATCCGCACCTTTTTAATCGATCCGGTCGGCCTGGTTGAAGGGCTGGCGCAGCCCGATGACCGCCACAGCACCGAAGGATTTCTCGGCGCCCGCTTCTCGCGTGAAAAGCACTGCCTGCCAGGCATCGTCGGGCAGATCTGGCACGGCCGCGATGAAGCCAAGCGTCAGCATAATAAGCCGCTGTCGCAGGCGCTGAAGATCATCATGAACGCCTTTTACGGCGTGCTGGGGACCAGCGCCTGCCGCTTTTTCGATCCACGGCTGGCGTCGTCGATCACCATGCGCGGCCACGCGATCATGCGCCAGACCAAAGCGCTGATTGAAGCCCAGGGCTATGACGTTATCTACGGCGATACCGACTCCACCTTCGTCTGGCTCAAACGCCCGCATAGCGAAGCGCAGGCGGCGGAAATCGGCCGCAAGCTGGTTGCCTATGTCAACGACTGGTGGGCGCAGGAATTGGGTAAAAGCCAACTGACCAGCGCGCTGGAGCTGGAGTATGAAACCCACTTTTGCCGCTTTTTAATGCCGACGATCCGCGGCGCCGATACCGGCAGTAAAAAACGTTATGCCGGGATGATTCAGGAAGGCGATACCCAGCGCATGGTGTTCAAGGGGCTGGAGACGGTACGCACCGACTGGACGCCGCTGGCCCAGCAGTTTCAACAGGAGCTGTATCTACGCATCTTCCGCCATCAGCCGTATCAGGATTATGTGCGGGAGACTATCGCCAGGCTGATGAACGGCGAGCTCGATGAGCAACTGGTTTATCGCAAGCGCCTGCGCCGACCGCTGGCAGAGTATCAACGTAACGTGCCGCCGCACGTGCGCGCCGCGAGGCTGGCGGATGAACACAACGTGAAGCTTGGACGGGCGCAGCAGTATCAGCAGCGCGGCACCATTAAATATGTCTGGACTACCGGCGGCCCGGAGCCGGTGGATTACCAGCAGTCGCCGCTCGATTACGATCACTATCTGTCAAAGCAATTGCAGCCGGTGGCGGAAGGAATCCTTCCCTTCGTCAACGACGACTTTGCTACAATAGTGACAGGGCAACTGGGGCTATTTTGACAGGTGACTAACACCGCGGCATCCAGTACCATAGCGCCCTTTCCATTCCTGGACCCAATTTTGATTCCTCAGCGTAACTATGCTGAGGATGCACTATTGCCTGCAATTAAAGAACAAAGAGCCGAACACATATGCCTTTTACACTTGGTCAACGCTGGATTAGCGATACAGAGAGCGAACTAGGACTAGGGACAGTGGTAGCGCTGGATGCGCGCATGGTCACTCTCCTTTTCCCCGCCATCGGCGAAAACCGTCTGTACTCTCGCAACGATTCCCCGATTACCCGCGTGATGTTTAACCCGGGTGATACCATTACCAGCCACGAAGGCTGGCAGCTCCACGTTGACGAAGTAAATGAAGAAAATGGGCTGCTGTCCTACACCGGCACCCGCCTGGATACGCAAGAAGAACATGTTACCCTGCGCGAAGTCCTGCTCGATAGTAAGCTCGCCTTCAGCAAGCCGCAGGACCGCCTGTTCGCCGGGCAAATCGACCGGATGGACCGCTTTGCCCTGCGCTACCGCGCGCGTAAGTTCCAGAGCGAACAGTACCGCATGCCGTGGAGCGGCCTGCGCGGCCAGCGCACCAGCCTGATCCCGCACCAGTTAAATATTGCCCACGACGTAGGCCGTCGTCACGCGCCGCGCGTTCTGCTGGCCGATGAAGTGGGCTTAGGTAAAACCATCGAAGCCGGGATGATCCTCCACCAGCAGCTGCTCTCCGGCGCCGCCGAGCGCGTGCTGATCGTGGTCCCGGAAACCCTCCAGCACCAGTGGCTGGTGGAAATGCTGCGCCGCTTCAACCTGCGCTTCTCGCTGTTTGACGACGAACGCTATGCCGAAGCGCAGCACGACGCCTACAACCCGTTCGAAACCGAACAGCTGGTGATCTGTTCCTTAGACTTCGTACGCCGCAGCAAGCAGCGCCTGGAGCACCTGTGCGACGCCGAGTGGGACCTGATGGTGGTCGATGAAGCGCACCACCTGGTGTGGAGCGAAGAGGCGCCGAGCCGTGAATATCAGGCCATTGAACAGCTGGCCGAACGCGTACCGGGCATCCTGTTGTTGACCGCGACGCCGGAACAGCTGGGCATGGAGAGCCACTTTGCGCGCCTGCGTCTGCTGGATCCAAACCGCTTCCACGATTTTGAACAGTTTGTTGAAGAACAGCAAAACTATCGCCCGGTCGCCGACGCCGTCGCCCTGCTGCTGGCGGGCAACAAGCTAAACGATAATGAACTCAATACCCTTGGCGATCTGATCGGCGAGCAGGATATCGAGCCGCTGCTGCAGGCTGCCAACAGCGATCGTGAAGATGCTCAGGCCGCGCGCCAGGAGCTGGTTTCGATGCTGATGGACCGCCACGGCACCAGCCGCGTGCTGTTCCGTAACACCCGTAACGGCGTGAAAGGTTTCCCGAAACGTGAGCTGCACACTATTCGCCTGCCGCTACCGACCCAGTACCAGACGGCCATCAAGGTCTCCGGTATTATGGGCGCGCGCAAAACCGCGGAAGAGCGCGCGCGCGATATGCTTTATCCGGAGCAGATCTATCAGGAGTTTGAAGGCGATACCGGCACCTGGTGGAACTTCGATCCGCGCGTCGAATGGCTGATGGGTTACCTGACCAGCCACCGTTCGCAGAAAGTGCTGGTGATTTGCGCCAAAGCCGCCACCGCGCTGCAGCTGGAGCAGGTACTGCGCGAGCGCGAAGGTATTCGCGCCGCGGTATTCCATGAAGGGATGTCGATTATCGAACGCGACCGCGCCGCGGCGTGGTTTGCCGAAGAAGACACCGGCGCGCAGGTGTTGCTGTGTTCCGAAATCGGCTCCGAAGGGCGTAACTTCCAGTTCGCCAGCAACCTGGTGATGTTCGACCTGCCGTTTAACCCGGATCTGCTGGAGCAGCGTATTGGCCGTCTCGACCGTATCGGCCAGGCGCACGATATCCAGATCCACGTGCCGTATCTGGAAAAAACCGCGCAGTCGGTGCTGGTGCGCTGGTATCACGAAGGGCTCGACGCCTTCGAACATACCTGCCCGACCGGCCGTACCGTCTACGACAGCGTCCATGATGAGCTGATAAACTACCTTGCCGCGCCAGAATCCACCGATGGCTTCGACGATCTGATCAAATCCTGCCGCCAGCAGCATGAAGCGCTGAAAGCGCAGCTGGAACAGGGCCGCGACCGTCTGCTGGAGATCCACTCCAACGGCGGCGAAAAAGCGCAGGCCCTGGCGGAGAGCATCGAAGAGCAGGATGACGATACCAGCCTGATCGCCTTCTCAATGAACCTGTTCGATATCGTCGGCATCAACCAGGATGACCGCGGCGAAAACCTGATCGTCCTGACCCCGTCCGATCATATGCTGGTGCCGGATTTCCCGGGCCTGCCGGAAGATGGCTGCACCATTACCTTCGAGCGTGACGTGGCGCTGTCGCGTGAAGACGCGCAGTTCATCACCTGGGAACACCCGCTGATTCGCAACGGTCTGGATCTGATCCTCTCCGGTGATACCGGTAGCAGCACCATTTCGCTGCTGAAGAACAAGGCGCTGCCGGTTGGCACACTGCTGCTGGAGTTAATCTACGTCGTCGAAGCGCAGGCGCCGAAGCAATTACAGCTTAACCGCTTCCTGCCGGCGACCCCGGTTCGCATGCTGCTGGATAAAAACGGCAACAACCTCGCCGCGCAGGTGGAGTTCGAAAGCTTCAACCGCCAGTTGAGCGCGGTCAACCGCCATACCGGTAGCAAACTGGTCAACGCGGTGCAGCAGGACGTTCACGCGATTCTGCAGCAGGGCGAAGCGCAGATAGCCAAAGCGGCGCAGGCGCTGATCGACGCGGCGCGTAACGAAGCCGATGATAAACTGACGGCTGAACTGTCGCGTCTCGAAGCGCTGAAAGCGGTGAACCCGAACATCCGTGACGACGAACTGGCGGCGATCGAAAGCAACCGCCAGCAGGTGATGGATGCGCTGGCGCAGGCCGGGTGGCGTCTGGACGCGCTGCGTCTGATCGTCGTCACTCACCAGTAACGGAACGCGAAAATGGCGATGGAAAACTACAATCCGCCGCAGGATCCCTGGCTGGTGATTCTGTATCAGGATGAGCACATTATGGTGGTCAACAAGCCGAGCGGCTTGTTGTCCGTGCCCGGCAGGCTGGAGGAGCATAAGGATAGCGTGATGACGCGTATCCAGCGCGATTTCCCGCAGGCCGAATCGGTGCATCGCCTGGATATGGCTACCAGCGGCGTGATTGTGGTGGCGCTGAATAAGGCCGCCGAGCGTGAACTAAAGCGTCAGTTCCGCGAGCGCGAGC
Source organism: Klebsiella sp. CN_Kp104 (assembly GCF_040064515.1). NCBI lineage: Bacteria > Pseudomonadati > Pseudomonadota > Gammaproteobacteria > Enterobacterales > Enterobacteriaceae > Klebsiella > Klebsiella sp. CN_Kp104. Next base: position 35,186 of record NZ_JBEAII010000006.1, on the reverse strand, counting down.
CGAAAAAGCAGTACGTCGCCCGCGTCTGGGGTCATCCGCAGCCTGCGGAAGGTCTGGTGGATTTACCGCTAATTTGCGACTGGCCGAACCGGCCAAAGCAGAAGGTGTGTTATGAAACCGGCAAAGCGGCGCAAACCGAATATGAAGTGCTGGAGTACGCGGAGGACAACACCGCCCGCGTGCGCCTGAAGCCGATTACCGGGCGCTCGCATCAGCTTCGCGTGCATATGCTGGCGTTAGGGCATCCGATCCTCGGCGACCGCTTTTACGCCACGCCGGAGGCGCTGGCGATGGCCCCGCGCCTGCTACTGCATGCAGAAACGTTAACCATCACCCATCCCGCCTACGGCAACGCGATGACCTTCCGCGCGCCGATCGACTTTTAAGTCATTATCCGGACGCCCCCGGTTGCGCTACGCCGCCGGGGAAATCTCTAACGCTAACGCGATTAATCGCGGGCGAACCACGCATCAATCATCTGTTCAACGCGAGCGACCACCAGCCCGGTGTCGTGACGACGGCTGCGCGCGCAGGCGTGGGCCGGTTCATCGCACAGCAGGCAGCGGCGCATCGCTTCGCCCTGCGCCTGGCGGCTAATCAGCCCCGCTTGCGGACAAATGACATCGATATCCCACAGGCGACCCAGCGGATGATTCTGTTCCAGTTCGCTGCATAGCGCTTTGATCTCTTCCGCGGAGTGCTCAACGCACCACATCGCTTCCGGGCCGGTAGGCAGCCACAACACCTGGCGGTCGAGCGTTTTCCAACGCTGCTGCCACAGAAGTTGGTCACAGGCCTGCAGCGCAACACCCATCATATTGCGATAGCGAATACTGTCTTTTACCGCCCCTGGCGTTACCAGGGTGAGAGAAATGACCGGTTGTTGATAATGGTTGAGCCAGTCTTGTTGACGGGCTGCGCGCTGCTCTTTCGCCGCCAGCAGATTTTCCATGCTGACGCCCGCCCGGGCGGGAGTATGCACTGACATTCTTTCCTCTCCTTTAATGATCAAAAAGACAGCTCGGGGCTGCCGTCGCTATCGCGGATAACGCCGCCTATTGTATCGCTAATTGCACAGAATTTAGGATGCAGGACAAAGAAATTTTCTTCGTCCTGCGGAGGGAAATGGCAGTTTTTGCTATTAGCGCAGCACTAAATCACGATAAGAAATGACTTAAGAACAGCAGCCCTAACGACACATTAATCGCGCCGCCGATACGGGTGGCTATCTGGGCGAAGGGCATCAGGTTCATACGGTTACCGGAAGTCAGGATAGCGACGTCGCCGGTGCCGCCCTGCCCGCTCTGGCAACAGGAGACAATCGCCACGTCGACCGGATGCATCCCCATTTTTTTGCCGACGAAGAACCCGGTGGCCACCAACGCCGACACGGTGCAAACAATGACCAGCAGGTTGGTCAGCGTGAAGGCGTTTACCAGCTCCTGCCACGGGGTAATCGCCACGCCGACGGCAAACAGAATCGGGTAAGTCACCGCGGTACGGAAGAATTTATACACCACCTGCGAGCCCTCCTGCAGGCGCGGCGAAACGACATTCGCCAGCTTCAGCAGCACCGCGAGGAACAACATGCCAACCGGCGCCGGCAGGCCAATCAATTTGTGTCCCAGCATGCCCATCATATACAGCAGCACCGCCAGCAGCGCGCCAGAGGCCAGCGTCGCCACATCCGTTTTACCGCCAAATCCTTCGCTTTCGCTCAGGCTGCGGGTTTCATTACTGCGGTTCGGCATTAGCTGGCCTTCGCCGGTCAGATGCGGGAAGCGTTTACCAAGCTGGTTCAGACAGCCGGCGATGACAATCGCCGTCAGACTGCCCAGCATCACCATCGGCAGCACGCGTCCCAGCGCAACGCCCTGATCCATATGCATCAGCGCCGCATAGCCAATCGACAGCGGGATCGCCCCCTCGCCCACGCCGCCGGCCATAATCGGCAGCACGATAAAGAAGAAGACCTGGAACGGATCCATCCCCAACAGACTGCCAACTCCCACGCCGACCAACATACCGACAACTTCGCCGCACAGCATCGGCAGGAAGATCTTCAGGAACCCCTGAATCAACGTGGTGCGGTTCATGCTCATAATGCTGCCAACGATAATGCAGCAGATGTAGAGATAAAGAATATTGGTCGATTTATAGAATTTGGTGGTGGATTCAACCACCACATCCGGCAGCAGGCCGTAATGGACCAGCGCGGAAGGAATAAAGGTGGCGCAAATCGCCGCCGCGCCAAGCTTACCAAGTACCGGCAGGCGCTTGCCGAACTCGCCGCAGGCAAAACCGAAGAAGGCCAGCGTCGCCACCATCACCACGATATCGCTCGGCAGCTTGCCGCCAAGGCAGTCCAGCGCGATAAGACCGCCGGCCAACAAAAATAGCGGCAGCGGGATAATCCCCACTTTCCAGCTATCCATCACGTGCCACCAGCGCTGCTTCAGCGAGGCCTTCGGTTTGTTAATAGGTTCAAGGGTTGCAGAGAATGCGTTGTCTGTGGTGCTCATAAATTCAGCCCTGTAGTTATTATTCCTGTTCAGGGTAGAGGGGGGAGCACGGCGTTAATGTGAGAGGGGGCAGATTAAAAAAGAAGTTTTAATGGTCGTTATGGTTTTTATGGTTTCTATTGACTCTAGTGATATATATCTAATTTCTTAGCGTGGTTTTTATGGTTTTTTTAATAACCGGATAATTACCCTTTATAAATAGGCGCCAGTAGATAAATTATCCTTCTGGCCGCTGACGATATCGTTGCCGCATCTCAAATACTGTGCGCATAACTATGAAAGTTTCATTTCAATTTAAGCTGTTCATCTCCCTGGTGGCCTTTTTCTCCATCTTATTCGCTCTGCTTGGGGTCTATTATTATCTCGACGCCAGCCGCCAGCTGTATCAGGAAATGAGCGCCAGGGCGAAAATTCAGGCCGAAGAGATTGCGCTGATGCCCAATCTGCGCCAGCAGGTTAGCCTGCACGACCCGCAGGCTATCAGCGCCTTTATGAAGCAAATCGCCGTCCACAGCGACGCCAGCTTTATCGTCATCGGTGATGATAAAGGCGTGCATCTGTTTCATTCCGTACACCCGGAATGGGTCGGCACCCGCTTAGTGGGCGGCGATAACCAGGCGGTGCTGGAAGGCAAAACTATCACCACCATCCGTAAAGGTGGTTTAGGCGTCTCGCTACGCAGTAAAACGCCCATTGTCGATGATAACGGGAGGGTGATTGGCATTGTCTCCGTCGGCTATCTGACCAGCTATCTCGACAGCATCACCGTGCAAAAGGTGGTGAATATTTTTGTCGCCGCCATTCTGTTGCTGATCGCCCTGTTTATCTTCTCCTGGTATTTTACCCGCAGTATTAAAAAACAGATTTTTTCGCTGGAGCCGCGCGAAATTGGCCTGCTGGTACGCCAGCAAAAAGCGATGATGGAATCGATTTTCGAAGGAGTTATCGTTATCGACAGCCAGCGAAGAATTGAAGTGATTAACCACGCCGCCCGCAGCCTGCTGGGACTTAAGCAGCCCGCGCATCTGCTGCGCGGCAAATCGATTGATAGCGTGATCGCCCCGCAGCCGTTCTTCGCCAGCGACGCCATGCTGGCGAATGATACTCACGATGAACTGTGTCGCTTTAACCAGTTGACGGTACTCGCCAGCCGGGTGCGCATCATGCTGGAAAACTCGCTGCAGGGCTGGGTGATCACCTTCCGCGACCGCGATGAAATTAACGCCCTCACCGCTCAGCTAAGCCAGGTGAAACGCTATGTCGATAACCTGCGCATTATGCGCCACGAACAGCTCAACCGCATGACCACGCTCTCCGGCCTGCTGCATATGGGCCACTACGACGAAGCTATTCGCTATATACAGGCGCAATCGGAGCATGCCCAGGAGCTACTGGACTTCATCTCCTCGCGTTTCCGATCGCCGACGCTATGCGGCCTGCTGCTGGGTAAAGCCACCCGCGCCTATGAAAAAGGCGTTGAACTGAGCTTTGATCCGGCCTGCCGTATCGATCGCCCGCTGTCGTCGCTGATGGAGTCGGAACTTATTTCGATCATCGGCAATCTGCTGGATAACGCCATTGAAGCCACGCAACGCGCCGAACTACCGCACGAGCCGGTCGAGGTACTGATTCAACTCAACGCCCGCGAGCTGATGATTGAGGTGGCCGACCGCGGTGTCGGTATCCGCCCGGATATCCGCGAGCGTATTTTTGAACGTGGAGTGACGACGAAAACCCGTGGCGATCACGGTATTGGTCTGTATCTTATTGAACATTATGTGACCCAGGCTGGCGGCACGATTGAAGTCGCCGATAATGCGCCGCGCGGAACGATATTTACTCTGTTTATTCCCGCCGACCCGCCAGCCCATCCGCAACCGGAGACCAACGATGCATCATGATCTGGTCGATGTGCTGATCATCGAAGATGAAAACGAGCTGGCCCGCCTGCACGCCGAGCTCATTCAGAAACACCCGCGCATGCGGCTGGCGGGAACGGCCGCCTCGCTTTCCCAGGCACGGCAGATGCTGAACGCCAGACCACCGCAGTTGGTCCTGCTGGATAATTATCTGCCGGACGGCAAAGGCGTTACGCTGATGACCGACCCGCTTCTGGCCAACGCCAATTGTTCGGTCATTTTCATCACCGCCGCCAGCGATATGGAAACCTGCAGCCAGGCGATACGCAATGGCGCCTTCGACTACATTCTCAAGCCGGTCTCATGGAAACGGTTGAGCCAGTCGCTGGAGCGCTTTATTCAGTTTTATGACCAGCAGCGGGAATGGAAAATCGTCGATCAGCAAAACGTTGATTCCCTGTATCAGCTGCAGGCCAAAAATTTTCGCGCCGATAACGGCAGCAAGGGCATCGAGGAAAAGACCCTGGCGCTGGTGCAAAATTTATTTCATGGCCGCGAAACGCACTGCTTTTCAGTGGACGAAGTGGTCAGCGAAACCGGACTGAGCAAGACCACCGCCCGTCGTTATCTCGAGCACTGCGTAGAAGTGAGTTTTCTGGAAGTGGAAATGCTGTACGGTAAGATTGGCCACCCGCGGCGGATGTATCGCCGCGCGCGGGGCGCGAACTAAGGCTTCTCCCCGCAGGAGAAGCCTCACGGTTTTCAGAAGCCGCGCTGCTCTTTGATGAGCTCCCAGGCTTTCTGGATCTCCTGCGCTTTCTGCTTCGCCATTTCCATCATCTCCGGCGGCAGCCCTTTGGCCACCAGCTTGTCCGGATGATGCTCGCTCATTAGTTTACGATAGGCGCGCTTGACGGTTGTGGCATCATCGGTCGGTTTCACGCCGAGCACGTTACAAGCGTCTTCAAGGGTTGGGCCGCGCTGCGCCTGTTGCCAGCCGCCATTGCCGCCGCGCTGACCATAGGATTGCTGCTGCGAGCCGCCGCCGAACTGCGCGCCGCCCTGCATCATACGCAGGAACTGCTCGAACTGCGCGCGCGAGATACCGAGCTCGTCGGCGATAACAAACAATACTTCGCGCTCATTGGGATGTAATTCGCCGTCGGCGAAGGCCGCCTGCAGCTGAATTTCCAGAAACATCCTAATTAAATCGAAGCGACCAAAGCAGACGCTGCGCAGCTGACGCATTTTCTCGCGCAGCGGATAATTATCGGCCTTACCGGCGCGAAAAGCCTGCTGCGCCGCGGTGCGCGACTCGCCGTGCAGGTTCATTCGATCCATCAGCACATTCGCCACATGAATATCGGCTTCCGTGACGCGACCTTTCGATTTGGTCAGATGCCCCATCACTTCAAAAGTGGTGGAAAAGAACAGCGACTGCCGCTCCTGCTGGTTGGCAAATAAATTCAGGCGACGGCTACGGGCCCGGTCAAACATATGGCCGACTAAAAAGCCAAGCACCACGCCCCAGAAGCCGCCACCCATCAATAATGCAACCGCTACACCAATCACTTTACCCAAATACTGCATAGACTCCCCAATCTTTCCGCTACCAGTTAAGCTATATCTGACCGCACGTTACCAAGCGTTGACGCCACGGTCATGTGGGACATCGCCTATAATTTGCTTTATCATACTCGCCATTCTACACGGTGCCTAACGCTCAGAAACGAAACGAGCGGATTAAGACTAGCGCGATTAAGATGAGTACGTTAGGCTCTGACCGTTTGCAAGCCGCTGCCACAAGATGACGGAACAACAAATAAAACGTATGAAAAAACGTATCCCCAGCCTCCTGGCCACCATGATCGCCAGCGCCTTGTATAGCCAACAGGGCATGGCCGCCGATCTCGCCACGCAATGTATGCTTGGCGTGCCAAGCTATAATCGCCCTCTCGTTGAAGGGAAGCCTAACGATCAGCCGGTGACGATTAACGCCGATCATGCGAAAGGCAACTACCCTGATAATGCCGTATTTACCGGCAACGTTGATATTAATCAGGGGAATAGTCGCCTGCAGGCCGACGAGGTGCAGTTGCATCAGCAGCAGCCGGCGGGACAACCGCAGCCGGTGCGTACCGTTGATGCGCTTGGCAACGTTCATTACGACGACAACCAGGTCATTCTGAAGGGACCAAAGGCGTGGTCGAACCTGAATACCAAGGATACCAACGTCTGGAAAGGCGACTATCAGATGGTTGGCCGTCAGGGGCGCGGTACCGCCGACCTGATGAAACAACGCGGCGAAAACCGCTATACCATACTTGAAAACGGCAGCTTCACCTCCTGTCTGCCGGGCTCTGATACCTGGAGCGTCGTCGGCAGCGAAGTTATCCATGACCGCGAAGAGCAGGTTGCCGAAATCTGGAACGCGCGCTTTAAGCTTGGTTCCGTCCCTATTTTTTATAGCCCGTATCTGCAGCTTCCTGTCGGCGATAAGCGCCGTTCCGGTTTCCTGATCCCTAACGCCAAATACAGTACTAAAAATGGCGTTGAGTTCTCGCTGCCTTATTACTGGAATATCGCACCGAATTTCGACGCCACGATTACGCCGCACTACATGAATAAACGCGGCGGCGTGATGTGGGAAAACGAATTCCGCTATCTGACCCAGGCGGGCGCAGGTTTATTTGAATTCGATTATCTGCCGTCTGATAAAGTGTACGAAGACGATCATCCTAACGACAGCAACAGCCGCCGCTGGATGTTCTACTGGAACCACAACGCGGTTATCGATCAGGTCTGGCGTCTGAACGCCGACTACACCAAAGTCAGCGATCCGGATTATTTTAACGACTTCAGCTCCAAGTACGGTTCCAGTACCGACGGCTACGCGACGCAGAAATTCAGCGCCGGTTACGTTAACCAGCATTTTGACGCCACCGTGTCGACCAAGCAGTTCCAGGTCTTCGACCGTAGCTCAAGCAACTCCTACGGCGCCGAACCGCAGCTGGATGTTAACGCCTATCAGAATGACGTTGGCCCGTTCGACACCCATCTGTATGCGCAGGCGGTGCACTTCGTCAACACCAACGGTGATATGCCGGAAGCAACGCGTCTGCACATGGAGCCGACGATCAACCTGCCGCTGTCTAACGGCTGGGGAAGCATCAACACCGAGGCGAAGCTGCTGGCGACGCATTACCAGCAGAGCAATCTCGATAAGTACAACGCGGCCAACGGTACCGATTACAAAGATTCCGTTAACCGCGTGATGCCAGAGTTCAAAATTGACGGCAAATTGGTCTTCGAGCGCGATATGCAGGAGGGTTATACCCAAACCCTGGAACCGCGCATGCAGTACCTGTATATCCCGTATCGCGACCAGAGCCACATCGGCGTCTACGACTCGACCCTGCTGCAGTCCGACTATAGCGGCCTGTTCCGCGACCGCTCCTACAGCGGTCTGGACCGTATTGCCTCGGCAAACCAGGTCACCACCGGTCTCACATCTCGCGTATATGATGACGCGGCCGTTGAACGTTTTAATATTTCCGTTGGTCAAATCTACTATTTCACCGAGTCTCGGACCGGTGCGGACAACATCAACTGGGAGAATAACGACACCACGGGTTCACTGGTGTGGGCCGGCGACACTTACTGGCGCATCTCCGATGACTGGGGTTTACGCGGGGGGATCCAGTATGATACGCGTCTGGATAACGTCGCAACCGGCAACGGAACCATTGAATACCGCCGCGACGAAAACCGCTTAGTGCAACTGAACTACCGTTATGCGAGTCCGGAATATATTCAGGCGACGCTGCCTTCGTATTCCACCGCTCAGCAGTACAAAGAGGGTATTTCTCAGGTAGGTATGACCGCCAGCTGGCCGATTGTCGATCGTTGGTCTGTGGTCGGCGCATACTACTTCGATACCAATACCAAAAAAGCGGCTAACCAGATGTTAGGGGTGCAGTACAACTCTTGCTGCTACGCTATCCGCCTTGGCTACGAACGTAAGCTCAACGGCTGGGATAACAACAGCAACGGCGGCGAGAGCAAATACGATAACACCTTCGGTATCAACATCGAACTGCGTGGTCTGAGCTCCAACTACGGTCTTGGCACCCAGCAGATGCTGCGCTCGAACATTTTGCCGTACCAGAGCTCCCTGTAAGGCGTCTGGTTTAAAACGTAATCCGCATTTGCGGTTAATTGAAATGGAAAAAGTATGAAGAACTGGAAAACGCTGCTTCTCGGTATCGCCATGATCGCGAATACCAGTTTCGCCGCCCCGCAGGTGGTCGATAAAGTAGCGGCTGTCGTCAATAATGGCGTTGTTCTGGAAAGCGACGTCGATGGTCTGATGCAGTCGGTGAAGCTCAACGCTGGTCAGGCGGGACAGCAGCTGCCGGATGACGCCACCCTGCGTCATCAGATCCTCGAAAGATTGATCATGGACCAGATCGTTCTGCAAATGGGGCAGAAAATGGGCGTAAAAGTCAGCGACGATCAGCTTGATCAGGCCATCGCTAACATCGCCAAACAGAACAACATGTCGATGGATCAGATGCGTAGCCGTCTGGCCTATGAAGGCATCAACTACAACACCTACCGTAACCAGATCCGTAAAGAGATGCTGATTTCGGAAGTGCGTAACAACGAAGTGCGCCGCCGCATCACCGTGCTGCCGCAGGAAGTTGAAGCGCTGGCCAAGCAGATTGGCGATCAGAACGATGCCAGCACCGAGCTGAACCTGAGCCACATCCTGATCGCGCTGCCGGAAAACCCGACCTCCGATCAGGTTGCGGCTGCGGAAGAACAGGCGAAGTCCGTCGTTGAACAGGCCCGTAGCGGCGCTAACTTCGGCAAACTGGCTATCACCTATTCCGCTGACCAGCAGGCGCTGAAAGGCGGCCAGATGGGTTGGGGCCGTATTCAGGAGCTGCCGGGCATCTTCGCGCAGGCGCTGAGCACCGCGAAGAAAGGCGATGTTGTCGGTCCGATTCGTTCCGGCGTCGGCTTCCACATCCTGAAAGTGAACGATATGCGCGGCGGCAGCCAGAATATCTCCGTCACCGAAGTTCATGCCCGTCACATCCTGCTGAAGCCGTCGCCGATCATGAATGACGCCCAGGCCCAGGCGAAGCTGGAGCAGATTGCGGCAGACATTAAGAGCGGTAAAACGACTTTCGATAAAGCAGCGAAAGAGTTTTCTCAGGACCCGGGCTCCGCCAACCAGGGCGGCGACTTAGGCTGGGCAACGCCGGATATCTTCGATCCTGCGTTCCGCGATGCGCTGATGCGCCTCAACAAAGGCCAGACTAGCGGTCCGGTTCACTCCTCCTTCGGCTGGCACCTGATCCAACTGATGGATACCCGCAACGTCGACAGAACCGACGCCGCGCAGAAAGACCGCGCTTACCGCATGCTGATGAACCGCAAATTCTCTGAAGAAGCGGCAACCTGGATGCAGGAACAGCGCGCCAGCGCTTACGTCAAAATTCTGAGCAACTAAAGTTCAGCCCTCTGCGCCACGTTAAGACGTGCCGGAGGGTAGACCGGTCACCCCAGCAAACGCTGGGGTTGACTGCGTAGCCGGGCAATAACGAGCCCGAAGGAACGTTTCTATGCAACGTGTTGTTATCACTCCCGGCGAACCCGCAGGGATTGGTCCCGACCTTGTCGCCGAGCTTGCGCAGCGCGACTGGCCGGTTGAACTGGTTATTTGCGCCGATGGCGCCCTGTTAACTGACCGAGCCTGCCAGCTCGGTCTTCCTTTATCGCTCCTCCCCTACGATCCAACGCGCCCTCCGCAGCCGCAGCGGGCAGGAACGCTCACGCTGCTTTCCGTCCCCCTCAACGCGCCGGTGCAGCCGGGCGTGCTCGATGTCGAGAATGGCAGTTATGTGGTGGAAACGCTGGCGCGCGCCTGCGATGGCTGCCTTAATGGCGAATTCGCGGCGCTGATTACCGGGCCGGTGCACAAAGGCAACATCAACGACGCCGGCATCTCCTTTACCGGTCATACCGAGTTCTTCGAAGAGCGCGCTCACGCCAGTAAAGTGGTCATGATGCTGGCGACCGAAGAGCTGCGGGTCGCGCTGGCCACGACCCATCTTCCGCTGAAGGCAATAAGCGAGGCGATTACGCCGGAGCTGCTGCGCGAAGTGATTACCATCCTGGATGCCGATCTGCGGCATAAATTTGGTATCGCTCAACCGCACGTGCTGGTTTGCGGCCTGAATCCCCACGCCGGCGAAGGTGGCCACATGGGGACGGAAGAGATCGATACCATCATTCCGGTGCTGGAAGAGATGCGGGCGAAGGGCATGAATCTTAGCGGTCCATTGCCTGCGGATACCCTTTTTCAGCCAAAATATCTCGATAATGCCGATGCGGTACTCGCGATGTACCACGATCAGGGCCTGCCCGTGCTAAAATACCAGGGCTTTGGCCGTGGCGTGAATATTACGCTCGGTTTACCTTTTATTCGTACCTCCGTTGACCACGGTACCGCGCTGGAATTAGCCGGACAGGGAAAAGCGGACGTCGGCAGTTTTATCACGGCGCTTAATCTCGCCATCAAAATGATTGTTAATACCCAATGAATAATCGAGTCCATCAGGGCCATTTAGCCCGTAAACGCTTCGGGCAAAACTTTCTCAACGATCAGTTCGTGATCGACAGCATTGTCTCGGCCATCAATCCACAGAAAGGCCAGGCGATGGTCGAAATCGGCCCAGGTCTCGCCGCGCTGACCGAACCGGTCGGCGAACGCCTCGATCAATTAACCGTTATCGAGCTGGACCGCGATCTGGCGGCCCGCCTACAGACGCATCCGTTCCTCGGACCTAAGCTGACCATTTACCAGCAGGATGCGATGACCATGAATTTCGGCGAACTGTCGGAGAAAATGGGCCAACCGCTGCGCGTCTTCGGCAACCTGCCGTACAACATCTCAACGCCGCTGATGTTCCACCTCTTCAGCTATACTGATGCCATTGCCGATATGCATTTTATGCTGCAGAAGGAAGTGGTTAATCGTCTGGTTGCCGGGCCGAACAGTAAAGCGTATGGTCGTTTAAGCGTAATGGCGCAGTACTACTGCCAGGTGATCCCGGTACTTGAAGTTCCGCCGACCGCCTTTACGCCGCCGCCAAAAGTGGATTCTGCCGTCGTGCGTCTGGTGCCGCACCGCACCATGCCGTACCCGGTGAAGGATGTCCGCGTGCTGAGCCGTATCACAACTGAAGCCTTCAACCAGCGCCGTAAGACCATTCGTAATAGTCTCGGCAATCTGTTTAGCGTTGAAGTGCTGACGGAGCTGGGCGTCGACCCGGCGGTACGTGCGGAAAATATTTCTGTAGAGCAGTACTGTAAGATGGCCAACTGGTTATCCAACAATCTGCCTTCGAAGGAGAGCTAACCATGATTAATTCGCCTCGTGTTTGCGTCCAGGTGCAAAGCGTCTATATCGAATCGCAATCTTCTCCGGAAGAAGAGCGCTACGTCTTCGCTTACACCGTCACCATTCGCAACCTGGGGCGGAGTCAGGTTCAGCTTCTCGGCCGCTACTGGCTTATCACCAATGGACACGGTCGCGAGACGGAAGTCCAGGGTGAAGGGGTGGTCGGCGAACAGCCGCACATCCCTGCCGGCGAAGAGTATCAATATACCAGCGGCGCGGTTATCGAAACGCCGCTGGGCACCATGCAGGGTCACTATGAGATGATTGATAGCAACGGCGTGCCGTTCAATATCGAGATCCCTGTCTTCCGTCTCGCAGTTCCAACGCTTATACATTAAAACAATGGCTACATACCTTATTGGCGACGTTCATGGTTGCTACGATGAACTGATCGCATTGCTGGAGCAGGTGGAGTTTAACCCTGATACGGACACACTGTGGCTCACTGGCGATCTGGTCGCACGCGGCCCCGGCTCTCTGGAAGTGCTGCGGTTTGTGAAAACGCTCGGCGATAGCGTACGCATCGTATTGGGCAACCATGACCTGCACCTGCTGGCGGTATTTGCCGGCATCAGCCGCAACAAACCCAAAGACCGCCTGACGCCGCTGCTGGAAGCGCCCGACGCTGACGAACTCCTTAACTGGCTTCGTCGCCAGCCGTTGATGCAGGTGGACGAAGAGAAAAAGCTGGTGATGGCTCATGCCGGCATCACGCCACAGTGGGATCTGGAAACCGCCAAACAGTGCGCGCGCGATGTCGAAGCCGTGCTGGCCAGCGACTCCTATCCGTTCTTCCTCGACGCGATGTACGGTGATATGCCGAACCACTGGAGCAATGAGCTCAGCGGCCTGGCGCGCCTGCGCTTTATCACCAACGCCTTCACCCGCATGCGCTATTGCTTCCCGAACGGCCAGTTGGATATGTACAGCAAAGAGGCGCCGGAAGACGCGCCCGCCCCGCTGAAGCCATGGTTTGCCATTCCGGGCCCTGTCGCTCGCGAGTACAGTATCGCCTTTGGCCACTGGGCGTCGTTGGAAGGCCGCGGTACGCCGGAAGGGATCTACGCGCTGGATACCGGCTGCTGCTGGGGGGGCGATCTGACCTGCCTGCGCTGGGAAGATAAAACGTATTTCACCCAGCGTTCCAACCGCCAGAAAAGCCTCGACGAGGGCGAAGCGGTCGCCTCCTGAGTCGATCCCGGATAGTGGCGCGCTGCGCCTTATCCGGGCTACCCGCGGCGCCGTTTTTTTGTCGGGTGGCGGCTACGCCTTACCCGACCTACGGCCTGTACCGTTGTGAGCTGAAGCTCTCAACTCTACCTCTCTCCCCATGGCTACTGAAACTGCCGGTGTTGGTGGCCTCAAAATCGCTGAGACGTTCCCGGCAGGCCGGGGCAGCCCGCATGGATGCGGGCTGAGGGCCGTGATTTGCAAGGACGCTGCCTCGGCCCGACCCGAAGCCTGCAGGGATAAGTCGAAGGCACCACGAAGTGGCGATTTTGGCGGCCAGAGCCCGGGAGTACAGAGGGCGGCGGCGACTGGCCGCCCTCTGTGCGCTCCCTGCGCCATGAGAGACATAACGCAGAAGAAATATTGGGAGCGCAATATGTTCGGAAACAGCACAGAACAACCGCTTTTCCAGGAGCGAAACCATTGCAAACTGATAACAGTATCTACCCACGGCGCCGTTTGTTTACCGGGTGGCGGCTACGCCTTACCCGACCTACGGCCTGTACCGGATGGTCGCCGGGATATTCCTGATAAAACAAAACCCCGGCCACGCCTGACGCGACCGGGGTTTTTAATCCATGCGATTTCGCTTAACGGCGCTCGAGGATCTCGAAGCAGTAGCTATGGGAGTTTTGCGCATCGGCATCGTGGAACTCGCTGAATACCGATTCCCATTCGTCCGGATCGTAATCCGGGAAATGGGTATCCCCTTCCACTTCCGCATCAATATGGGTCAGGTAGAGTTTGTGCGCTTTTGGCAGGAACTGCTCGTAAACGCGGCCACCGCCGATCACCATAATCTCTTCCGCGTCGCCGCAGGCGGCAATCGCTTCATCAACAGACTTCACCCACTGCACGCGATCGTCGCTGCCCGGCTTGCTGCTGATAACGATATTTTTACGTCCTGGCAACGGGCGACCGATGGATTCCCAGGTCAAACGCCCCATAACCACCGGCTTGTTTAAGGTATTACGTTTAAACCAGGCGAGATCGGCAGGCAAGTCCCATGGCATAGCGTTCTCCATGCCAATTACGCGATCTACAGCTAACGCCGCAATCAGACTAATCATTGAAAATTTCCCGAATGCAAAAAATTGCCGCCACTATACGGAAAGCGTAATACTTCGTCGACTGAACGAAGAGTAAAGAACATGAAAATTTTTAGATTTGCTGGCGAGCCCACGTAACCCTTATGAGCCGCCAGATCAGGAACTAAATTGAAAACAAAATGTTAGCTGTAAAGTTAACGCAACATTTGCTTACCACCTCAGGTTGAAGGCTTATTCTCCGGCTCATCGCGAACGTCTCCGGTGTGCCGTCCTTCTTCAGTGCCTTGCCAGCCGTGACGCTGCACCAGCGACAGATGATTACGGTCCTCGTTGATAATGCCGGTAAGCATATCGCTGGTCCGTTTAAACACCGCCACCCGCGAGGCGGCATCATTTTCCGCCATCGCCACCATCTCTTCTACCATCTGTTGGTTGAAACGACGGAACAGATCGGCGCGCTCGCGGGCCTCATAAGCGCCAAGGCCCAGGGCTTCCAGCGTCATGCGGCCGCTTTTCAGCGCCGATTCGAAGGTCTCACGCTCCGGCGCTTCCACCCCGGCCTGGCGCAGCTGAATGTAGTGATCGACATCGCGGGCACGCGAAATGATCTGCAGATGCGGGAAGTGCTCTTTCGCCAGCTCCACCAGTTGCAGGCTGGCCTGCGGGTCGTCGATGGCGTTAATCAGCACTTCTGCCTTTGCCGCTCCTGCCGATTCCAGCAGATCCACTCGCGTGGCATCACCGTAAAACACCTTCATATCGAACTTGCGCAGGGTATCAACGTGATCCGGATCGTGATCGAGGATAACCATTTTCACGCCACTGGAAAGCAGCACGCGCCCGGCAATCTGCCCATAGCGGCCAAAACCGGCGATAATCACTCGCGGCTGCTCTTCGTCAATCTCGTCCGCTTCGCGCTCCTGGCCGCTGGCGGATTTCTCCATCCGCGTCAGCAGCACCAGCAGGATGGGCGTTGCCGCCATGGATAACGCCACCGCCAGCGTCAGCGCCTTCGCCCATTCACTATCCAGCACATCGGCCATCTGCGCGGCGCCGAAGACCACGAAAGCGAACTCACTCCCCTGCCCCAGCAGCACGGCAAACCAGCGGCGCTGCGCGCGCGGTACGCCCAGCGGTTTAGCAATCAGCCACAGCATCAGGGCCTTGATCGCCAGGAAACCCACCAGCAGGATCAGGATACGTAGCGGATGGGTGACGAGGGTACCAAAGTCAATAGACATGCCGACGCCGATAAAGAACAGCCCCAACAGCAACCCTTTAAACGGTTCGATATCGCTTTCCAGCGCATGTCGGTATTCCGAACTTGCCAGAAGCACCCCGGCAAGAAACGCGCCCATCGCCATCGACAGTCCCACTTCTTCCAGCAGCAATCCGAAGCCGAACACCAGGAACAAGGCCACGGCGCTGAATACTTCGCGCAGGCCGGAACGGGCAACGAAGCGCAGCACCGGCCGGGTCAGATAGCGCCCTAACAGCACCACCAGCGCCAGCGCGCCGGCGACTTTCAACGCCGACAGCGCAAACGCGGCCAGGGTCGTTGAGCCGCCGCTGGCCGCCAGCAACGGGATCATCGCAACCAAAGGAATAGCAGCGATATCCTGGAACAACAGCACGGCAAAAGCGCTACGCCCCAGTTGCGTCACCGTCAGGTTACGTTCATTCATCGCCTGCATCGCAATCGCCGTCGACGACAGCGCCAGCGTCATCCCGATGAGCTCCGCAACCTGCCAGCGCAATCCAAGCAGCATGCAGAACAGCCCGATAAACGCGCCGCACACCACCATTTGCAGCGCGCCGCCGCCAAATACCGAGGCGCGCAGCTTCCATAAGCGCTGCGGATCCAGCTCAAGACCGATGACAAACAGCATCAGTACGACGCCGATTTCGGCGAAATGCAGAATCGCCTCAGCGTCAGTGACCAAGCGCAGCCCCCACGGGCCGATAACGCAGCCGGCGATCAAATACCCCAGTACCGACCCCAGCCCCAGACGCACGGCGATCGGCACGATAAGCGCAGCGGAGCCGAGGTAGATCAGCGCCTGTATTAGCGTATGGCTATCCATTGTTATGCGCCTCCTGCCATTCGATTAAGCGTTGACGATAATGACGGGCCTGCGCCTGCAGCGTTTCGTCATCGCAGATAAAGGTACAGTGCATGGCAAACGGCGGCAGCCATTTCATGCCACAGTACAGCGCCGTCGCCTGCAGAGGCTGCGCCAGCACGTCAAAGCCGGGGAATGAACCAATATCGAAATGGCTTTCGCCGCCGCCGGTAGTAACCGCCCACATCAGCGATTTACCATGCAACGCAATACCATTGTGGCCGTACGCCCAGCCGTGAGACAGCACTTTATCCATCCACAGTTTTAGCAGCGGCGGTACGCTGTACCACTGCATTGGATGCTGCCAGATAACCAGATCGGCGCGCGCCAGCGCCGCCTGCTCGGCAGCGATATCGATATTGAAGTCGGGATATAGCTCATAGAGGGAGCGTATCTCTACGCCATCAAGCGTCCCTGCTTGCTCAAGCATCCGTTTATTCGCATGCGAGTGATGCGGATAAGGATGCGAGTAAATTATCAGAATCATGAATAGGCCTGTCTTTTGTATTCTTGTAGCAGTGAGTGTAGACAGTTAACTCGCTCACTGAAAGGGGGGAATAGCGAGAGAAAAGTCAATCACAGCGATTGCCAAGTTTTCCTGCCGTAGTGACATGTTGGTAAGCAAAACACGCGTTGATACCGAAAATAATCCACTCTACGAATTAATAATTATCAATAATACAATCGTCATATATTTTAAGGGAACCTTAAAGCATTATTTAATAAATAACCCTATACACCATAGAAAGTAAATCCAATAATTTTACGCTCTTCGTTTTGAGCCCATTCTTTACACTAAATATAAACACTAATTTATAGCGATATCCCGGACCGCTATTTACTCAAATGGATGTGTACATGAGCAATAAACACTTTGAACTAAACAGAACAACCAAAACGCTGGCAAGGATATTTCCCGCCTTATTAATGTTAACGCCAATAGTCGTTAGCGCTGCCACGATTGATCAGTCAACCTCAGAGCCGCAAGACTTCTCCGTCGACGCGGAGTACGTCATCAATAGAGACGTCACCATCTCTTCCGCAGAGAGCACCCCGGCGGTATCCGTTAGCGGAATGAACGTCAAAAAAATCACTAATGAAGGCAATATTGCAGGAACGGGGATCGGTCTGGATATTAATATCGAAGGACAATCCGTTGAAATAAATAATAATGAAAATGCAATTATTTCATCTGCAACTGATAATGCCGTTAACGTGCAATCAATGGCGGGTGCGATTAATAATAGTGGAATCATTACTGGCTCCAACAACGGTATTTTCGTTAGCGAAGAGTCATCGGCAATTAGTATCACCAATACCGATACCGGCGTGATCACCGGCAAAAACGGCCTGAGTTCGCAAATTGGCGTCGGGTTAGATAACAGCGGCGCCATCACTGGTACCGCTGGTGATGGTGTGGCGTTAAGCGACGGCAACAGCAAAATTAGCAACAGCGGCACCGTGCAGGGCAGCCAAAACGGGATCAACGTCGTTGATAGCGCGAAAGCCGATATTATCAACAGCGGTTTACTCGGCGGCGGCGGTACGGCCGTCATGTTTGCCAGCAGCAAACATAACAGCCTGGTGCTCAATACCGGCTCTTCCCTCATCGGCGATGTCATCTCCACGGGCTCTACAGGTAACACACTCTCGCTGGTGGGCTCTGGTACGGAAGACAGCAATTTTGTCGGCCTTCATGATGGCGACGGTTTTGCCTCCGTGAAAATGAACGGCGAGGCCTGGACGCTCACCGGCAACCTGGACATCATCGGCAGCGGCGATTCCCTCCAGGTTAATAGCGGTCAGTTAACGCTGGCGGGCGCTGTCGCTAATAGCGGCAACACGCTGGTCGCGGAAGCGGCCACGCTACAGTTGGGCAACGGGCAGAAAACCGCGACCCTCACCGGCAGCATGACCAACAATGGCACAGTGATCTTCAATCAGGGAAGCGACTCTACGTTTGCCACCAGCATCATCGGTAGCGGCAACGTGGAAAAAGTCGATGCCAATACCCTGACCTTAACCGGCACCAATCGCTATACCGGTAATACCCTTCTGAAAAGCGGCACCACTCTGGTCGCGGAAGGCGCCACTCTCGGTGTAGCAGACAGCGACGCCACCATCACCATCGAAAATGGCGCGCAATTTGCCAGCGCCGGCGAAGTGAATAACAACATTGATATCCTCAGCGGCGGTATCCTCGCGGCGTGGAATGCGGTTGAAGGTAACGCAACGCTAAGAACATCCGGCGTCGATACGATTAACGGCAATGTGACCAACAGCGGTACGCTGTTACTCAGCGCCGCCGATAATAGCGTTGGCAACAATTTTACGATTAACGGCGACTATACCGGTTCCGCCGGCAGCCAGATCGTAATGAACAGCACCCTCGGCGAAGACAGCGCGCCGACCGACCATCTGTCCATCACCGGCAGCAGCTACGGGCAGTCTGGCGTCAGCATCGCCAATATCGGCGGGCTGGGCGCACAAACCGTTAATGGTATGGAGATTGTCAGCGTTGGCGGCAACTCCGAGGCGCAGCTCACCTTGTCCAAACCGGTTGTCGCCGGGGCTTATGAATACGGTCTGTATCAACACGACAACGGCAACTGGTATCTGGAATCCAAAGCGACCCCGTCTGACGATCCGTCGGATGATACTGACGATGGTGACAGCGGCAGCGATAGCGGCACTGATGGCGGCAGTGGCACTGATGGCGACAGCGATAACGGCAGCAATACCGATAATGGCGGTCAATCCGCGCCAGAAGTGATGGCGCCGGAAGTCGGCGCTTATCTGGGTAACTACCTTGCTGCGCAGAGTATGTTCCTGCATAAACGTGACGATCGCGACCAGCTCACGTTCCGCAACGAAGACAATCTGAACACCTGGATGTACGTTAAGGGCCGCTATCATGAGAACGATGCCGGCGGCGATAAAGTCAGCTATGACACCACTACCACCGTGCTTCAGGTCGGCAGTGATTTCATGAGCAAGCCGATGGACAAAGGGATACTGCGTGCCGGCGGCATGTTTGGCGCGGGCCAGGCGAAAACAGACTCGGATGCGAAACACAACGTGCGTGACGCGCAGGGTAAAGTCGACGGTTTCAACGTTGGCCTGTACGCGACCTGGCAGGAAGATCCGAAATTACGTCTGGGCAGCTACATCGATACCTGGGCGTCCTACAGCTGGTATAACAACACGGTCACCAGCAATCGCAACAATGAAAAGTATGATAGCAAAGGTTTTGCCGCCTCTGTCGAAGTCGGCCATGCCTGGGTGATCCCTTCAGACAATGCGCGTACGTGGAAGATTGAACCTCAGGCGCAGATGATCTACAGCTATCTCGATCAGGAAAATCATACCGACCCGGATGGCGTGCGGGTGACAACCCTCGACAACAACAGCCTCTTTGGCCGTCTCGGCGTGAAGAGCAGCTACTTCGAGCAGCAAGATGTTAAAGCATGGCAGCCTTATGTCGCCGTGAACTGGCTGAAAGGCGCGGGTCAAAACGATCTGGCATTCAATGGCGAAAAAGTCAGCAATGATACGCCGGACGATCGCGGTCAGTTAGAGCTGGGCATAACCGGCAATGTGAACGAGACCACCACTCTCTCGCTGCGCGCCAGCGGCGAATGGGGTGAAAACAGCTACGCCGCGTATGGCGGCCACATTCTGCTGAATCACCGTTGGTAATCGCTATACCCTGAAAGGTAAAAAGCAGTGGCCGAAGCCACTGCTTTTTTTTTAGTTATCCAGCTCGTCCATTGACTTCACCTGGTCGCGATTAATCTGCTCCACGCGACCGGTTTCCGCATTTTTGTAGGATACAAGGCCTGTATCATCATCGACCTGCGGCTTACCGCTGGTCACAATTGTTTTGCCATCTGTCGTTTTGAGCGACTGATTTGATGAGCAACCTGCCACAAATACCATCGCCGTTGCCGCCAGCGCGGATGCCACCAGAATTTTGTTCCGCATTGTATCCTCCTGTCTTTTCATCAATTGGTATCGTTATCGTGCTAACTATAGTTAGCCTGACCCGGCAGGCAGATAAAAGCAGAACTCTCCGAAGATGATTGCCATAAAAAAAAGGGCCGACGATATCGTCAGCCCCTGTGTGTCGCTATCCGGCCCGGCCGGTACGCTTATTTGGTGATTTGCGCGTGCATTTCCTGCACCGAAATCACCTTCTCGGTCGCATCGGCATTCAGCGCCATCGCGGTGGCGAAGCCGCCGTTCAGGGTGGTGTCGTAATGCACCTTGTATTGCAGCGCGCTGCGGCGAATCAGCTTGGAGTCTTCAATCGCCTGACGTCCTGCGGTGGTGTTGATGATGTAGGTATATTCGCCATTCTTGATACGGTCCTGAATGTGCGGACGACCTTCATGCACCTTGTTCACCAGACGCGGATTGATACCGGCTTCACCCAGAACAATCGCGGTACCGTGGGTTGCATCCAGCTCGAAGCCCTGTTTCAGCAGTTTTGCCGCCAGGTCGACAACGCGCTCTTTGTCGCCTTCGCGAACGGAGAGCAGCGCGCGGCCCTGTTTCTTCATGGTGGAGTTGCTGCCCAGCTGCGCTTTGGCGAACGCTTCCGCGAAGGTGCGGCCCACGCCCATCACTTCCCCGGTAGAGCGCATTTCCGGCCCTAACAGCGGGTCAACGCCCGGGAATTTGTTGAACGGCAGCACCACCTCTTTCACCGAGTAGTACGGCGGGATGATTTCTTTGGTGACGCCCTGCTGCGCCAGGGTTTTACCGGCCATTACGCGTGCCGCCACTTTCGCCAGCGGTACGCCGGTGGCTTTCGAGACGAACGGTACGGTACGCGCCGCGCGCGGGTTGACTTCAATCAGGTACACTTCGTTGTTTTTCACCGCGAACTGTACGTTCATCAGGCCGCGAACCTGCAGTTCGAAGGCCAGTTTCTGCACCTGCTCACGCATCACATCCTGAATCTCTTTGCTCAGAGTGTAGGCTGGCAGAGAACAGGCGGAGTCGCCGGAGTGCACGCCCGCTTGTTCGATATGTTCCATGATGCCGCCAATCAGCACCATTTCGCCATCGCAGATAGCGTCAACATCGACTTCAACCGCGTCGTCGAGGAAACGGTCCAGCAGTACCGGCGCATCGTTAGAAACGCTCACCGCGGTCTGGAAGTAACGGCGCAGGTCAGCTTCGTCATAAACGATTTCCATCGCGCGGCCGCCGAGCACGTAAGACGGGCGAACCACCAGCGGATAGCCGATCTCTTTTGCCTTCTCAACCGCTTGCTCAATCGCAGTCACGGTGGCGTTCGCCGGCTGCTTCAGTTTCAGGCGGTCAACCGCATGCTGGAAGCGCTCGCGGTCTTCAGCGCGGTCGATGGCGTCCGGGCTGGTGCCGATAACCGGCACGCCTGCGGCTTCCAGTTCACGCGCCAGCTTCAGTGGGGTCTGGCCGCCGTACTGCACGATGACGCCTTTCGGCTTCTCGATGCGCACGATTTCCAGTACGTCCTCCAGCGTTACCGGCTCGAAGTACAGACGGTCGGAGGTGTCGTAGTCGGTCGAAACGGTTTCCGGGTTACAGTTGACCATGATGGTCTCGTAACCGTCTTCGCGCAGCGCCAGCGAAGCGTGTACGCAGCAGTAGTCAAACTCGATACCCTGGCCGATACGGTTCGGGCCGCCGCCGAGCACCATGATTTTATCGCGGTCTACCGACGGGTTGGATTCGCACTCGTCTTCATAGGTAGAGTACATGTAGGCGGTATCGGTGGCGAATTCCGCCGCGCAGGTATCCACGCGCTTGTAGACCGGGTGCAGGTTGTAGTGATCGCGCAGCTTGCGGATTTCCGCTTCGCGCACGCCCGCCAGTTTCGCCAGACGCGCATCGGCAAAGCCTTTACGCTTCAGGTGGCGCAGGAAGTCAGCGTCGAGGCCGTTGATGCCCACAGCCGCCACTTTCTCTTCCAGGCGCACCAGCTCTTCGATTTGTACCAGGAACCAGCGGTCGATATTGGTCAGGTTGAAGACGCCGTCGACGGAGAGGCCGGCGCGGAAGGCATCAGCGATGTACCAGATACGCTCGGCGCCCGCGTCTTTCAGCTCGCGGCGGATTTTGGTCAGCGCTTCCGGATCGTCGAGGCTGACTTTCGGGTCGAAGCCGGTGGCGCCCACTTCCAGGCCGCGCAGCGCTTTCTGCAGAGATTCCTGCTGCGTGCGACCAATCGCCATCACTTCGCCGACGGATTTCATCTGCGTGGTCAGACGGTCGTTAGCGCCAGCAAATTTTTCAAAGTTAAAGCGTGGAATTTTGGTCACAACATAGTCGATGGACGGTTCGAAGGAAGCCGGAGTACGGCCGCCGGTAATGTCGTTCATCAGCTCATCGAGGGTGTAACCTACCGCCAGCTTCGCCGCCACTTTGGCAATCGGGAAGCCGGTCGCTTTTGAGGCCAGCGCCGAAGAGCGGGATACGCGCGGGTTCATTTCGATAACGATAAGGCGACCATCTTTCGGGTTCACCGAGAACTGTACGTTAGAACCGCCGGTTTCCACACCGATTTCACGCAGTACCGCCATCGAGGCGTTACGCATGATTTGGTATTCTTTGTCGGTCAGGGTCTGCGCCGGGGCGACGGTGATGGAGTCGCCGGTGTGAATCCCCATGGCATCGAAGTTTTCAATCGAGCAGACGATGATGCAGTTGTCGTTCTTATCGCGTACGACTTCCATCTCGTACTCTTTCCAGCCGATCAGCGATTCATCAATCAGCAGTTCGTTGGTCGGAGAGAGATCCAGGCCGCGTTCGCAGATTTCTTCGAACTCTTCGCGGTTATAGGCGATACCGCCGCCGGTGCCGCCCATAGTAAAGGACGGACGGATGATGCATGGGAAGCCAACTTCAGCGGCCACCGCCAGCGCTTCTTCCATGGTGTGCGCAATGCCGGAACGCGCGGTGTCGAGACCGATTTTTTTCATCGCCACGTCGAAGCGACGGCGGTCTTCCGCTTTATCGATCGCATCGGCGGTCGCACCAATCATGGTCACACCGAACTCTGCCAGCACGCCCTGACGCTCCAGCTCCAGCGCGCAGTTCAGCGCGGTCTGGCCGCCCATGGTCGGCAGCACCGCGTCCGGACGCTCTTTTTCGATAATTTTACGCACCACTTCCCAGTGAATCGGCTCGATATAGGTCGCATCGGCCATTTCCGGGTCGGTCATGATGGTCGCCGGGTTAGAGTTCACCAGAATAACGCGGTAACCCTCTTCGCGCAGGGCTTTACAGGCCTGGGCGCCAGAGTAGTCAAACTCACACGCCTGACCGATAACAATCGGGCCCGCGCCCAGAATCAGGATACTTTTTATGTCTGTACGTTTTGGCATGGCTCTTTTACTCCTGATTATTTCGCGGACTGACGGTATTGCTCAATTAACTCGATAAAGTGGTCGAACAGCGGCGCGGCATCGTGCGGACCCGGGCTCGCTTCAGGGTGCCCCTGGAAGCTAAACGCCGGCTTGTCGGTACGATGGATCCCCTGCAGGGTACCGTCGAACAGTGACTTGTGGGTCACGCGCAGGTTGGCAGGCAGCGTCGCTTCGTCAACGGCAAAGCCGTGGTTCTGAGCGGTAATCATCACTACATTGTTATCGATATCTTTAACCGGGTGGTTACCGCCGTGGTGGCCGAATTTCATCTTAATGGTCTTCGCGCCGCTCGCCAGCGCCAGCAGCTGATGGCCGAGACAGATGCCAAAGACCGGAATATCGGTGGTGAGGAATTTTTCAATCGCCGCAATGGCGTAATCGCACGGCGCCGGGTCGCCAGGGCCGTTAGACAGGAAAATACCGTCCGGATTCAGTTTAAGCACGTCTTCTGCCGACGTTTGCGCCGGAACGATAGTCAGGCGGCAGCCGCGGTCAACCAGCATCCGCAGGATATTGCGCTTGGCGCCGAAGTCATAAGCCACGACGTGGAACGGCAGATCGCTTTCCGCCTTCGCTTCCGGCAGGTCGCCCGCCAGTGTCCAGCTCCCCTGGGTCCAGGCGTAAGTCTCTGCGGTCGTGACCTCTTTCGCCAGGTCCATGCCGTTCAGACCAGGGAATGCCTGGGCTTTTTCCAGCGCCAGTTGGGCATCAAGATTATCGCCGGCGATGATGCAGCCATTCTGCGCCCCTTTCTCACGCAGTAAACGCGTCAGCTTACGGGTATCGATATCGGCAATGGCCACAATGTTATGGCGCTTCAGGTAAGAAGAAAGGTCTTCGGTATTGCGGAAATTGCTGGCAATCAGCGGCAGGTCGCGAATCACCAGACCTTGTGCATGTACCTGAGAAGATTCTTCATCGGCGGCGTTGGTGCCGACATTTCCAATATGGGGATAAGTAAGAGTGACGATTTGGCGGGAATAGGAAGGATCAGTGAGGATTTCTTGATAACCGGTCATTGAAGTATTGAAAACGACTTCCCCAACCGCCGTGCCGGTTGCCCCGATGGCCCGACCGTGAAACTGGGTTCCGTCTTCCAGAACCAAAAGCGCTGACTTAATCAAAACACCCTCCAGAGAATATTCACTCACTTTATTTGCATATTAATTCAGACATAGATCTGAATCAATGCAAATTTTTGCCCGCAGAATTTTGGCAAACGGCGGCATTCTGGAGAGATGTCGGGTAAAAGTCAACTTAAAGCAGATATTTTTAACCTTATTTTACGCCACTGGCGCGTAACGGGCGATTTTTACGGTAAAAAGATCAACTAACCTGGTTGAGAAAACGCTTGCGGGCGTGGAAAACTGTAAAATCACTCACCGGAGGGGAAAAAAGTGGACCAGATGGTCAAAATTTACAATCTAATAACCATAAATAATGAGATAAGTCAGATTTTTAAACCACTAACAAAGAAAAACAGTTCAAGATGCAAAAATAAAAAAGGGCAATAAAATATTGCCCTTTGCAATCAATCACATATTGAATGCAATAACCACATCACGATGGGTAATAATCATTATAAAACATTCAGATCAAGCACATCTTTCATATCAAAGAGACCACTTTTTTTGTCTTTCAACCATAAAGCAGAACGAACGGCGCCATTGGCAAAAGTCATCCGACTGGAAGCCTTGTGGGTAATTTCGATACGTTCCCCGATATCGGCGAACATCGCCGTATGTTCGCCGACGATGTCGCCCGCGCGAACGGTAGCAAAGCCAATGGTACCCGGAACGCGTTCGCCGGTATGACCTTCACGACTGTAGACGGCGCAGTCCTTCAGATCTTTGTTCAATGCCCCGGCGATCGCCTCGCCCATCGCCAGCGCGGTACCTGATGGCGCATCCACTTTATGCCTGTGGTGCGCTTCGATAATTTCGATATCGGTATAATCGCCCATCACCTTCGCCGCTTTCTCCAGCAGCTTTAACAGCACGTTGACGCCAACGCTAAAGTTAGCGGCAAAGACGATGGCAATGTCCTGCGCGGCATCGCTAATCGCCTGCTTTCCGGCATCATCAAAACCGGTGGTGCCGATCACCATCCCTTTGCCGTGCTGACGGCAGAAAGCCAGATGGTTGAGCGTGCCTTCCGGGCGAGTAAAATCGATCAATACATCGAAATCATCGTTTACCGCCGCCAGGCTACTTTGTACCGTAACGCCTGATTTGCCTGCGCCTGCCAGCTCGCCCGCATCGCTGCCCACCAGGCTTGAACCTTCGCGCTCCAGCGCCGCGCCAAGCGCCACGCCTTCCATCTGCAGCGCAGCCTGAATTAACTGGCGTCCCATCCGGCCTCCCGCGCCGGCGATGGCCACGCGGATTTGTGCATCTTGCATAGCTATTCTCTTTTGTTAACTTCACGTGAATTGTTTTCAGAGTAACCAGCCCGTTGCATAGCCGCTACTCAAAAACGCCGATAATTAGAAATTTATGACAAACGGCGGTCGATATCAGTAAAAACTATATGATTGTGCCGCGATTCGGCGTTTAAGTAGTGGAATTCGGGTGGGGGTACGGTAGCGCCCCGCCCGCGCGGTGCGGGCTAAGGCGTTGTTGTACTAAATCAAAGAGGGAAAAGCTCACCGGCGGGAAAAGCGGACAAAAACCAGGTTACCGCCAACAAATCGGCGCTGCCGCCGGGGCTAAGGTGGCGGGCAATCAGTTCGTCATCGAATTGACGCAACGCCTCCAGCCCGCCGTCAGCCATGACGCCGCCCTGCCACAACAGCCGCTGCGCCTCCTGCTGCACAAAGTTCAAGCCGGCAAGCCCGCCGCGTGAGACCAGATTGGTGTCATCATTCCACGCCATCAGATGCAGCAAGGTTTGCAGCAACGCCAGGTTGCTATCGCCAGTCTCTTCCATCATGCGGTTGAACACCGGTAGCGCCTGGGTACGCACGGTACGAAAGCCGCTCTCAGCCTCGCCGCGGGCGCCGGAGAGACCATAACGTAGAAAATGGGCTTCGCCTTTGCTTAACGGTTCGCCGCTGGAAGCGGAGAGTTCTTGCATAACCATGCCGCGACAGAATCGCGCCACCTGGTCGCACAGCCGATGCTGTTCAATCGGCTCCCCTTTCGATACCAGCCTTCCCGCCGCCGCGCTCAGCAAACCGAAAGCGAAGATCGCCCCGCGATGGGTATTCACCCCGCCGGTGACCTCCAGCATATCGTTCTCACAGGCCATTCCCACTGGACGCAGCATCATTAACACCTGTTCCGGCACGATCGCCGCGGTATCGTGGCCCATGATGAAAAATTTCTCCATCCACGGCGCCACCACCGCGGTACTGGCCTCAAACGAGGCCAGGTCCATATCGTGATGGGCGCCAGCGTTACGAATATCCACCAACCCGGGCTTTGGGGTCAGGCGAACTTCGGTCAACAGCGCGCGCTCTACCGCGCTGACCACCTCTTCAGCGTTCAGCGGTTTCACGCGCAGCGAACGCTGCGGATTGATTAACACTTCGCTCATTGCCCTTCCCCCTCTGCATTTAGTCGCTGTTTTTCACCTGACGAATAACATCAAGCACGGAGCCATCGCGATAGCGCACCACCGCCACCACCCGATCGGTAAACTCGATCGGCTGCGGCTTGCCAGTTAGCAGTTCCGCACGCTGCTGCAGTTCCTCAATAGTCATCAGCGGAATGCCCGCGTTGCGCAAATTGTCGATCAGATCCTGGCGCGCCGGGTTTACCGCTATGCCATGGTCGGTGACCAGCACATCTACGCTGGCTCCCGGCGTGACGCGGGTCAGCACTTTTTCCACGACGCAGGGAATACGGCCGCGAACTAATGGCGCGGTAATGATGGTCAAATCCGCACCGGCGGCGGTATCGCTATGGCCGCCGGACGCGCCGCGCAGCACGCCGTTAGAGCCGGTCATCACGTTAACGTTAAAGTCGGTATCGATTTCCAGCGCGCTGAGCATCACCACGTTTAAGCGCTCGCAGGAGGCGCCTTTAGAGCCCGGGCTGGCATACTGGTTGGTGGAGATCTCAACGTGGTTTGGGTTCTGCGCCAATGAACGCGCCGCGTCGCCATCAAACGACTGGGTATCGAGCAGCGTTTTAATCAACCCTTTTTCGTGCAGGTCAACCATCGTCCCGGTGATGCCGCCAAGGCCGAAGCTGGCGGTAATACCGTTACGGCGCATTTTATCTTCGAGGAAGCGGCTCACCGCCAGCGAGGCGCCGCCGGTACCGGTCTGCAGCGAGAAACCGTCTTTAAAGTACCCGGAATGCTCAACGACTTTCGCCGCCTGGCGGGCGATCAGCAACTCACGCGGGTTGCTGGTCAGACGGATCGCGCCAGCGGTGATTTTTTCCGGATCACCGACTTCGTCCACCTGGACTATCAGATCGACCTGATCCTGGGCGATACTGGCCGGATAGTTAGGATAATCCACCCACTCTTCGGTCAGCAGCACTACGCATTTGGCATGTTCCGCATCAACGCGCGCGTAGCCCAGCGAACCGCAGCGTGATTTACCGCTAAAGCCGTTGGCGTTGCCAAACTCATCGCAGCAAGGAACGCCGAGAAACGCGACATCAATCGACAGCTCGCCGCTTTGAATCAGCTGTACGCGACCGCCGTGGGAGTGGATCTGTACCGGGTTTTCCATTAAACCGGCGGAGATCTCCTCGCCCAACTTGCCGCGCAGGCCGGAGGTGTAGATCTGGCGGATCACGCCATTTTTAATATGCTCGATCAGCGGCCAGTGGGCGTCGATCAGCGAACTGGATGCCAGCGTCAGATCGCGAAAACCCATTTCCGCCAGCTTCGCCACTACCATATTGACGACTTTGTCACCGCCGCGAAACGCGTGGTGGAACGAAATGGTCATGCCGTTTTGCAAACCGGAACGACGAATCGCCGTTTCCAGCGAATCGCAGATTTTACGCTGACGTTTTTCGCTTTCGCTCGCCAACCACGGGCTTTTCGCCGTCACGCCCGCATAAGGCGCTAACCCTTCCGGCATCACGTACTGCTGATTAAGCATTGTTACTGTCTCTTTCATCTTATTCCCCTTAATCACGAATACCGGAAGCCGAGAGCGCCACCACTTTGCGAGCATGGTCGATAATCGGTCCATCGATCATCTTGCCGTTCAGCGATACCACGCCAAGACCTCGCGTTTCGGCTTCTTCCGCCGCGGCAATCACTTCCAGCGCGTGATCGACCTCTTTGCGCGTCGGGGCATAGACCTGATGCAGGAGTTCAATTTGTCGTGGGTTAACCAACGATTTGCCGTTAAAACCGAGGTTTTTGGCCAGATTAGCTTCCGCCAGGAAGCCCTCTTCGTTATTGATATCCGACCACACCACGTCATAGGCGGCGATGCCGGCAACGCGCGCGGCATGCAGCACGGCGCAGCGGGCGTAGAACAGTTCAGTACCGTCGCCGCGGGAGGTGCCCATATCCATAACGTAATCGAAGGCCGCCAGCGCGATCGCCGCCAGACGTGGGCTGGCGCGGGCGATCTCCACCGCGTTCACCACGCCCAGCGCCGACTCGATCGCCGCCATTAACTTGGTGCTGCCCACTTCCCGGCCGCACTCGCGTTCAATCCGCTCAACATGCGCTTCCAGCTCATGGATATCTTCTTTGCTGTCGGTTTTCGGCAGACGCACCATATCCACGCCCGCGCGGACTACCGCTTCAAGGTCGGCGAGACCGAACGGCGTATTCAGCGGGTTAATGCGCACCACGGTTTCGATATCCTGATACAGCGGATGCTGCAGCGCCTGATGCACCAGCAGGCGGGCGGTATCTTTTTCGCGTAGCGAAACGGCATCTTCAAGGTCGAACATCACCGCATCGGCGCCGTAAACGAATGAAGTGCTTAACATGGCGGCATTGGCGCCAGGGATGAACAGCATACTGCGACGTGGTTTCATAGCTGGCTCCATTGTAATTGGGACTGTTGCGCCGCGCGCAGCGCCGCGGCCTGTACGCGGGCCCGCAGTACGCACTCCAGCGCGCCTTTATCATCGACCACCACGTTGGCCTGCTTCACGCCAAGCTGCGCCAGCGTTTCTCTGACTACCTGCTCAATTGCGGCGCCAAACTGCTGTTTCACAATGCTGTCGATTTCCAGCTGAATGCCCGGCTGCGCCGCCGGTCCAATCCTGACCATCACATCGCTGGACTCCAGCGTGCCGGCCAGGGCGTCAATCTTCATTTCCATAGGGGAAAATCCTTAGTTAGGGCATAAAAATCAGGCGGTTTGATGTTCGCTTTCCGCCAGTTGCATCAGAAAAGAGAGGGTCCCCGGCGGTACCAGCGCCGCGACCGCCTGCCAGTTGCGCTGTCGATAGAGTTCGCGTACTCGGGAGGCCGACACGGGCCCGCCATTTTTTTCGATTCGCGCCAGCTCAACCACTTCAATGGGCGGCGCCTCGCCTGGCGCTTCCAGTAGTGACTTCATGCGCTGGTTGTAATTACGAGTCAGGGGACACAGCGGCTCGGTGCCAACAAAGCGATGGGTGATCTGCAGCGCCGGGGCCAGGCGCTCGCGGAAGAGCTGCAGGTCAATCTGGCTGTGGCAGTCATCAACCACCCCCTGCTCTTTCAGGAAATAGCCGGGGAACGTCGCCCGCGAGATCAGATACGCCGAACCGGGGTGCAGCGTCACGTTATCGATGCCGGCAATCCCCTGTTCAATGAGTTTGAAGCGATCGTGATAGGAAAAGCAGGACGCATCTTCTTTGACCACAAACAGATGTAGCCAGTCGCACTGGCTGGCCGCCTGTTCCACCAACCAGCGGTGGCCAAGGGTGAAGGGGTTGGCGTTCATCACGATAGCGCCGATTTTTTTTCCCGGCTGACGATACATCGCCAGCTGTCGGCAGTAACGAGTCAGTCGTTCGCGGCTATTTTCCATTAGCACGGCGCGGTCGCCCGCCTGGGCTATCGGCCAGAAGCCGGCGCCGGAAAATAGCGCGGCATTGCAAGGTTTAGTGAACAAAAACAGTTCGCTGCGCCCCAATTCATAGGCCAGCGTCAGGAGCTCGGTCAGTAATTTAAGGCTCAGCCCTTCCCCCTGCAGCGAGGGATCGATGGCAATACATTTCAGTACATTGCCGGCAATAGCACCGCAGCCGACCAGCCGCTGTTGATACTCGGCGACGATCGCCATTTCACAGTCGGCTTCTAACGACAGCTGATGCTGGCGAAGAAACCGATCGATCGCTTCTCGCCGCGGTTTATCTTTTAATAGCTGAACGCGTTTTAATATCAGAGTCATTTTTAGCGCTTCGTTATTCCAAAACGAACTGTATTTCGCCAGCGTTCGGCTGTTGATACTTGTATTTAAGTCACAGTTTTTCTCGTGGCTTAATTGGCTTTATGGTTTTTATGTTGTTAATTAATTCAGCATCATTAAACCAATTAAATTAATAAAAAACACGAGTATTCAGTGAAGGTAATCACACCTTACCACTAAAGCTATTTATTACTATGCGCCGGTATTATTACTCCATCAATAAACAGGAAAACGTTTATGACTAACATGAGTCAGGCTCCGGCGACGGAGAAGAAGGGTGTTAGCGACCTGCTGGGATTTAAAATCTTCGGCATGCCGCTTCCCCTTTACGCGTTTGCGTTAATTACGCTATTACTTTCACATTTTTATAACGCTTTACCCACCGACATCGTCGGCGGTTTTGCCATCATGTTTATCATCGGCGCTATATTCGGTGAAATTGGCAAACGCCTGCCAATATTCAACAAATATATAGGTGGTGCTCCAGTAATGATTTTCCTGGTAGCCGCTTATTTTGTTTACGCCGGTATTTTTACGCAGAAAGAAATCGATGCTATCAGCAACGTTATGGATAAGAGTAACTTCCTTAACTTATTCATCGCGGTATTAATTACCGGAGCAATTCTGTCGGTGAACCGCCGGCTGCTGCTGAAATCTCTGCTCGGCTATATTCCAACCATCCTGATGGGCATTGTCGGCGCGTCTATTTTCGGCATCGCTATCGGCCTGGTGTTCGGCATTCCGGTGGATCGCATCATGATGCTGTATGTCCTGCCGATCATGGGTGGCGGCAACGGCGCGGGCGCGGTTCCGCTGTCGGAGATCTATCACTCCGTCACCGGTCGTTCTCGCGAAGAGTACTACTCAACCGCTATCGCTATTCTGACCATCGCTAACATCTTCGCCATCGTCTTTGCCGCCGTCCTCGATATCATCGGCAAAAAACACACCTGGATGAGCGGCGAAGGCGAACTGGTGCGTAAAGCCTCGTTCAAAGTCGAAGATGACGAGAAAGCGGGACAAATCACGCATCGTGAAACCGCCGTCGGTCTGGTGCTTGCCACGACCTGTTTCCTGCTGGCGTACGTCGTCGCGAAGAAAATCCTGCCAAGCATTGGCGGCGTTTCGATTCACTACTTCGCGTGGATGGTGCTGATCGTTGCAGCGCTGAACGCCTCCGGCCTGTGTTCACCGGAAATCAAAGCCGGCGCCAAGCGTCTGTCTGATTTCTTCTCTAAACAGCTGCTGTGGGTACTGATGGTCGGCGTCGGCGTCTGCTACACCGACCTGCAGGAAATCATCAACGCCATCACCTTCGCTAACGTCGTTATCGCCGCCATTATCGTTATCGGCGCAGTGATCGGCGCGGCGATTGGCGGCTGGATGATGGGCTTCTTCCCAATTGAATCAGCGATCACCGCTGGCCTGTGTATGGCTAACCGCGGCGGTTCCGGCGACCTGGAAGTTCTTTCTGCCTGTAACCGTATGAGCCTTATCTCTTATGCGCAAATCTCCTCCCGTTTGGGCGGCGGTATTGTGCTGGTCATCGCCAGCATCGTGTTCGGCATGATGATTTAACCCATACGCACGATGGCGCCGTTGAGCGGCCGAAGAAGTTGACCCAGTCAGGGACCAGCGCCGGGGGCGGCTGCGGGAAATCCACCCTGCTCCTTAGCCGGAAGCGTCGACAAGCTCGCCAACCAACGCGCCATCGTGCCCTTATTCGAGATTTTTTATGACTGATGCCGTTCTGTTAGGCGAAGGCTTCACCCTGATGTTCCTCGGCATGGGCTTCGTGCTGGCGTTTCTGCTGCTGCTCATTTTCGCCATCCGGGGAATGTCTCTCGCCGTTACCCGTCTGTTCCCTGAGCCGCCTGCCGCGCCCAAACCGGCGCCCGCGGCCGTCGCGCCCGCCGACGACTTCGCTCGTTTAAAGCCGGCGATTGTCGCCGCCATTCACCACCATCGCCGCCTTAATTCTTAATTCACGGAGGAATTCATGACCGTTGCCATTACCGATGTCGTCCTGCGCGACGCCCACCAGTCCCTGTTCGCCACCCGTCTGCGTCTCGACGATATGCTGCCCGTTGCGGCTGCGCTCGACGACGTCGGCTACCGCTCCCTCGAATGCTGGGGCGGCGCCACCTTTGACGCCTGCATCCGCTTCCTCGGCGAGGACCCGTGGGTCCGCCTGCGCGAGCTGAAAAAGGCAATGCCGAAAACTCCGCTGCAGATGCTGCTCCGCGGCCAGAACCTGCTCGGCTACCGCCACTACGCCGATGATGTAGTGGAGCGCTTTGTGGAGCGCGCCGTCAAAAACGGCATGGACGTGTTCCGCGTCTTTGATGCCATGAACGACCCGCGCAACATGCAGGCCGCCCTGCAGGCGGTCCGCCGCTACGGCGCCCACGCCCAGGGCACCCTCAGCTACACCACCAGCCCGGCGCACACCCTGCAGACCTGGCTCGACCTCACCGAACAACTGCTGGAGACCGGCGTCGACTCCATCGCCATCAAGGACATGTCCGGCATCCTCACCCCGCATGCCGCCTTTGAGCTGGTCAGCGAAATCAAAAAACGCTATGACGTCACCCTGCACCTGCACTGCCACGCCACCACCGGCATGGCGGAGATGGCACTGCTGAAGGCCATTGAAGCCGGCGTCGACGGCGTCGATACCGCCATCTCCTCGATGAGCGCCACCTATGGCCACCCGGCCACCGAAGCGCTGGTGGCTACCCTCGCCGGCACGCCGTACGACACCGGCCTCGATATCCATAAGCTGGAGAGCATCGCCGCGTACTTCCGCGAGGTGCGCAAAAAATACCACGCCTTCGAAGGCCAGCTGAAAGGCACCGACAGCCGTATCCTGGTCGCCCAGGTGCCGGGTGGCATGCTCACCAACCTCGAAGGCCAGCTGAAGCAGCAGAGCGCCGCCGATAAGCTGGACCAGGTGCTGGCGGAAATCCCCCGCGTGCGTGAGGACCTCGGCTTCATCCCGCTGGTCACCCCGACTTCACAAATTGTCGGCACCCAGGCGGTGCTCAACGTGCTGGGCGGCGAACGCTACAAAACCATTGCGAAGGAGACCGCCGGTATCCTGAAAGGCGAATACGGCCACACCCCGGCGCCGGTTAACGCCGCCCTGCAGGCGCGGGTGCTCGATGGCACCGACGCCGTCACCTGCCGCCCGGCCGACCTGCTGAAGCCGGAGCTGGCCGCGCTGGAAGCCGACGTGAAAAGCCAGGCGCAGGAGAAGGGCATCACGCTTTCTGAAAACGCCATCGACGACGTGCTCACCGTGGCGCTGTTCCCGCAAATCGGCCTGAAGTTCCTCGAAAACCGCCACAACCCGGCGGCCTTTGAGCCGGTGCCGCAGGTGGAAGAAGCCACCTCTGCCGCGCCGGCAAAAGCCGCCGCCTCCGGCGTCTACACCGTGGAAGTGGAAGGCAAAGCCTTCGTGGTCAAGGTCAGCGACGGCGGCGACGTCAGCCAGCTGACGGCGGCCACCCCGTCTTCCGCACCGGTTCAGGCTGCCGCCCCGGCCGGCGCCGGCACCCCGGTGACCGCGCCGCTGGCGGGCACCATCTGGAAGGTGCTGGCCAGCGAAGGCCAGGCGGTGGCGGAAGGCGAGGTGCTGCTGATTCTGGAAGCCATGAAGATGGAAACCGAAATCCGCGCCGCGCAGGCCGGTACCGTACGCGGTATCGCAGTGAAATCCGGCGATGCGGTGGCGGTCGGCGACACCCTGCTGCAGCTGGCGTAAGGACGAGGAGCGCAAATGGAAAGTCTGAACGCCCTGATTCAGGGCATGGGGCTGATGCACCTGCAGGCCGGCCAGGCGGCGATGCTGCTGGTCAGCCTGCTGCTGCTGTGGCTGGCGATTGCTAAAAAGTTCGAGCCGTTACTGCTGCTGCCGATTGGCTTCGGCGGCCTGCTCTCCAATATCCCGGAGGCCGGGCTGGCGCTGAGCGCGCTGGAAAACCTGCTGGCCCATCACGACCCGGTCCAGCTGGCGGTGATTGCCGCGAAGCTTAACTGCGCGCCGGACGTCCACGCCATCAAGGAGGCGCTGGCGCTGGCCCTGCCGTCGGTACAGGGGCAGATGGAGACACTGGCGGTGGACATGGGCTACTCCTCCGGAGTGCTGGCCATCTTCTATAAGGTGGCGATTGGCTCGG
>NZ_JBEAII010000005.1:0-211967 GCF_040064515.1 Klebsiella sp. CN_Kp104 | reverse complement strand
GGTAGCCCGGATAAGGCGTAAGCCGCTATCCGGGGATTTCCCTGCTCGCGCTGCGCTTAGCAGGGTTACGGTTTTGCGGAACTTACCACCGGGGCTTCATCAGAACGGTAGCCCGGATAAGGCGTAAGCCGCTATCCGGGGATTTCCCTGCTCGCGCTGCGTTTAGCAGGGTTACGGTTTTGCAGAACTTACCACCGGGGCTTCATCAGAACGGTAGCCCGGATAAGGCATAAGCCGCCATCCGGGGATTTCCCTGCTCGCGCTGCGCTTAGCAGGGCTACGGTTTTGCGGAACCCACCGCCGGGCCGCGGTAATCGCCGCCGAGGGCCTTAATCAGCGTGATATCGGTGCTAAGGCGCTGGGCCTGAATATCCAGCAATAACAGCTGCTGGGCGATGGCCGGTCGCCGCGCTTCTTGTGCGGCATAGCGGCTTAACAGGCCGCGCTGGTGATGGGCGCTGGCGCTGCGGGTGGTAGCCATCGCTGCCGTCACCTTCAGCTCCTGCAGCGCCACCTGCTGGTTGAGATCGTTAAGCTGACTGGAGCTTATCGCCACGTCCCGTACCGCATCCAGCACCGCCTGGTTGTACTGCTTAATCAGGATATTGCTCGCCGTACGTACCGACTTGAGATTGGCGTTCAGGCGGCCGCCATCGAATATCGGCAAATACAGCCCCGGCAGCAGGTTAATCTGCTGGAAGGACGACTTAAACAGATCGCCAACGCTCAGCGCGTTATATCCCCAGAAGGCTTTAATATCAAAATGCGGATAAAAGGCCGCTTTCGCCGCATCTACCTGGCTCATAGAAGCGGTCACATAACCGCGCAGGGCCTGCAGATCCGGGCGACGCGCCAGCAATTCGAAGGAGAGTGAATCCGGCAGCGTTTCCTGCAACGCCGGCAGGGCGACCGGGTGGATCTCCGGCATACTCTGCGCGTCGGCGCCAATCAGCGCCCGCAACGTTTCACGGTACTGGGTTAGCGTGCCGCGGGCGGTAATCACCTGCTGCTGCGCGCCCAGCAGTTCCGCCTGCGCATTGGCGATATCGACGCTATCCTCCACGCCGCGCTGGGTGCGGTGTTCATGCGCCTGTACCGACAGCCGCGCTATTTCTTCAAGCTGCTGCAGCAGAACGATCTTCTGGAAGGTGGCCTGCATGGCGAAGTACAGCTGCGCCACGCTGCTGGCGAGGTCCAGTTCGATACCGGCGGTTTCCGCCTGGCGAGCGTTCTTTTCGCCAATAGCCGCCGCGACGCGGGCCCGGTCGGCGCCCCATAAATCGATATTCAGCGTCGCGCCGACGCCCACGGTATTGAGCGTGTACCACGGGCCGTTTTTATCCACCGGCAGAGAATAGGAGTAGGGCCAGCTAAAGGATTTATCGGTTATACGCATCCGGTTCTGCGCCGCCACGGCGGTCGCCTGCACGCCCATTGCCGACTGTGCCAGCTCGACGGTGGATTGTGACTGTGAAATGCGTAGCCGCGCCGCCTGCATGGTCGGCGAATTTTGCAGCGCGCGGTTTACCAGCATGTTGAGCTGGGGATCGTGATACCCTTCCCACCAGCGGGCCGCCGGCCAGCCGCTATTCGCCAGGTGGATCACCTGCGCCAGCTGCGCCTGTTGCGGATTAACGATCGGCACTTCGCCAGGATCGTCCTGAATCAGCGCGCATCCTGTCAACAGGCTGATGACGAAGGCCAGCGGTGAGTAGCGCAGAAAACGTGCTGCGGCATCCATTTTTATCATGACGGTTCTGCCTGTCGCGTAAATTCAGAAGGTTTGTCTGACCAGTCCGGCAGGGTGGCCAGTAAAGCCGCCAGCGATTCGCCGAACGGATTAGCCGGATCGACAACCAGCGGCGCGACGGCTGTCGTCGGCTGCTGACGTTCAATATCATCGGCATACGCCTGTAACTGTTCGGCGCAGCGGCTTAAGAAGGGGTCTCCCGGTGCGGCATACAGCCGGTAGCCCTCGCTCAGGCGTACTATCTCCTGCGCCTGCTGCCAGGTGGCTTTGCTCGGCCAGGATTTCGCCTGCGGCCACGGATGCGCGAAAGTGCTCAGCGGCTCGGCGGCGACTCGATGCAGCAGCGTTTCGCTGGTGGTCAGCGCCTGGAACAGCGGCACCATCTGCGGCTTATCATCTTTCGTGCGCAGGAAGTCGGCTATCTGGCGATAGAGTTGCGCCAGCCGCGATTTCAGCTGTGGCGCTTCGCTATCCGGCCACAGGTAAAGATGGACGATCGATGAGACCAGTACGCCGAGCAAAATACCGATGACCCGGTCGCGCAGTTCGGTCAGGTTGGTCAGTGGGCCAAACCAGCTGAGGAATGCCAGCGAGAAGGTAAAGCCGATTTGGATCCCGGCGTAGGCAATACGCTCTGACCCGGCGGCAATCCACGCCGAGAGCGCCATTACCGGCAAAACCATCGCCAGCAGGCCGACGATGGACTCGGTCCACGGTTGTACAAAGACGATCAACAATAGCGCCAGCAACGTGGCGAGCAGCGCGCCACCGATACGCAGCCAGGTTTTTTGCATCGTCGCCCCCAGCCCCGGCTGGGCGACAATCACGCAGCTCAGCATGATGGTGTGGATCCCTTGCCAGTCCGCGGCGGTATAGAAGACGTAGCACAGCAGCGTCGCCAGCAGGGTTTTCAGGGCGAAATGCAGATAAGCGGGATTGCGCCAGGCATCCGGCAGCAGCAGCGGCGACTTCTCGGCTTCACCCTGCGGCAGGTCGATGGTTTCACCGCGCGCCAGCTTCGCCAGTACATCCGCCATCTCTTGTAAAATCAGCGTATTGGCGCCGCGATCATCAATGGCCGGCGCGGAGAATGAAAACGGCGTACCCTCGTTCATCGACGGCGCCAGCGCCTGTAGCGCGGCGGCGATCTGCTGGCGCGCCGCGGCGTGATCGTCGCCCGGTTGCAGCAGCGCCGCGAGGTGATAGCAGCGCAGGGTGGTCGCCATCAGCGCCTGCCAGCGCGACGGATCGGCGGCAATTTCCGGCGCCGCAAAACGGGCCTGCTTAAACAATCCTTGCAACTGATTAAAACGCCCGGCGATCTCTTTGAAGGTCGGCGGCGCGGCGTTCTGCGTCAGCACGTCGGCGACCTGCCGCTGCATCACCACCAGTTGGGCACGGAATTGGTAGCCGGGGAAGGCCTGGCGAAAGCAGGCGTTAACCAGGAGCGTGACCAGCATTGCGGTATTGATCGCCACCCAAAGCCACAGCAGCAGGCGCACCAGAACTTCACTTTGGCTGGTCATCGACGGGAAGGTCTGGGCATAGATCACCGCCAGCGCCACCACGAAAAACGCCAGCCCGAGTTTGCCCAGCACGCGCATCAGATACATCGCGCCAAAGAACAGGCATACCGAAGCGACCAGGCGAATCAGCGGGAAATCATAGGTCCACTTGATGATCAGCAGCACCAGCCCCAGCGCCACGCTGATGGTGACAAAAAACAGGACGCTGCCCAGCTTAATCATCAAAATGTTCGGCTGGCTGACGTAAAACACCACGATCAGCGCCACGGCGAGAAACGGGATCTGCAGGGTCATAAACAGGGTGATCAGCACTGCGCAGCTCAGCGTCAGGCGCAGGGTATAGTTGGCCCGCCCCGGCGCGTCGGCGAGCTCCCGTTGCAGAAACAACCAGAAATTATGCATGCCGGACCCTTATTTCGCCTGCAGCACGGCGCTGGCGGAGGCGCCCATGCGGAACAGTTCCGGGTCGGGATTTTTCACCGCGATTTTAACCGGGAAGCGCTGCGACACATGTACCCAGTTGATGCTCTTCTGAATTACCGGCAGCCCGCCAATGACGCTACCGCCCTCCGGCAGTACGCCTGAACCAACGGAATCGACGACGCCGTCAAAGGGGCGGCTGTGGTTGGTCATCACCGTCACGGTTGCCGGCACGCCAGGCCGAACGTTTTGCAGATCGGTTTCACGGAAGTTCGCAATCACATACCAGTGGTCGTTATCCAGCAGCGTAAAGACCGGTTTCAGGGCGGAAGCATATTGTCCGACGGTGGTTTTCAGGGCGATAACTACGCCGTTAAACGGCGCGCGAACTTCGGTGAACTCCAGGTGCAGTTCCGCCAGGGCGATTTGCGCGACGATCCCGGCGCGCTGCGCGACCATTGCATCGACGCCGGTGACCGCGGCATCAGCCTGTTTAGCCTGCAGCAGCGTAGCTTCCAGTTCGGCGCGGGCGGCTTTTTCCGCGGTGCGCGCCTGATCGAGATCTTCCTGCGCGGCGAATCCCTGCGGCACCAGCGGTTCCAGGCGGATACGGGTCGAGGTAGTCTGTTTCACCAGCGCCTTCGCCCGCTCTACCGCGGCGCTCACCGACTGAGCGTTATACTGCTGGGCTTTGATGGTGCGCTGGGTCAGCATAATCTGCGCATCAAGCGCCGCCAGCCGTGATTTAGCATCGTCCAGCATCGCCTGATAGGGGCGCGGATCGATGCGGAACAGCAGATCGCCTTTCTTCACCCGCTGGTTATCGCGGATCGGCATTTCAACGATTCGCCCGCTGACTTCCGGCACCACGTCGATGGTGTCGGCGTAGACGTAGGCGTCGTTGGTTTCCGGCGAAGTCTGCAACTGCCAGATAACCACGATCAGCGCCACAATGGCGGCGAGGACGAGAGCCAACAAGGGCCATTTTTTCCGTAAAACGCTTGGGCTGGATTGAGTCATAGGTATTTAATGTGCGAAAAGAAGAAACCACAGAATAGTGGCAAATAGAAACATTAACGCCAGGTAACTTAATACCAGCGGGGAAAAGCGCGCCTGCCAGCCTTTACGGGCAATCAGGATATGACAAGGGATCAGCAGTAATGCGCCGCCTAAAAAGCAGAAGAACCAGCCGGGGAATGCTGCGCCTAATACCGGTATGGCGGGGGATAAAGAGCAACCGGAGACCGCCAAAAGAAGTAATAACAATGCCGGGCGCGCCCGTTTTACAATTTGCTTCAAAGGAAGATACCTGAATGTTCATGCCATTGAACAATTGAGTTTATTCGTTTTTGATCAAATAAACCCTCATACACCGCCTAAATTATAGCGCTGATGGTTTGCTTAGCCGAGTTATGGTTATCCTCTGATAATAGTTTAATTTCGCGTAGGTATTAAAAAGTCGCTTTATCATTAGCGAAATAATTGAAATAGGGCGTTTCTCATTTCTCCATAGTCAGCGGCTATGCCGCGAGCTATTCTTAGAGCCTATCCCAGTAGGCGTAATTGGCGCAGCCAGTTTGAACACGGACAGCGCGCAGAAACCGGAGCGTACACGTAGTACGTGAGGATTTTGAGCACTGCCCAGGTTAAAAATGGCAAGCAAAATAGCCCTAATGAGATAGGCTCTTAGGTAAACATAATAAAAATACTGAGGCAATGTCATGGATAAAGAACTACTGGACGCGGGCTACCGGGCCTATACCGGCGAGAAGATAGATGTCTATTTCAATACCGATATCTGTCAGCACTCGGGTAACTGCGTGCGCGGCAGCGCGAAGCTGTTCAATCTGAAACGTAAACCGTGGATCATCCCCGATCAGGTGGATGTGGCGACGGTGGTCAAAGTGATCGATACCTGTCCCAGCGGCGCATTGAAGTATCGCCACAAATAAGCGAGGAAATGATGGAAATTCTGGAAGGCCATAACAAGTTCTACGTTAATGACGCCGAGGGAAACCAGGTGGCGGAAATTGTCTTTGTTCCAACCGGTGAACATCTGAGCATTATTGAGCATACCGATGTCGATCCCAGCCTGAAAGGCCAGGGCGTCGGTAAACAGCTGGTCGCGAAAGTGGTCGAAAAAATGCGCCAGGAACAGCGCAAAATCATTCCGCTGTGCCCGTTTGCCAAACACGAATTCGATAACACCCGCGAGTACGACGACATTCGCGCCTGAAATACGGCGCCAGCTGTGGCTGGCGCCGTGCTGCGATTATCCGGCCAACCGGCAGGTGGCATGATCCGGTAAAAATCGCGAAATGATCTCTCCCAGATGCTCGCGAGTGACCGGTGGTGAGAACAGATACCCCTGGAAACGATCGACTCCCAGCGCTTTTAGCTGATTAAATTTCTCCAGACTATCTACCCCCTCGGCGATGCAGCGGTTCTGCGTTAGCTGGCAGTAGTAGACCAGGCTTTTAATCAACACCAGCGCGTGCGGGTCGCGCTGAAAATCATTGACGATGCTCATATCCAGCTTGTAGCCGCTAAAACGCGCCGTGCGTACCGGGAACATCACGCTGCTGTGCGAGAAGCAGTCGTCGAGAAAGATGCGAAAGCCCTGCTGCTGAATATTACTCATATTCTCCACCGCTTTTCCTTGCTGCTGTAAATCGACGGTTTCAGCAAATTCCAGCACCAGCCGGTTGGCCCAATGTGGGTTCTGTAGCTGTTGCCAGGCGGTTTCCATCATACGGGCAAGATTATCGTGATAGGCGATGCAGGGAGGGATATTGACCGAAAAATAGAACTCGCCCTGATAGCGATTGATATTCTGCACCGCTTCCTGCAGGACAAAGGCGGTCAGTAATAGCCAGGCGTATTCGGAGTGAATATGCGGGAGAAATTCGCCCGGCGGCAGTACCACGCCATCTTTGCGCCAGCGGGATAAGATCTCGATGCCCTGCAGGCGTAAGCGCTCGTCGACAATCGGCTGAAAGACCGGAAAGATCTGCCGGCTGTGAATAGCATGGATAAACTCACGTTCGAAGGGGGTCAGCGCGGTCATGCCCTGACCTGTTACGCGTTTGCTTCGGCTGCCCGGAAATCGGCTCGCCAGATGCGGATGATACTCCACCATCTTGTTTAGTCCTGAGGTTCTTTGGTTGTAGAGCGTTTTCTGACTGACGCCGCGGATCTGCGCCTGGCTGGTGATGCTGTGGCCATACAGCAGGGCGAGGGTGGCGTTAAGTTCGATTTTGCTTAAGCCCGACGGCGGCTTGCCGCGCGCCAGCGCCTCAATGGCGGAAAGCTGTTGCAGGCCGGGGTAGCCGACCAGGCCGCCTTGCAGCAATGCCGCCAGACGGCGGCACGGTAGATCGGATGAGACCGCCTGCACGGCGACCAGCAGGCGGCGGTCGCCGACCTGGTGCAGTAAGGTTTGCCATAGCCACGGCGCCGGGCTGCGGCTTAAGAGCACCATGGGCAAAGGCCGTTTGGCCTGGTTGAGTAACCAGGCGGCTTCGCGCAGGACGAACAGTAGCCACCAGGGATCGTCGGGCAGAAAAACCACGATTTGCCGGACGTCGGCTGGCGCAGATATCGACAGCATGCTCTGCACCCGCGGCTGTAGCCACACAGGCTGGCGGCAACCGTCGTCGACCATGCGGGCTAATCCCGCCGCCGCCATGGCGCAGGGCGACAGAATGTAATCCGTCGTCGCCTGCGGGGTATCGGCTTTACTGGTAG
Organism: Klebsiella sp. CN_Kp104; assembly: GCF_040064515.1. Classification (NCBI taxonomy): domain Bacteria; kingdom Pseudomonadati; phylum Pseudomonadota; class Gammaproteobacteria; order Enterobacterales; family Enterobacteriaceae; genus Klebsiella; species Klebsiella sp. CN_Kp104. The sequence goes on along the minus strand of NZ_JBEAII010000005.1, from coordinate 204,524 downwards.
ACAAACGTCACCCCAATAATCGACTGGACGTTACCCGCCGTTACCTGGCCGCTGGTGCGCGCGTAGGTGGCGGTCAGCCCGAGATTCACCGGCGAAGTGCCAACTGTACCCAGTGAGACATTGCTGTTGGCCGGAACGGCGGTCCCGTTACGCGTCAACTGGACGCCAATACCCTGTGCCGGCGAAGCGGAAGCGGTATTGCGAAATATGGAATTGGCGCTATCGGCGGTGGTGCCCGTCAGGTAATAGGCAAGGTTTTGATTTTGCGCGCAGTGAACCGTGACGGGTACGGCCATGGAACCCGGATAGTCGGGAAGCGTAACCGTGACATCACGGGCTGACACGTCGCAACCGCCCGTTGGTACCACGACATTATTATTGGCATAAATATTCCAGGTGAAATCTCTCGGGTTTCCGTCGCTGGCCACTTTATGCATATTGAGCCGCGCGATAAGCTCGCCAGAATTAATCACGACCCCGCCCGCAGCGCCGGTTGCGGTAAGGTACATGCGCAACGGTAATCCACGATAATCTGTGTGGGTGATGATGTAGACCGACGAGTTCGAGTTCATCGGTAATGGGTAAGTATTGCCTGCCCAATAAATGCTCCCGGTAAATGCCTCCAGCGCGCCACCGAATGCTGAGCCACTGGTGAGGTTGATATAGTCAATAATGGAGCCGCCGCTGGAGTCATTTTTACAGACGATGGAAGAAGATAAATCGACAACCAGGTTTTGGCCGACGCCAATAGAGGGCGTTAAGTTGACGTAAACATTCGCCGCGCCTGAAGTCATAGTTTGCCCGGTGTCGGCAACTTTACAGGTGAATGCCGCGACGTCCAGCGACCAGCCCATCAGCAGCAGGGCGGTAAACAGAGCGATGATTTTTTTCATGAACAAACTCTCCTGACTCAGGCGTAGGTATAGGTGACGCTAATCACCGCCTGAATGGTTCCCTGGGTGGCGCCGCCGTTAACCGACAGGGCCCGAACCTGCAGCGGAAAACGCGCCGACTGCGAGCTTTCGTCGACCTGAACCGACTTTTGCGCCCCGTTATTGAGCGTGGTGCCGCTGTCGTCCTGTAGTTCGAGCTGGATATTTCCTGCGGTACCCTGATTCTTGTAATAGCCGGTGCTGTCCGCGGTGCCGCTAAAGGTGGCGACGACGCGTGACGTGCCGACCGGGCAGTTGCTTAAATCCAGCGCGGTGCTGTGCCAGGCCGAAGCGGAACCCGCCGATACCAGGCTGAAGGTATAAAGATCGCCGAGGTCGACGCTGGCGTTAGTGGTGGAGACCGTACACGGTTTGGCCACCACTTTGCCGTTCACCGTGATGGTGATGTCGGCGGCATGCAGTGGGATAATGTTTAACGCCAGCGCGCCTGCCAGAAGCCATCCTGCGTAGTGTGCTTTCATCTCAGCCTCCGGTTACTGGAATTCAAGGGTAAAGGTGGCGGTGGCGTAGACGTGACCGGCGGTCACCGGTACGCGGGTTGCCATCAGCCGGGCGTAAAAACCGAGGGTGTTGGTCTGCCCCGGCGTTAAGGTGGTCCAGGCGATCGACGAAGAGGGCGCGTTGACCGGCAGCATCGTCTGCTGGCCGTTGAGGATCTGCACCGCCATCCCCGCCGCCGCAGAGGCGCCGCCGTCGATTTTTAACAGGTCGTTATTGTCGCTATCCGGGGTGCCGTTAAAGCCGACTTTGACCGCCGTCACCGAGCTGCCGCAGGGCGACAGCACGATGCGAAACGGCACCAGCGGCGTGGTCGCGCCGACGGCGTTAAACTGCTTCGCGGCGTTGTCCATCAGATCGACGGTAAACTCTTTCGATTCGGTGGCCACCGCGCAGGCGTTGTCGCGCACGTAGCCGCTGATGGTGATGGTGCTGTCCGCCGCAAAGGCGTTGGCGCAGACCAGCGTCAGGACGGCGCCAAACAGGTTAAGTGGTTTTTTCATCATCATGCGTTCCTTAACGGCACTCTGCCGATAGCTGGCTCAGCGCCTGCCGCTGACTCTCTTCCGGCAGGCGATAGCTGGCCACGCAGCTGGCGTTCGCGCCTTCGCCCCATTTCACCTGCACGCTGCCGGCGAGCGGCATCCCGCTCAGGTAGACCTGGCCGTTATCGGCCACGATACTGCCGCTCTGATTGCTGCCCGAGGTGACCATCGCGCCAAACGGCACCGGTTTGCCGTTATAGGTCAGCGTCATCAGTAACTTGACCCCGACGTGGGCTTTGAAGTCCGCCCGCACGATAGCGCCGTGGGTAGGGACAACGCTGACCACCGCGTCATCGAGATCGACGTTATCGGCAAGGGTATTGGTATCCAGTGCCACCCGGTTTTCGCGGTATTCGGTGGCGTAAGGCAGCACCGCATAGCCGCGCCAGTCGGTACGCACCCCGGTCTGGTTTTCCACTTTGACATCACCGGCGCCGGGTGCTTTCACCAACACCACGGTGTCATTCAGCGGCTGGCTCAGGGTCACGCCGTTGGCGTGGGCCAGCACACCGCCGCTGACGCCGTAGTAGAGCTGTTTGAAACCGTCGCTGCGGCTGTAGCCGACGTTGGCGTTGCCGTAGCCGCCGCGATAGTTCAGCGCCGCATAGCCGGTGCCGCTGCTATCGCCTTCGCCGCCGCTGGCGTAGCCGGTCTGCACGCTATAGCTCAGGTTATTGTCTTCCAGCAGGGTGCCGTAAAGCCCCGCCAGATTGGTCATCCGACCATCAAGATCGTGCGACATGCTGTAGCTGGCGCTGGCGTGCCGCCATACCGATTTGCTGTCGGAACGCAGCCAGTGGCTGAACGGAATATTGACGTTGACCGCCAGCATCTGGTCGCGGCCCTGCTGCCAGGCGTTTTTGGTCAGGCTGTAGCTCAGCGTCCAGTTGATGTCGTCCACCGCCGCGTTGAGCCCGGCCTGCAGCTGCTGGTCCGCTTTGCCGGTTGACCAGTAGGTCTGATGGCTGCCGCTCAGATAGAGCGTGGCGGTACGCCCCAACTGTTGGGTGACGCTTAGCTGCACTTTGCCGCGCTTGTTGTAGGCGAGGTTGTAGTAATCGGTGAATTTCGGCTTCACCTGGATTACGCCATCCTGGGTCTCTACGTCATAACCGCTCATCCGGCGGTAGGTAGTATCGGCAAAGCTGTAATAACCTTTAGTAGAGTAGCGATAGCCCACCAGTTGGATATTGGTGCCGACATCGCTCAGCGACTTGTTATAGAGGAAGCGAATTGACTGCCCCTGATGATCGCTGTCGTCGGGTAGGGTGGCATTGGCCTGGGTTACATCCAGCGACACGGCGCCGAAATCGCCCATATTTTTCCCCACGCCGAGATTAAAGGCGCGGTAGCGGTCGGCGAGCTGCGTACCGCCATATAGCGTCCAGCCCGCAGGCAGACCGTGTAACACGGTACTCTGAAAGAACTTCGGCTCTTCTTGCTGATCGTTGCCGCTGCGATATTCGCCAGCGGTCAGCGCGTACCGGGTGTGCCCTTCGCGCTGCAGTACCGGCACAGTTGACCACGGCACGCTGAAGACCTGGCTGGTGCCGTCGTTTTCTTTAATCGTCACCTGCAGATCGCCGCCGTTGCCTGCGGCATAGAGATCGTTAATGGTGAACGGGCCCGGCGGGACCGTGCTCTGGTAAATCTCATAGCCGTTTTGTTTGATCGACACCTGCGCGGTGCCGCGGGCGATGCCGTGGATCACCGGCGCAAAGCCCTTCTGGCTATCCGGTAGCATGTTGTCATCGCTCGCCAGCTGGGCGCCGCGGAAGTTTATGCCGTCGAAAATATCGCCGTTGGTGTAGCTATCGCCGAGGGTCAGGCGCGAGCGTAGCGGTGTGATGTCGCGCTCAAGCCAGGTGTTGACGTGTTGCCATTTGTTCTCATTGCTGGAACTGCTGCCGCCGCTGCTGTAGCTCCAGGTGGTGTTATCACGCAGCCGCCAGGCACCGAGATTGAGGCCGCTTTGCAGGTTTAAATAAGCGTAGTTGCTGCTGCCGCCGGTATCGTTATGGACGTTGTTACCGGTGAAGTTGTAGTTCAGCAGCCCAGCGTTGATGCCGTCATCCCACATTTCTGGCGGAATATAGCCGCGCGCGCGGTTGCTCATAAAAGCCTGCGGCACGGTGAGGTACAGGCGCTGCTGGCCGACATCGAAGCGCGTCGTGGCATCAGTGATAAGTTCGGTCAGCGGCACGCAGGCGTCGGCGGCGAGGGCACTCATCCCGTTCACCGCCGCGGTATTGACCCCCATGCCCGCCAGTTGGCTGCGGGTCAGGCACGGGCTTAACCCATGGCCTTTTTCGCCGCGGTTAAAAGTGACATCGCGAGTGGTCATAAAGCCGTCGTTAAGGTAAATATCGACGCGGTAGGTGCCGGGCGGCACCTCTTGCCCGTTTTCGAAACCGGAAAGATCGGCCACCGCCGCAGGGTCGTCAGCTAAAAAACGCGGGTTAAAATAGAGTTCAGCCTGCGCGTAGCCCGCCTGCAGGACAAAACAGAGCGCCACGGGGAGTTTCGCCATGGCCAAAATAGCGCGTGGGCGGAGCCTCGCGCTGCGGGAACCAAAACGGTCCTGTCCATATTTGAGATGTGACATAGTCCCTCCGGTCTCAATTCGCCCGGCTGTCAGTTCTTATTGTTATGCGCGGTTTGGCCCGCCCGGCGGGCCAAACCTGTATTAACGCAGCACGCCAGTCATTTTTGGGGTCAGCGCGCCGTAATCATTAATCGTGCGATAAGTAATGTTGCTACCGGCATCCGGCGGCAGCTTGACGGAGGTTTTACCCATTGGCGGCACCAGCGCGTTTTCCAGCACCCGGGTGCCGGCGTTAAGTTCGGTGACAGTCAGGTAATAAGGGGTAGGGTTAGTCAACGTTAACGACGAACCGCTGCGGCTAAAGCTCAGTTTTTCCGCCGCCTGATCCGGCGGTAGCGCCAGCTTCGCCGGGCGGTAATAGAGCTTGATGCGGCTGATAATCGCCAACTGCAGGGTGTTGTCGCTCAGTTTGGATTTATCCATCGACGGGATGGCTTTCACGTTAATCCAGAACAGGCTTTCGCGATCCTGCGGCAGTTGTTTATTGGTGGCGTCAATGATGCGCAGGGTATTCTCTTTTTTGCCCTGCATGGCGAACAGCGGCGGCGTAATCACGAAGCGGCCATCTTTGCCGCCGTCGGCGTTTTCCACCCACGACTGAATCAGATAGGTGCTGCTGTCATCATTATTGGTCACCCCTAACTGCACCTGTTTTTGCCCGGCCGGATAGATAACCCGCGTGGCGCCGAGCGCAACGCCGGCCTGAGCCCAGGCGGAATAACCGCTTGCGACTATCATCAATAATCCCGCCAGTAGTCCGCGCGTCATCCCCAGTCTCTTTTTCACGTTTACCCCTTTTGTACTCACCGTTGTTTCCTGTTTCCGGCATATTTGCTGGTTAATTACTGATAGGTCAGAGAGAACCAAACTTGCGCGTTTGCCGCTCCCCCGGTGACCTGATTGCCGGTCGCCCGATATTTGGCTACAAAATGCAGCGTGGTGGGGCCGGTATACAGCCGCCGCCAGGCGCCCGGCGGGCTATTCAGCGGAATCAATTGATCTTCGTTATCAAATAACGCGATGCCGACGCCGGTGGCGATACCCGGTCCTTCGCCAACCGAGAGCACATCCGGATTTTTGCCGTCGGCCACGCCGCGAAAAGACACGCCGACATGCTGGCTGACTGCGGTGCTGCAATCCTGAAGGTGAATATCGAATGGCACCGGGTTGGTATCTTCCCCGGCTGAATGAAAGCGATTACTGCTGATCTGCCCCATATTGACGGTCATCTGCTGGTCGCCGGCTTCAACACGGCAGGACTCAGCGATGATGACGCCTTGAAAACGCATGTTTCCCCCAGCCACCGTGACGTTCCAGTGGTTGCCGGCCAGCGCCAGCGGCGGAAACAGAAACATCAGCAGACCTGTCTTCACTCCTTGCATCGTTATCACCCCAATCCCGTAGTGGATAACGGGCCATCCTGGCCCGGAATGCTTCCCTGTCTGATGTTTGAATTACTCGTATTGCACTTTGAAGGTGGCGTCTGCGTTAGCAGTACCGGCAGTAGCCGCGCCAGTGGCGTAGTAACGCGCCTGGAAAGGAATGATGTTGGTGCCGTCGTTCAGCGTGGTGGCCGCGCTGAAGGTAGCGCCATCCAGGCCCAGCGGAGTGCCGGTTTTGTCGAGGATCTGTACGCCGACGTTGGTCGCGCCGCCAGCAGCGGAGCTCTGCAGAGCCAGAACGCTGGTGTTGGTGCTGTCAACCGCGGTACCAGAGAAAGCGACAGAGGCTTTGGTGGCGACAGAGGTATCACAGTCGTCTAACTGAATGTTGAAACCTACAGCGGAGCTGGTGCTGCCCGCGGTAGCCAGTTTTGCCGAACGAACCTGGCCTAACTGAACGGTCTGGTCGATAGAACCGGCATCGACTGCACAGGCTGCGTTGACGATTTCTCCTTTAAAATGCACTGTTCCGCCATTTACCGTGGTGGTATCGGCCAGGGCCGCCGCGGAGCTCAGGGACAGAGCTGACAGGACAACGATTGCCAGTGTTTTGATTTTCATGCTGTTTTCCTTTAAACAAAATCGATATTACGAACCAAAAATGGCAGTCGTCTTGCCTTCCAGGCATTCCATAAATCAGCCGAATGGTGCGACTGCCGGTTCTGCACAGTTTTTGCCCCTACTGATGAGTCAATTGGGGCCATTTTGACTCATCAGGATTTATGGCTTTTATTTTGTTAAGGTTGGTTGTATTTTGGATTTATATACTTCTAATGGTTTGTTTTATGGATTTAAAAGCTATGACTTTGCCGTGAATGGAAAAACGGCGTACTTGGCTTCGATAGCGAAAAGCGGGCGAATGCGAGATAGTCTGACGAGGATAAGTAAAGAAAGGTCGTTGGAGAATTCAATGTAAATCAATTAGATATAATTTTTTTTGATGAAATATGCAGTTGTCAGTTGCAAAAGATTACAAAACATTTTTATGATATAGACAGTTTGGCCCCAATTGACTTGTTCGATATTAAAAATTTTCCTTTTTATCAATCGGTTATCCTATTTCTTCCGCGCTTGTAAATTTTCCTCTAACAGATTGTTTCTTTCCCAAATCCCGGCAAAACGCGCTGCATTACTGGCGGTATAACGGACAGTATGACGAATATTACGATGTCCGAGATAATCTTGTATCAAACGGGTATCAGCTCCTCTTTCCGCCAGTTCATAGCCGCAGGCATGACGCAGCATATGCGGATGCGTATGCGTCACGGTTCCCGCTTCTTCCCCGGCGGCGCGGATAATGCGATAGGCCTGTTGTCGTGAAAGCGGGGTGCCGCGGCGCGAGATAAATAGAGCGTCGCTTTTGCCTGCTGCCTTCCAGCCGGCCCGTTGCTGTGTCCAGCGTTCTATCGCTTCGCGTTCATCAAAACGCAGCGGATGTACGGTAGAGAAACCGTTCTTTAAGCGGCGAACATTGATGCGTCCTTCGTTAAGGTCGAGATCGCGATAGTGCAGATCGAGTAATTCGCTGATACGCATCCCGTGGCGAAACGCCAGCAGGATCAGACAGTAATCCCGTTCGCCGGTTGGGCCGTGCTGGGCCGCCTGCATCATTGCCTGAACTTCTTTGGCGGTGAGAAAACGACGTCGGTTCACAATTTTGAGCTCCTGAATTTAAGTTTACTCGCAAGGAACAGCCTGAGAAAAAATCTCAGGATGCATAAAAAATAATCTGAATGGAAAGCCCGTATTATTTGAGAGGGATAAAGACCAACAGGTATCACATTACATTTACACAAACATAAATTACCGCTACGCGATAATTCTTATTTTTATCTATTTTATTCTTTACCACAATAGAGCTGTGCCAGGTCGCGGGCAGGTGCATAAAATAGCAAGGAAAAAAGTTAATGCCAGCTATTTATTGAACGGAAAACATGTGCTGAAAGGATTAATTTAACAATAAATAACGAACTAATATCCTGATGAATTACAGGTGCATAGGAACGTTTTTTTTCATGTTCTAAATAAGAACTTTTAAGAACAATAAACATATTTAACGTATGGTTAATTTTTATTAATGTTTCGCAAGAAAAAATCTATATATGAGGAAAGCTGCAATTTATCGCAGCCTAAACAGAGCAAATTTGCAACAGTCTTGCCGGGGATGGCGGGCAGGGGCTGGCAGTAAGAGGGGAACCGACAACGAAACGCCATCCGTGGCGTAAGGCTACCTTACTGGAAAAGCGAGATTCTTTGCTTCTCGCGGGAATTATCCCAGATACCATAAAAGCGCCCGGCGTTACTGGCCGTGTACCAGACGGTATGGCGAATGTTGCGGTGGCCGAGATAATCCTGGATAAGTCGCGTATCAATGCCCATATTAGCCAGCGCAAAGCCGCAGGAGTGGCGTAACATGTGCGGGTGAATTTCCAGCGGTAATCCTGCCTGATCGCCGGAGGCGGAAATGATCTGGTAAAACTGTTGGCGCGACAGAGGATTACCCTTACGCGATAAAAATAACCACTCGCTGGTGGATTGTGGATATTCATCACGAATATCCAGCCAGCGCTTTAGCGCCTGGATCTCTTTATTCAGCAATGGATGAGTGGTTGAGAAACCTTTTTTTAATCGATGGATGTAAATACATTTTGAACGCAAGTCAATATCTGAAATTCGCAGGCGACAAATTTCGCTGGCACGAAAGCCATGAATAAAACAAAGTAATGTCAGGCAATAATTACGAGCTGCATGAGGTCCGCTATTGGCAGCATTGAGTAATGACTCGATTTCATTCTGAGTCAGGAAGTTCCTTTTTTTAATGTCACTATTATTCTTCATTATGTTCCCTTTCTTTTGCAGGCGTACATTACTATCCCATAGGCTCTGGCTGGCCTATTACAGGATCCGAAGATAGGTTGCGCATTTTATGAATAAGCATGATGCGGATCGCTTTTACTATCCCTCAAGTAACAAGGACTTTATCGCGGCAAAGCTGCGCGAAATCCTGTGGATATAATGAAGTGGCTTCATCGCCCGCAAGCTGTACGCAGGCGAATTCCTGATGCGAAGCGCTCAGGCATTTGATGTACATCGGTTTTCCTGGAGGTTTACACGTCCTGTTCATCCTTTCTCCTCTTGAGTATGCGCGCTTACAGCAAGGTCATAGACTACCGGCTGATAAACTGAGTCCTGGCTGGATAACGCTGCAAACCGTTATCCATGAGGATAATTGCCTCAATAAACAGGTTGGCGTTGCGTAAATGTTTTGCCATACAAAATAGCGTAAGACACCTGATAGCATTCACCGCAACACTACAACAGCGATTAAACCATACTGCAAAAATCGTAGAGAGAATAGCGTTAATAAATGTGCAGACGTTTCAAAGAGAGATTTTACTTATTATCGAGCAGTCGGAATTTTCCGCTCGCGTAATCAGTTAATGAGAGACTTAATCGGAGTTTTTAGGAAGCTTTAAGAAGTTATTGCGAAGCGCAATTTCTGCTGTAACCGCTTATGATTTATAGGAAATTTATCTCTGTTTGTATCAGAAAATAACTGCCCGGGCTTGTCAGGCTCAACAACGTAATAGTGACCAGAGAGCCCGGATTATATTTGTTGATGAAGCCGTATGGCGCTAATCAACTTCCCCAGTAAGCGCCACGGCTTACGAATTATCTTAACTGCTGGTAAAACAGGATAATCGCAATGGCAATCATGATAAGCCCTGAAACCATGCTCACTCCTTTCGCCGCCTGTGGGCGGGCCGCCAGTACCGCCCGCGACCCATAGCCGACCAACAGATAAATTAGCGTACAGGTCATCAGGTGCATCGCACCCAGCGCCGACATCTGCAGCGCCAGCGGCCAACTGCCGTGCGGATCGGTAAACTGCGGCAGCAGGGCGAGGAACAACAGAAAGACTTTTGGATTAAGGCCGCTAATGCATAGTCCCTTCACCGCCCACGCATTCCAGCTGCCAGCCGATTGTTGCGCCGCGCCCGGCGCCGCCGGATGGCGTAATATCATGACCCCGAGCCACAATAAATAGGCCGCGCCCGCCAGGGTGATCGCCGATAGCGCCAGTGGATGACCGGCGATTAACACCCCGACGCCGGCGACGACGATAATCGTTGCCAGCAGATGTCCTGACATCAGCCCCATCACCGCCGGAACGACGCGACGGCCGTTGATACCGGCGCTGATGGCATAGGCCCAGTCAGCACCGGGGGTAATAATCAACAGGAACGAGACTATCCAGAAGCTGGCGATCAGGCTTATTTCCATCAGCAACGCTCCACAACGATATTAGACATCACACACTCGCAAAATTAGGTTATCGTGTGATAAAGAATATCGACATAGAAGCGAAATGAGCTTTCAATGTTATGTCATAATCCGGCGATAAAAGAGAAAATCTTCCAAATGGATAGCATAGATCGAAAAATTCTTGCTGAGCTGCAGGCCGATGGTCGTCTGTCGATAACTGAACTGGCGGAGCGGGTGAATTTGAGCCTCTCTCCCTGCCACCGGCGACTACGAGCGCTGGAGCAAGAGGGGGTGATCACCGGCTATCGCGCCAATCTCGACCCGGGAAAAATGGGGTTCAATTTTCTGGCTATCGTTTTCGCCACGTTAAAAGAGGGCGATAAAAAAGCGGTCAGCGCTTTTGAGGAGGCGGTGGCGGAGATCCCGCAGGTTGTGCTGGCGCAACGATTGTTTGGCGATCCGGACTATCTGATGCACGTCGTCACCCGGGATCTTCCTGCGTTTCAGAAACTCTATGATGACAAACTGTCGGCGATGCCCGGCGTGCAGCATTTACGCTCGACGCTGGTGATGAAAACCGTGGTGCAGGATCGCCCTTTCCCCCTGGAGACGTTAAACGCTTCCCGCTAATGCCCTGCTGCCAGGGCATTGTAGAATGGCGAATTACCACTTTTCATCACGCGCGTCGCGGCGGCCTTCGCGCCGATTTTCTCGCTTATCTTCGCGACAGCGCATATTGCTCTTGTCATCATTTCTCACGCATTCACGTTTTTCTTCACGTCCACTCTGGCGCGCATCCTGACGGATATCGCGAGCATCCTGGCGTTTTTCCGCGCGGTAGGTGGCGTGCGCGGTGAGGGTCGGCAGCAACAGGGCGGCGGTAAGCAGAGGCAGGATTATTTTTTTCATTGTCGAAACCTTAAATATAAAAATAAATCACGGAAGGTTATAATTGTGGTTCGTAATCTTATGTAAATCGATACAAAATGTGCTGAACTCTCTTTTTTTTAGTTTATTATTAAACAAGCCCGGCAAGTTCTCATTTTATTATTCTCGTTGCTACGTATTTTAGCTTATTACGCTAAAGAGATTACGAATATAGCATCAGGGCTCAGTCGCTTTAAGTATTTGCCTTGATTTTTATCAACGATCCTTATTCATCCGGTTGTGGCGGATATTTGGCCGTGCGATGCTCGCGGCATGAGATTTTTCTCAGTCTCCGCGAAGTTAAATGGAATTGTTAATAAAAGGAATATTATATGAAACGTTCAATTATTGCTGCTGCAGTATTTTCAACCGTGCTGATGAGTATTAATGCTTTTGCCGCGGCGCCAAGTGAAGAGCAGGGCGAGTTAGTTATTATTGGTAATGTTATTAATTCTTCCTGTCGTTTTGAAACCGATTATAGCAGTACGATTCAACTGGCTGATGTTGACGCTACCCGTTTTGCCGGCATGTCAGCCGGTGAAGTCTTATCCGGCAATTTCGCTACCAGTAGCGATCCATTAACTATCGTTTGCCCGGAAGGCACGGTATTGAAATCGATTGATATTAGCGGCGGGACCTATACTACCGGCGGCGTACTTAATCCTATCGCAACTACAACGTCTGCTAATGGTGTCGGTTTTAAATTAAGACTCGGCTCCGCGGATATTAATGAAAATACCATATATGACGTCAATAATTTGCCGGGTGCGGTGACTTCTTTGGGCAATGGCGTTTATCAAATGAACTTTTCGGCGCAATACGCCCGAATTAATGCCGCCACACCGGTAACCGCCGGTGAAGTCCGCTCGGTGTTAACGATTGCCGTCTCTGCGGAGTAAGGAACTGTGCCGGCGCTTCGCCGGCTATTATTGTGCTAAGGGTGTGGTGCTATGAAACGGATTTTATTAGCAGGTTTATTTATCGCTATGCAGCCCGCGCATGCCGGAGTGGTGATTTTCGGTACCCGGGTGGTTTATCCGGCTGAGAAACAAGAAGTGGTCGTACAGTTGATGAATCATGGCGCCCGCTCTTCACTGGTGCAGTCGTGGATTGACGATGGCAATACTTCATTGCCGCCGGAAAAAATCAACGTGCCTTTCCTGCTGTCGCCGCCGGTGGCGCGCATAACGGGTAACTCCGGTCAGCAGCTGCGAATTAAAAAGTTAGCCAACAAACTTCCGGCGAACAAAGAGTCGCTGTTTTATCTCAACGTACTCGATATTCCTCCGAATACACCAGGAAGTGAGGGGGCGAATACGCTGCGGTTTGCCATGCAAAACCGCATTAAGCTTTTTTATCGCCCTAAAGGTATCGCGGCGGTAAATAAAGATACGTTTAAAAGTATTTCGTTGTCTTCGCGCAAAAACGCTCTGCATATTGCCAATGGTTCGGCAAATTGGTTGACGATTACTGAAATTAAACTCAGTAACGTTAAAGTCAATGAGCGCAGCGTTATGCTTGCGCCGTTATCCAGTCAGGATGTCTTTTTAAAAAATAATCTCGCCCGCCAGTATTCGCTAACGATGATTGATGATAATGGAAACTTTATTAGCGACAGGCTCAATGTAAAATAATAAATAATGGAGTTGGCCATGTTAAGGATGACGCCGCTTTCCTCAATGATATTGTTGGTTTTATTATCCGGTCAGCTGCAGGCCGCTGAAGAGACTTTTGATACCAATTTCATGATCGGCGGAATGAAAGGTGAAAAATCATCAAGCTTTCACTTTGCGGGTAATCAACCACTGCCCGGTGAATATGAATTAGATATTTACGTCAATAAACAATGGCGTGGTAAATATCCAATCGTAGTCGCCAGTAATCCGGATGATACCTGCCTGTCATCGGCATTATTACATCAGTTGGGAATCAAAGCGGATAGCGCGCCGTTGGCAAAAGATAACCAGTGCATGACGCTTAAATCCGCGGTGCGGAGCGGCAGTTATACGTTTAATATCAATATTTTTCAGCTTGATTTAGAAATTCCTCAGGCCTACGTTCTGGATCTTGAGCGCGGCTACGTCGCGCCGGAAAGTTGGGACCGCGGCGTTAACGCGCTCTATACCTCTTATTATCTGAGCCAGTATTACAGCGACTATAAAGACAGTGGCAATAACAAAAGCACTTACGCCCGCTTCAACAGCGGGCTGAACCTGTTGAGCTGGCAGTTGCACTCTGATGCCACCTACAGTAAAGCCGATAGCGGTGGCGGCGACTGGAAAAGCAACACCCTGTATCTGGAGCGCAGCTTTGCGCCAATTTTAGGCACCTTGCGCGCGGGCGACATGTATACCTCAGCGGATATTTTCGATGCGGTACGCTTTCGCGGCGTTCGTCTGTTCCGCGACATGCAAATGTTGCCAAACTCAAAACAGAACTTTACGCCAATCGTGCAGGGGATTGCCCAGAGCAACGCGCTGGTAACTATCGAGCAGAACGGCTTCACCGTCTATCAGAAAGAGGTGCCGCCGGGGCCTTTTGCGATTGCCGATTTACAACTCGCCGGCGGCGGGGCGGATCTCGATGTCACTATCCGGGAAGCCGACGGCTCGGTAACCACCTACCTGGTGCCTTATTCCTCGGTACCCAATATGTTACAGCCGGGGGTGTCTAAATATGACATTGCCGCCGGGCGCAGCCATATTGAAGGCGCCAGCAATCAGGAAGATTTTATGCAGGCCAGCTATCAATATGGCCTGAACAATCTGCTGACCCTGTATGGCGGTACCATGCTCGGTACCGACTATCAGGCTTTTACTATGGGAACCGGGTGGAATACCCATCTCGGCGCGGTGTCCGTTGACGGTACCTGGGCGCGCAGCGATCAGGATAACGGTACTTTTGAAGGGCAAAGTTATCAGATTGCCTACAACAAATACCTCACCCAGACTAAAACGCGCTTCGGTATGGCGGCTTATCGCTATTCAACCAGCGACTATCGCACCTTTAACGATCATGTCTGGGCGAAGAACCGTAATAGTTATCACCATGATGATAATGACGTTTACAACATTGATGATTATTACCGTTATGATTTTGGCCGTAAAAATAGCTTATCCGCCAATATTAGCCAGTCGTTGCCGGAAGGATTAGGGTCTTTCTCACTGAGCGCTTTATGGCGTGATTACTGGGGAAAAAGCGGCAGTAATAAAGATTATCAACTGAGTTACACCAATAACTGGCAGCGGGTTTCCTGGACCATTTCGGCCAGCCAGACCTATGACGAGGATCATCATGAAGATAAGCGCTTTAACCTCTTCATTTCGATTCCGCTGATCTGGGGAGAGAGCGATAGCGTGCTGGCGCGTCGCCTGACGCTGTCGAATTCGACGACCTTCGATAACGACGGTTTTGCCTCCAATAATACCGGCATCAGCGGTACGGGCGGCCAGCGCGACCAGTTTGACTATGGCGTGAACCTAAGCCGGCAGCAGCAAAACCATGAAACCACCGCCGGCGGCAACCTTACCTGGAACGCGCCGCTGGCGACGCTGAGCGGCAGCTACAGCCAGTCGTCAAAATATACCCAGGCCAGCGGCAGCCTGTCTGGCGGGGTGGTGGCCTGGTCTGGCGGCATCAATTTCGCTAACCAGCTATCGGAAACCTTCGCCATTATTCAGGCGCCGGGCCTGGAAAATGCTTACGTCAATGGTCAGAAATATCGCACCACCAACGCGCAGGGAACGGTCATTTTCGACCATGTCTTGCCCTATCGCGAAAGTTCGTTGCTGCTGAATACCGCCAATACGCAGAGCAAAACCGAGTTGATTGGCAACCGGAAAGCGGTGGCTCCGTACCGCGGCGCGGTGGTGCTGGCGCGTTTCGATACCGACCAGCGTCAACCCTGGCTTATTCACGCCGAACGCCCGGACGGTACGCCGCTGAAATTTGGCTATGAAATTGAAGATAACGACGGACAGAATGTCGGCGTCGTCGGCCAGGGCAGCATGCTGTATATCCGCACCGATAACGTTCCGCCGTCGATTACCATCGCGGTCGATAAGCAGCAGGGCCATTACTGCACCATTACATTTAAACATACCATTGATGAAGGTAAGACCTATGTCTGCCGCTAAAAGGACGATTTTCATGAAATGGATAATTTTGCTGGTATTAAGCTTATGCTCTTTTTTAGCGCGGGCGGGGAACTGCGAATTAACGCCGAGCATCCCTCCGGCGTCGATTGAGGCTAGCGGCAACTACACTTTTAAACCGCTGGCCGCCAACGGGGAGCTCAATTTACGTGATAGTTCACTTCAGGCTAACGCATTCAGCTTTCGCTGCCCCAGTAACTCAAATATTACGGTCTCGGTCAGTCTGCAATCGCCACCACAAACCTCCTACTATGTTGAGGTAGGCAGTAAGATCTATGAGATTAATTTCTCCTTCGACCAGACAAAAATGGAATCGTTGGGAAACGGAAAAATTGTTGAAAACCAAGTATATAATTTGGCAGATATGTTTAATAGTTTGGTCGGCATACGCTATGAGATTAAAGAAGGTAGCGCTAACGGGCAGCGTGTTACTCCCGGAGTACCTTTCCAGATGCGTTACGGTATAGTTTTGAAATATTGTAAGAATAATGAATGTCATAACGTTAACATCAATTACACCTTTAACGTCACCCTGCAGGTAAATATCATGACCTGTGGTTTTAACGTCCCGAACCGCTTCATTAATATGGGCGATTACAGCTACTTCGATATTAAAGAAGACAAAGCGCAATATCGCCTGGAACGCGTTGATATCGACTGTAGCCGGGACGAGTCGGCGGTATTCGAACTGACGCCGGGTAAAATTGATTACTACTTTGTCGCCGCCTCCGGCTTTGCCGGCACCAGCAAAATATTGAAGAATGACGATCAGGATGCCGCCACCGGCGCCGGCGAAGTCGGTTTTCATCTGCTCGATAGTCAGGGCGGGGAACTCCAGTACGGTAGCGGTTTCCTCTACCACTCCAGTGAGGATGCCCGACATGGCGATAGCAACCCGATCTATCTGCAAATCAAGCCGATGAAATATGGCGAGAATATCCGCGGCGGCACGATTAAAAGCCGGGTTATTATCGTCATCAACAATAACTAGCCGTCCGCGCCGCGCGCCTTCCTTTACGCGCGGCATGCCTGGGTTAGGTGGTCGCGACCGCTTCAGGTCGCGGCTGCGGCTGGCGAATACTTATCAGCGCCACCAGCGCCAGTAGCGCAAAGGCCAGCAGCATCAGCGCAATGGGGATATAGCTATCCCACATCATTAAAAAGGCTACCGCCAGCATCGGGCTAATACCACCGGAAATCACCGCCCCAATCTCATGCCCCAGCGCCAGCCCGGTGTAGCGTACCTCCACCGGAAACAAATCCACCATCAGACACGGCTGCGCGGCAATCATCGCGCCATGGCACAATGGCAATGCCAACAGCATGGCGAGCAGCATCGCCGGGAAGGTGTGCATATTCAGCAGCCAGAAGAAGGGGAAGGCGACCAGCGCCATGCCTATCACGCCGATGTAGTAAAGCCGCTTACGACCAATGCGATCGGAAAGCCATCCCCAGCCGAGAATCGTGGCGATCTCCACCGTCATGGCGATGGTAACCGCCGCGATCAGGTCGCGGGTGTCGATGCCGATATGTTTGCAATAGACCACTGAAAACGTGAAGAAGATATACACCGCGCCGTTTTCCGCCAGCCGCAGGCCGATAGCCTGTAATATCGCTCGTGGATGATTTTTGAAGGCGCTGAGCACCGGTAAATGATGGGCCTCATTTTTGCTGTCGTTTTCTGCTTTGCGCGCCACGAATTCCGCGTTTTCCTGGATGTTACGGCGAATATAGACGCCCACCAGAAAGATAAACAGGCTGAGCAAAAACGGAATACGCCACGCCCACGACATCACCTCTTCCTGCGGCAGCAGCTGCACCAGATAGAATGCCAGCGAAGAAAGAACAAACCCGCCGCAGACCCCCACCTGGCTCCAGGCGGTGTAGTACCCTTTCTGGCTTTCCGGCGCGTTTTCGCTCAGCATCAACACCCCGCCGCCCCATTCGCCGCCGGAAGCCACGCCCTGCACAAAGCGCAGCGTAATCAAGGCGATTGGCGCCAATACGCCGATATGGGCGTAGGTTGGCAGCAGACCAATTAAGAACGTACTGGCGCCCATCAGCGTCAGGGTGATGATAAGCGTCATTTTGCGACTGTAGCGATCGCCGAGATGGCCGAATATCACGCCGCCGAGGGGGCGGGCGATAAAGCCGATAGCGAAGCCGGAAAAGGCTAAAAATGAACCGAGCAGCGGGTCATTCGTGGCCGGGAAAAACAGCGGCCCGAAGACCAGCGCCGCCGCGGTGCCATACAGGAAAAAATCGTACCATTCCAGCGAGTTGCCGAGAAAAGACCCGATGATTAATTTGCGCATAGGTTGCGCCGGGGGGACCGTTGTACCGCTCACAGCTCCAGACATAAGGTTAACTCCAGTGCAGGTGAATCAGGCGGCGCCTGCTGGCGCCGGGCGATGGGTCGGCAGGGTTTTTATGGTTATGATGAAACTTAACGGCACGACGCCATGCTAAGGGTATGGAACTGGCGATTAAACCAGACCAGCCCGTCGCTGGGGTTGCCGAAGCGGATCTGTTTGACCTCGCAATAAAATACGCTGTGGCTGCCCACTTCATGGCTGTCGGCAATGATGCAGTCGCAGTTCGCCACGGCGGAAGCCAGCGCCGGCGAACCGGTCTCCAGCGCCAGCCATTCGTCGTGCAGGAAGCGTTCTTCAGAGCGGATTTGGCCGTTGGCGAAAATCCCGGACAATTGCTGATGCTGTCCGGAGAGCACGTTAACGCACAGCACGCCGTTGTGCTGGAATTTGCCGTGTGCGAAGGACGAGCGGTTCATGCATACCAGCAGCGTCGGCGGCGAATCCGTCACGCTACACACCGCCGAGGCGGTAAAGCCGAAGCGGCCCGCCGGGCCATCGGTGGTAATGATGGTGATCGCGCTGCCCAGTTGCGCCATGGCATTACGAAAATCAGATGTCAGGTTCATAGTAATACCCGTTATTTCAGTTTGACGTATTCGAAGCCTTCAATAACCAGCCGCGGGGTTTTGGCCCGCGAACAGCACAGCAGGATCTGGTCGTTATCTTCGCGTTCTTCTTCGGTTAAATACTCGTCGCGGTGGTCAGGTTCGCCGCTGCAAACGTTGGCGAGGCAGGTGCCGCAGACGCCCTGTTGGCAGGAGACTTTGACTTTGATGCCGGCCTTTTGCAGCGCGGCGACGATGGTCTCGTTTTCACCGACGGTGACGCTCAGATTGAGTTCTGGAACCGCAACCTCAAAGCTGCCGCCGCTGGTTTCTACCTCGCGGTTGAAATACTCCTGATGCAGCCGATCCGCGCTGAAACCGCACCCCTGAGCCGTTTCGTTAATCCACGCCATAAAACCTTCCGGGCCGCAAACGTACAGGTGGCCGGCGGCGGCGTGAGGCATCAGGAGTTCCTGAGGGCGGATCCTGCCGTTTTCATCGCTGATATGCAGCTGAACCTGAGCGCTAAAGTGGCAATCCGCCAGTTCGGCCAGAAACGCCATTCCCTCACGGCTGTGGCCGCAGTAATGCACTTCAAAGGATTTCCCGGCGCGAAATAGCGTATCGGCCATCGCCAGCATCGGCGTGATGCCAATGCCGCCGCCGATCAGAATGCTATGAGGCGCCGACATCTCCAGCGCGAACAGGTTGCGCGGGTGGCTAATTTGCACCTCGTCGCCGGGCTGTAAAGCGTGCGCCGCCAGCGAACCGCCGCGCGAGGCGCGATCCTTGAGGATCCCTAACCGATAGCGCTGCGGGTGATGGGCGCTGCCGCACAGCGAATACTGGCGCACGATGCCATCGCCAAGATGCAAATCGATATGCGCCCCGGCGCTAAACGAGGGCAGAGGAGCGCCGTCCGGCGAGGCCAGCGTCAGGACTACCACCTCGGCTCCCTGAATTTCGCGTTCTATGACGCGTACCGTCAATGTTTCAGCCATAGTTTTTCTCCACCCGCGAAGGGCTTAACGCATATAAATGCCGCCGTTGATATCCCAGGTCGCGCCGGTGATAAAGGTGGCGGAGGGCGCCGCCAGCAGTTCTACCGCGCGGGCGACCAGCAGCGGATCGCCAAGCCGCTTCATCGGGATCATCTCCAGCAGCGCCGGCATTTTCTCTTCCGGCACCGCGGCGCGAACGGAAGGTAGATCCAGCGGCCCCGGCGCAATTGCGTTGACGCTCACCCCGGCGTTGCTCAGGGCGCGGGCGAAGACTTTGGTCAGCGTAATAATGCCGCCCTTGGAGGCTGCATAGTGGGCGCCGGAGGCGGTACCGCCGTTTTGCCCGGCCAGCGACGCGAGGTTAATAATGCTGCCCTGCTGGCGCTGGCTGAAATAGCGGCCGATAGCCTGGCAGCCGACGAAGGTACCGCGCAGGTTGGTACTGGTGACGCGATCGAATTCTTCTACGTCGATCTCCATGATCGGCGTGGTCAGGGTTAAGGCGGCGTTGTTGACCAGTACGTCGAGTTCGCCGAAACGTGCGCGGAGCTGCGCCAGCGCGTCGCTGAACTGTTGCGGCTGGCGAATATCCAGCGCCAGCGGCAGCAGCCGCTGCTGGCTGGGATCGATCTCCTGGGCGCTGCGGGTGACCGTATCGAGATTGAGGTCGGCCATCGCCACCTGATAGCCCTGTTGCCAGAGATGGCGGCTGATAACCAGCCCGAGGCCGTTGGCCGCGCCGGTAATAAGTACGCTACGTGTCATAAAGTCCTCACAGGATGTAGCCAATGCTATGCAGGTAATCGTCGCCGTTAATCAGGCGTACGACCTTTTGCAGGATGCGGAAACTGTCGCCCTCCGGCGCCAGCGTCCAGGTGACGTCAGCGGCGTAGTGCTGTTCATTGCCCTTGCGGTACTCGTAAAGGAATTGGGCGCAGCGTACTTCGACGACCTCATCGCTGGCGCTGAGCAGGCGATAACGGCCGCTCATGCGGATAGTGCGCGCGCGCGGGGTGGTGGAGATCGATTCGCCGCTGTATAAACGCTGCACGCGTTTTTCCCGCATCTCGTGGTTGTCGTAGGCGTAGTTGAGCACGTTGGCGAAATCGGTGGTCTGCTGATCGATGGGAATGATGTAAATTCCCTCAGCGCGCCACAGCGCCAGCCATTCACGGAATTCGCCTTGATCGAGCAGGTCCGCTTCCAGGTTAATAAACTGAATGGCGGCGTTGAGGATAGGTGATGTGTTCATTATTGCCCCCGGTTATCAGCGGTCATGTACTTTTTCCATTGTTGATAGGCGGCGCGCATGCCGGTTTCGGCGCTGACGTCGCTGCGCAGGCCGTCGGCGGTGCGGACTTCGCCGGGCAGGCCGCGGTTGAGCATGATCCACAGATCGTCGCCCGCGCCGCCGCCGCGCTGCACCCGCTCCCAGGCCTCTGAATCATCGGGGGTGCCGAAGCCCATCGGCCCCTGGAAGTGTTCGTGCAGCCGCAGGCGCGCCTGGTTGGCGATCGCCGGGCCATCTTTCATGGTCAGCACCATGTGATGAATTTCCGTCTCTTTTACCGATATCGGCTGCAGCACGCGGAAGAAGGCCATTGAACAGGCGACATTGGGGAACAGGTTAAGGTTAAAACCGCTGCCGCCGACCGCGCGTACGATGCGCCGCACCTGCTGCTCGTCGTGGCCTTCTTCGCGCAGGGCCTGGGCCAGCTCGCTAAAGCGCTCCGGGATTGGCGCATCGAGATTGGCTTCCAGATCGATAAGCTCGGGGATCATCACCATCACGCTGTGGCCATTGCCGAGATCTTCCACGAAACCTTTGCCGTCGACGAAGTTGAGCATCTCTTCGGTCTGTTTATCGACCGAGCTTAAAAACGACTTATGAACGATCGGGAAGTGATAGCCGTCGGTGGTATTTTCCAGCTGGATTTTCCAGTTGCCGGGAAAGCGAAAACGGTGCGCGGTGGTGGCCTGCAGCGCGTAGCCAGCCCCCTGTTTCATGAACAGATCCATCCATTTCATCGCCGGGCCGAGGAAGTCGGTCAGTGGCTCTATGTCGTGGTTGAAGCTGGCGAAAATCATTCCGGCGTAGCTTTCAACGCGCAGGCGCACCATGCCGAGCTCAGATTTGTTCAGCGTATCGCCGTAGCTCTCCGGATGCGGCACCCCGCGCAGCGCGCCGTCGAGGCCATAGCCCCAGCCGTGATACGGGCAGGTAAAACCGTTCGTTTTCCCGCTGCGATGTTCGCAGACGGTGGCGGCGCGGTGGCGGCAGCGGTTGAGCAGCACGTTGATATTGCCTTTGCGATCGCGCACGACGATCACCGGCTGGGTACCCACCATCGAGGATTTATAGCTGCCGGCGTCAGGGATTTCGCTCTCGTGGGCGACCCATACCCAGGTACGGTTAAAAATGTTGTCGATTTCGAGGTCGAAAATTTCCTCGGAAGTATAGAGACAGGTATGGACCCGGTCGCTTTGCACCAGTGCCGCCAGCGTTTCGGCGGTATGGCTGGTATCGATATTTTTTACCGGAATACATTCAGACATTGTCACTCTCCACATATCTCTTTTAATGATCATCAGGCACCGGTAAATCGGCGAGCGAATGCCAGTCATCTACCGGGCGGCTAAATAAATTACGGGTGGTAAAATGATGAATTAACCACTGTTGATCTTGTTTAATAAATTCAATGACGAGCTCCGCGCTATTTAAATGCGAGCCGCCGCGGCGAAACGTTGAAGCTTGCAGCATTTTCCAGCGGCCGACCGCGCGGTTATTTTCGTCGACGCGAATATGCTCGGCCGTTAAATAATGTACGTTGATGGCGAAGTGTGACGGCTCGCTAATATAAGCGTTCATCATCCCGACGATCGCCGCTCTGCCGCAGTGGCGCCCGAGCTTGTGTTGATATAATTTGCCGATACCTTCCCAAATAGCCGTTTCGCTAAATAGCGCGCCAATTTGCCGGGCGGTATCCGGATGCGTCAGGTCATCACAGAGATGCATATACTGGCTGATGGCGTTTCGGATTTGCACTACGGCTTCCAGCTTTTCCAGGCGTTGCAGCATTTCTTCATTCATTGCCGGCTCCGTATAACTCATAAATAGCCTGGCTGCGGCGAGTGGCCGAAGAACATATTGCCGGCGTTGATGTATGTCAGCTCGCCCATAAAGGCGTGCTGGGTGATGACCATGGAGTCGCGGGCATAGCGCTGAAGCGGGCTGCGCATCGATATGCCCGGCATCCCGGCCAGTTTCAGCGCGCGGGTGGTAACCGAAGCAGAGACGCGGGTAATGTGGGTGGAAGAGAGGCGCATGGCGTTAATCCGCTCTTCTCCCGGTTCATCGCCGCGCAGAATCGCTTGCCAGACATCGTCGATGGCGTCGTAGAACCAGCAGCGCGCCGAACGCAGATCCGCTTCGCAGTGAGCGATTTCCATCTGCGCGAATTGGCGATCCGCCAGGCACGGCGCGCCGGTGACCGAGCTCTGGCGTTCGGCAATGGCGTAAATTTCTGATAACGCCGCGCGGGCGATACCCAGCGCGACCACCGACAGCACCTGAGTGGCCAGCGACAGTACCGGATAGCGATACAGAGGGCCTTCGAGGTTAAGTTCGCCGCCGCGAATAAAGGTCCACTCCTGCGGCACGAAGGCATTATTCAGCACTACGTCATGGCTGCCGGTACCGGAGAGGCCGACCGTATTCCAGACCGGATCGATGGTGAACTCCCCGGCGGGTAGTACCGCGATGCGCGGCAGCGGACGATCGCTGCCGTCATCGGTCAGAATACCCACGCCGATAAGTTCGGCGCCGCTGCAGCCGCTGGCGAAGCTCCAGCGCCCGCTGACGCGGTAGCCGCCATCCTGAGTCGTCGCTTTTTGCGGCGGGAAGATCCCGCCGGCAAAGACAATATCCGGCCCGTGGCGGTAAAGCTCATCGAGACTGCTCGGCGGTAGGCCGCCAAGATAAAACGGATTCATGCCGAAACTCGCCACCCAGCCGGCGGATCCGTCCGCTGTTGAGAGCGTTTCAATTAACTGACAAAACTCCGCAGGTGATATTTCATCGCCGCCGTAGCGTTTTGGCACAAGCGCGCGATAAACACCGATCTTTTTAAAGCGGGAAATAATATCCGCTGGGATATATTTCTGCTGCTCGAACTCCTCGCTGCGCTTTTTAATATCTGCGAGTAATTCGGCAAACTCTATTGTCGTGGCGTGCAGGGTCTTTTCCGCACGCGAAGTTGCAGAGGGGTTTAACATGCGATTTAGCCTCTTCCAGTTAATGAAAGTACGGTTTTATTATTTTAATTTTTCCAGCAAATACTCAGCGTAATTAAGTAAATCAAACTCTTTATTTTTATTGGCGACTAATTGCAGAGCCACCGGGCGATGATTAATTTCGCCAAGCGGAAGGCTCAGGGCCGGGTGGCCGCTTAAATTAAATGGGCGCACCAGGCGAGTCAGGTTGACCACCTTGAGCGGATCCGCCGCTTCTTCCAGCGTTGGCGGGCATTCCGGCAGGGTCGGCAGCAGAATCAGCGGGGTTTTCGCCAGTTGGGCATCCACCGCGGCGCTAAATTGCTGACGCACGCTTTCCGCAGCCTGCCGTTGCTGAGGGCCAATCTCCGCGCCGGCGCGGATCCGCCGGGCGACATCCGGCGCCAGGTTCGGCGCGTTGATGATGCTGTGAAACGCCAGCCAGTTTTCCTGGCTTATCACCGTAAGCCCGGCCTGATGCGCTTCGTTGAACCCCGGTAGTTCAGCGCGAGTCCATGCCAGCCCCGCCTGCTGCAGACGTGAGACGATCAGTTGCTCAATTTCCGGCGTTGCCGTGCCCGCCAGATAACTTATCGCGGGGGCGTCCCGGCGCGCAGGAGGCGCTGATTCCCCCAGCGCTTTTGCCAGCGCCTGACGCAATGTGGCGATATCGCGGGCGAACAGGCCGACGCAGTCGAGCGAACTTTCCGTCGGCATGACGCCAGCGCGGCTCAGACGGCCAAAGCTCGGCTTCAGGCCAGCCACGCCGCAGCAGGCCGCGGGCATTCGCACCGAGCCGCCGGTATCGGTGCCGACGGCGAAGTCGACTTCACCGGCCGCGACCACGGCGGCGGAGCCGCTGGACGAACCGCCGGGGATTAACTGCGGATAATGCGGATTGCGCGGCGTACCGCTATGCGGGTTGATGCCGGTGACGCCAAAGGCCAGCTCGTGCAGGGTGGTTTTGCCGCGCAGCTGGCAGCCGTTATCCAGCAGCGCCTCGACTACGGCGGCATGGCGAACGGCAGGCGGCGCATCCTGCAATACCGGGCTGCCGGCGCGGGTCGGAAAACCGGCAATATCGAGACTGTCTTTAACCGCAAACGTCAGCTCGCCTTCGCCAAGGGTGAAGCGCGAGATAAACCCGGATTCTGCTTTTTCTGCCTCTGTACGATGTTCAGTAACCATGTTTCACATCTCCGTGAGGGGATAATTACCGCGCGAAATGACTAAAAAACGACCCGCTGGCGTTTGAGGTAATCTTGTCAGTAAAACTTGAAATTTCAAGTAATTTGTCACCTGTTTTTTACATCGTAATTGACGATAAGATGATGCTATGAAAGAGAGGTTGTTTTTTAACTCATTGATTTAAATCATTAAACATTGGTGTTTAAATTTTAATCTCTTGAAGGTCGTCACAAAAATAAATGAAAAATATAAGTTAAAAAAATGATAAAAAAGTGTGCGAAAAACGCAGGGGAGGGCAAAACAAAATGAATAACCATTTATAGTAAATGGTTATTTTCGCAGAGGATCAGTCATCGAGGTTGTGCAGAATGAGCGCCAGCACCTGATTCATCTTTTTTTCCTGCGCCGGGGTGACGCCCTTGAAGGCTTTAGCAAACACGGTTTCCGCTAATGCCCGGGCTTCGGCAACCTTGGCTTCACCGGCGGCGGTGAGTTCCGCTTCGGTGACCCGGCCATCGCTGACGCTAACGTGGGTCGTGAGCAGGCCATCATCGCGCAGACGGCCAACAATTTTGGTCACCGTCGGCATCTTACTAACGGCATATTCGGTGATCCGCGAAATACTGGCGCGGTGGTATTGGTGCACCAACATCAGTACGCGGAAGCGGGAAAGGTCGATGTCGATTTTTTTGAGCTCGATTTCCATTAATTGGGTATAACGGGCGTAAACGTTAACCACCCAGAAGAAGGGGAACTCTTCTTTATGAAAGCGGCTTTCGTGGCTCTCTGGCGGGGTCGAAGAGTGAGTCTTATCCACAAGCATCTCCTTGCCTGACGACGATAGAATGTGCAGATGGTATGCGCATTTAGCGGTTATTGCAAAACGCAGTACTGCGAAAACCATGCGCTATGATGCCGGGAGGATGGCCTCTTTGTTAGCCGCGCGTTGTTCATCGTAGCAACCGCCTGTCGCCGGAGGTCACTCATTCTCCAGCAGACGCATAAATACCCGTAGCGCCTCGTCTAACTGCTGGAGTTGGGGGGCGGAAAGCCCCGCCAGCAGTTGCTGCTCATTCGCCACGTGGGTGGCAACCGCCTCATCGATCAGCGCTCGTCCCTCTGGCGTTAACGCGACCAGCATGCTGCGGGCATCCTGAGGATTTGCTAAGCGGGTAATCAACCCTCGTTTTTCCAGCGCCTTGAGGCGATGGGTCATCGTGCCGGAGGTAATCATCAGTGTCGAAAAGAGCTGGGTCGGCGACAGCACGAATGGCTCGCCGGCGCGGCGCAGCGTCGCCAGCATGTCGAACTCCCAACGTACCAGCCCATGTTTAACAAACGCCGCCTCCACCCGCGGCTCCAGCAGCATGGCGCAGCGCTTGAGGCGGCCAATCGGCCCCATTGGGCTGCAATCCAGATCCGGGCGCTCGCGCTGCCATTGGGCGAGAATGCGGTCAACGGCATCCGTTGGCGGTAATTTGTCCATGCGTGCTCACTTGTCTTGATATCAAGATATTTATCGATACATACTTGCTGCACAATTTAACTTGATATGAAGATAAAATCATGGCCTTTTTTACTCGTCATCTGGCGGTCGATCTGCTGCTGACCGCGCTGGCTCCCGCCATCTGGGGAACCACTTATATCGTCACTTCGCAATTCTTGCCGCCGGACCGTCCTTTTATCGCCGCGCTGTTGCGCGTGTTGCCCGCCGGGATTGCGTTGTTACTGTGGAGCCGCCAGTTTCCGCAGCGCGGTGAGTGGTGGAAGCTGATCATTACCGGAATATTAAATATCGGCGCCTTTCAGGCGCTGCTGTTTATCGCCGCCTACCGCTTGCCCGGCGGGCTGGCGGCGGTGATCGGCGCGATTCAGCCGCTGCTGGTGATGCTGCTGGCCTGGTGCGTGGATCGCCAGCGTTCGCCGTGGCTGGCGGTGGTTTCCGCCTGCGCCGGGATCATCGGTATGGCGATGTTGCTGCTTTCTCCGCGCACGGTGCTGGATTCGTTAGGTATCGGCGCCGCTTTTCTTGGCGCCGTCAGTATGGCGCTGGGCACCTGGCTGTCGCGGCGCTGGGCGCTATCGTTGCCGGTTGTAGCGATGACCGGCTGGCAATTGTTGATAGGCGGGATCGTGTTACTGCCCATCGCGCTGCTGGTGGACCCGCCGTTGCACAATATCACCCCATTACAGGCGGCAGGTTATGTCTGGCTGTGTGTGGCCGGGGCGATGTTGGCCTATGGTTTATGGTTCCGCGGTATCAGACGATTGTCGCCGGTGGCGGTATCGGCAATGAGCCTGCTAAGTCCGGTGACGGCGGTGCTGCTGGGATGGATCTTTCTCGGGCAGAAAATTGAGGGGATGGCGCTGGCGGGCCTTATTGTGGTACTGGCGAGTGTGCTCTCTATTCAGCGCGCGCTGGCGAAACGTTGACGTGAAAAAGCCCCATAAAGGGGCTCGACATTGCCGTGTTTTTTTACGTGGCGGGAGCCAGACCAGCCGTCCTGAGACGACCTGTCCGGCAGCTCCCTCTGCGACCATTCGGTTATTTAGACAGTTCCGCCGTCATGTGTACCTGATTACCGGTATAGGCTTCGGTAATGTGGTAAGAGGCGCCCTGATCTTTAGCGATAGCAGCGATTTTTGCTTCTGCGTTGTCCAGGGTATCAGAGGTCACGCTCACCGGGTGAGCCGCGAAGCTTGCGAAAGAAACCAGAGACAGCATACCAGCAGCAGCAAGTAATTTTACGTTTTTCATGGTGTTTATCCTTTTAACTTTTATGGTGGAAAGCGTTGTGCTTTCGATGGGTTTATAATAAGCCTGCTAACTATAACGTACGTTGCAAAAAGTGCGATTTAGATCACATTTTTATGACGGTTTGATGACTGTAAATGGGGTTTTTATTGAAAAAAACTGTGAAAACAGAATGTTATATCTCATCTTCGAGAGTGCTAATTTCCGTTGACCCGCGTTTATGCCTCAACAGAATTTCTCCTGGCATTGATTGTGTGAATGGTTTGGTGGTTTTTTGGCTTGTTGTGACCGCGATACTTCGCCCGCTGGCGAAGCATTGCTAACCATCGGCGCGCTACAGTGCGGCTTCATTCATTGCTGGAGGAAAAAACCATGATTGCGGTACTCTTTGAAGCACAGGTCACGCCAGCGCAGCAAGAACGATACCTCGCGCTGGCGGCGCAGTTGAAACCGCTGCTGGAAACCATCGACGGCTTTATCGCCATCGAGCGTTTTCAAAGCCTCAGTGCGCCGGGAAAGATTTTGTCGCTGTCGTGGTGGCGGGACGAACAGGCGGTTGCAGCCTGGAAGCGCAATATTTGTCATCAGGCGGCGCAGCGGGAAGGGCGGGAGTCTATCTTTGCTGATTATCAGATTCGCGTGGCGCAGGTGTTGCGTGAATACCAAATGCAGAGTTCGCATTCTGCGTAACCAATATTAAGCGGAGGCAGTATGTTGCACCCTGCGGTTGTCATTGATGATGACGAAGCGCTGGCCGTCGCGATGGCGGCGGTTGCCTCGGCGATGGCTGACCCTTCACGAGTGAAAATACTCTGCGCGTTAATGGATGGCCGGGCATGGACGGCGACTGAGCTCTCCGGCGCGGCGGATATTTCGCCGTCGACCGCCAGCGCTCACCTTAGCCGTCTGGTCAACAGTCGCTTACTGATCTGCCTGGCGCAAGGGCGGCATCGCTACTATCGGCTGGCGGGCGGCGATGTCGCCGGATTGCTGGAAAATATGATGACCATGGCGGGCAAAAGCGCAGTGCCGCTGACCACGCGAACGCCGGGAACGCTGCGTATGGCGCGTACCTGCTACGATCATCTGGCGGGTGAAGTGGCCGTCGCCATCTATGATTTTCTGCAGCAGCAAGCGTGGCTCACGGCAAATGGCACCGCGCTTACCGCGGCGGGGGAGGCGCATTTCGCCCGCTTAGGTATTACGTGCGATAGCGGATCCCGCCGCAAAGTATGCTGCGCCTGCCTCGACTGGAGCGAGCGCCGTTTTCATCTGGGCGGTGCCGCGGGCGCTGCCCTGCTGCAGTGGGGCGTGCAAAAAGGTTGGTTTATGCCGGTCCCGGGCTATCGCGAAGTGACAATCAGCGAGCCTGGGAAGCGAGCGCTGCGTCAGCACTTTGGCCTGGCGCTGTAGACCCGGCGGCAGGATAGCCGTTCAGCAGTGATTCATATTGACGATTTGCTTATGCATCACCTGCGAGCTATTCATTCCCAGCTTTTTCATAATGTGAATGCGGTGGCTGTGTACCGTCTTATGATCGATATTCAGCAGCGAGGCAATTCGCTTGTTGTTATTGCAGGCGATAATAAGTTCCAGTACCTGCAGCTCTCTGGCGGTCAGCTTTCGCTGCGTGCGCAAATACCGGGTCTGTGGAGTTTCATCCTGCGTTCTGGTAATTGCCGAAAATGCGTCTAAAGAAGATTTTTCCGTCAGGATTAACAGGTTTTCCAGATCGATTAATTCCCGGCACAGATTGGCGATATCGCTTTTTACCATCAATACCAACAGTGTACAGCGCGAGAAATGAAAGCGCAGTTTGTTGAGTAATACGACCGTATCGGCGGCGGATATATCCTTGTGGATCATATTGAAGATCACCGTCTCAGCCAGGGGCGCGACGCCCCCTTGCACGATGTCCTGATAACTGGCCTGGGTGATATCCTGGTGAATATCGCTCAGATAATCATGAATAGATTGGCCAATGATATTGTCGTCAGTGTACAGCAAGATATTGTTCAAGGGCATTAAACTCTCTTCTTACGCTTGGCTTCCAGAATCAAATCGATCAGCGTTTTTTCTATTTTCTTCCTGTCATCGCTGCGGCGGAACTTAAACTGGCAGGAAATCTGATAGTAGTTTTCCGGACTCTTTTCTTCGCTATCCAGCGTGACCATCGCCACGTTCTTGATAATCAGATCAACGGTGATTTCGCCATATTCAGCCAGAGACAGAATGGCGTTTTTCAGCGTTGAGTTGTTGGCAAGGAATTTCAGATTTGGACTTTGCGCAATCAGCGCGCAGCCACCATCTGAAATATCTTTGATATCAAAAGCATAGTTTTCGCCATTTTTATGGCGCCCATGACAAAAGAAATCATTCTCATCGCGTAAACGAAATCGCGGATCTCGTCGTCTTTGTACAACCTGGATGCATTCCGGTAACGCAAATGCCACCTTATTGCTATTCTCCGCGCCGCCAGCGGAATTCTTCTGCCGCTGGGAGGTGAACTCGATCTTTCCTGAATCACTATGCAGAATAAATTTGAATTTATTCCCCGCAGGGATTTTGCTATCGCTCTGGATATGGAATTCGGCAAAATCTACACGCGCAATCTGAGTACTGATGCTTTTGTTATTAAAGAAAATTTCTATCTCTGTTTGCTTTCTCTGTTCCTCTCTGAAAATAGCAATGATTTCATACTTACTGGTTTTTATCGTTCCCTCTATCATGGGTAATCCTTGTTGAATCGTTACTGTGCATAGTTAATTTTTTTTACAGCAATAGCGACATACTGATTATGTTAACCAGATGTTTTTGTGAACGTTCGATGATATTGACTATCTTTGTAGCCAAATTGATTTGTATAAACGTCGAAGCCGATATTGTTTTTTCCTGTAATCAAGAGTGTTAACAAAAACCATGGAACAATACAAACGACAACAGCCTCCCAATTAGGAGGCCTAAGAAATAACGTAACTCAATGCAATTTATAAGGTTATTTCCTCGACGAGGAATCAGCATAACCCGATTTGTAGGATATATAGTGCCAGCAGAGATGGCCTAATTCCAGCTTAATATTAAGGGGATAGCCCTTCACGGCAAACGCCGTAAAGGGGGGAGTTGACGCCATCAACCGCTGATGCTATCCAGCTTCGCCAGTGCTCCGGCGGGGAGGGTAAGCGTTGCAGCGGCGAGATTTTCCCGTAAATGCGCCACCGATGAGGTGCCCGGAATCAGCAAAATATTCGGCGAGCGCTGCAGTAACCACGCCAGCGCCACCTGCATCGGCGTGGCGTCGAGCATGGCGGCAACCTCGTTAAGCTCTTGCGCCTGTAGCGGCGTAAAACCGCCCAGCGGGAAGAACGGCACGTAGGCGATGTTTTGCTGCGCCAGCGCGTCGATTAACGCGTCGTCACCGCGGTTAGCGATGTTGTACTGGTTTTGCACGCAGACGATGGGCGTCAGCTTCTGCGCATTGGCAACCTGTCTGGCGGTGACGTTACTCAGACCGATGTGACGTATCAGACCGCGGGCTTTTAGTTCCAGTAAGGTCGTTAGCGGTTCCTCCAGCGAACCCTCCACCGGGCCGTGGGTGCCGAGCATGCTGCGCAGATTGACCACCTCCAGCCTCTCCAGGCCGAGGTTACGCAGGTTATCTTCGACGGCCTGGGTGAGTTCCGCCGGCGACATCGCTGGTAGCCAATTGCCTTTCTCATCGCGGCGGGCGCTGACCTTGGTGACGATACACAAGTCGTCGCTATAGGGATGCAGCGCCTGACGAATTAGCTGATTGGTGATATGCGGGCCGTAGAAATCTGAGGTATCGATATGATTCACCCCGGCGGCGACGGCTTCTTGCAGAACGCGAATGGCGGCGTCGGGATCTTTTGGCGGCCCGAACACGCCGGGGCCGGCGAGCTGCATGGCGCCGTATCCAAGCCGGTAAACCTGACGGTCGCCTAAGGTCATGACCCCGGATAATGTTACGCTGGACATAATGACTCCCTCCGATGATAGGCAAGGAGTAAGTGTAATCCCGTCAGGGAGAAGCGATGGGCGAGAATGTTGGCAGAACGTGCGGCGACGCTGAAGGCGTCGCCGCGAGAGCGATTTAACTGAAGAACATCACCGAGACGCAGAGCAGGCCGACGATTAAGGTAATGAGATTACCCAGCGAACGGTAGGGCTTGAGCGCCGGAATGATATACGTCGACAACGTCGGCATGATGAACAGAATCATGGCGATAAGCGGGCCGCTGATGGCGTAAATCATCGAGATGGCGTTCGGATTGATAAAGCAGACGATAAAGGTCAGCGCCGAGACCAGCATAATCGACATGGCGCGGTTAAAGGCGCGGCTCTTACGAATGCCGAGCTGGCCGAGCGAGGTTTTAACGATTTCGCTGGCGCCTTCGATCACCCCAAAATAGGTGCCGAGGAACGATTTCGACATCGCGACCACCGCGACGATAATGCCGGTCACTGCAAGCCAGCCCGGCGCGCCCGGCGCCATGGAGAGCGCAGAGAGAATCGTCACCCCTTCATTACGCGCGGCTTCGATGTACGGCAGCGGAATGGACAGCAGGCAACTGAAGACAAAAAACAGCACGCTGGCGCAGATGATGGTGTAGGCCACCTTCATGATTTTTTTGCATTTACCCATGGCCAGCTCACCATATTTCTCCTGCTGATCGATAGCGAAGGTCGAAATAATCGGCGTATGGCTAAAAGCGAAAACCATCACGGGAATCGAGATCCAGATTTGGTGCCAGGTCTTTGCGTTCAGCTGCATCTGGCTGGTGAGATGTTCCGGTTGCCAGCTGCCAATCAGGTAGATGGAGAGGAACAGGAAACAGCCAATCAGCGGGAAGACGAGGAATCCCATCACTTTGATGGTCATATGACGCCCCATCAGGAAGATCAGATTCAGTACCAGCACCACGGCGAGGCTCAGCAGAGCGCGTACGCCAGGAGTCATCGCCACGTGTCTCGCCAGTTGTTCAGCCAGCGAATTAGTGATTGCCACGGCGTAGATCAGGATCACTACGAAGAAGGCGAGAAAGTACAGGCTGGTGATCAGATTGCCGACTTTTTTGCCGTAGTAATGATTGACCGCGCCGGTGATCCCTTCACCGGCCGCCACTTTGGCCGACAGGATGAATTGACACAGCGCTTTGTGCGGCCAGTAGGTTAACGGCCAGGCAACCAAAGCGGTAAGGAACAGCACGATGGCGCCGGCCGAACCGAGTTGAATCGGCAGGAATAGGGTGCCGGCGCCTACGGCAGTGCCATATAGAGCAAAACTCCATAGAGTTTCTTCTTTAGACCAAATTTTAGACATTATGCGAATTTATCAACCGTATAACCCAAAAAAAGGAGTGCAATTTACCACATTTATGAATCGTTTGCGGTGATAGTTTTCGGCGATAAATAAACCTGCGGATCGCCAAAGGGTTAGGCGATCCGCGCGATCGAGAACGTTAACTATTCGGCAGACTCTGCGGCTGGCGATACTTCAGGACGCGCACGCGCAGCGTATCCCACGCCCAGTTAAAGAACATGGTGTAGGGCAGGAAGAACAGCATAAAGCCGATTTCCAGCATAAATGCCTGCACCAGCGACACGCCAAGCACCAGCGCGACGACGGTGACGCCGATGATGATAAAGCCGCACTCAAAGCCGATGGCGTGCAGCGCGCGCACCCGCAGCGTACGCGCCAGGCGTGAAACCGGCCACAGACGGTCGAAGGTGGCGTTATAGATCAGGTTCCAGACCATCGCCATGGTGGCGAGCAAAATGGCCAAGCCGCCCATTTCGACCACCGATCGCTGCATTAGCCAGGCGGCGGTGGGGGCCAGAATTAACGTGGCGAGACCTTCAAAGCTCACCGCGTGGAGTACGCGTTCCAGCAGTGTCTTACGCTGCAGGTGATTGGTTTTCATTTTGGGATACCTCTTGTCAGTTCTGTCATCCAGATTTACCCGGCATTTTATGGAAAAATGTGATAAACAAAAGATAGATTCCATCGATAAAGTAGATAGGTTATGCACTATTCTCCCGAAGCTCTCACCGCCTTTGTAGAAGCCGCCGCCAGCGGTTCGTTCTCTGCCGCCGCCCGGCGGATGCGTAAAAGCCAGTCCACCATCAGTACCGCGATTTCGAATCTTGAAACCGACCTGGGGTTGACTCTGTTCGATCGTTCCACTCGCCAGCCGACGCTAACCGCGCAGGGCGAGCAGGTGCTGGGCTATGTGAAAGCAATACTGGCCGCCAGTTCGCGGCTGGATGAGCTCGCCAGTTCGTTATCCGGCAATACCGAACCGCGGCTGACCTTCGTCTTGTCGGATACCCTGCACCCGGACGTACTGGAGGATTTGCTGGAACAGTTCGATCGGCGTTTTCCGCATACCGAGTTTGAATGTCTGATTGGCGAAGATGAAGACGTGGTAGATCTGCTGCAAAAAGAGCGCGCTCAGGTGGGGCTTATCGAAGCCAGGGACAGCTATCCGATGGAGATCGGCAGCATGCGCCTGCCGTTGCAAACGGCGATGGGGATTTATGTTGCGCCGGGGCATCCGCTGGCCGGTCAGGGGCGGGTTTTCTGGGATGATCTGCACGGCTGGCGTGAACTGCGGCTTAGCACTTATCTTGAGAGCGCGCCGGATCCCTCGCGCGGTCAGGTATGGTCGGCGCCCAACTATTTGCTGCTGCTGAGTATGGCGGTGCAGGGCTTTGGCTGGTGCATTTTGCCCTGCGCGCTGGTGGAAGAGTTCGCCGGTAGCGGCAAGCTCAAAGCGTTGAATATCGCCGGCTGGCCGCGCTCGATCTCGGTGGATCTGCTATGGAACAAGCGTACGCCGCTGGGGGAAGCGGGCAGCTGGCTGCGCCAACATCTTGAAGGGCAAGGCCGCGAGTCGTGACGGCGAACTTTGTGAACCGCCTCACTTTTTTTAAACAATTGCGAAATTTTTTGATAACAATTCTCTACTATAACGGCATCTATTGATGGTTCTTTGCGCAGAAGGTAAAGGATGAAAGATGTCGTGATCGTCGGCGCGTTGCGTACGCCTATCGGCTGTTTTCAGGGAACGCTGGCGCGTCACTCGGCGGTGGAATTGGGCAGCGTGGTGGTGAAGGCGTTAGTCGAGCGGAGCGGAATCGATCCGCAGTGCATTGATGAAGTGATCCTCGGTCAGGTGCTGACCGCGGGCACCGGGCAGAATCCGGCGCGTCAGTCGGCGATCCGCGGCGGGCTGCCGAATACCGTTTCGGCGATCACCATCAACGACGTTTGCGGCTCCGGGCTGAAAGCGCTGCACCTGGCGACTCAGGCCATCCAATGCGGCGAAGCGGATGTAGTGATCGCCGGCGGCCAGGAAAACATGAGCCGCGCGCCGCATGTGCTTACCGACAGCCGAACCGGCGCGCAGCTGGGCAATAGCCAGCTTATCGACAGCCTGGTGCATGATGGGCTGTGGGACGCTTTCAATGATTACCATATGGGCGTGACGGCGGAAAATCTGGCGCGGGAGTATGGGATCAGCCGCGAACTACAGGACGCCTGGGCGCTTAGCTCGCAGCAAAAAGCGCGGCGGGCGATAGACTCCGGGCGGTTTCGCGATGAAATCGTGCCGGTCGCCACCGAGCATAACGGCAGTCAACGGCTGGTGGATACCGACGAGCAGCCGCGGATGGATGCCAGCGCTGAAGGGTTAGCCAGCCTGATGCCCACCTTCGACCAGCTTGGGTCGGTGACCGCGGGTAATGCATCGAGTATTAACGATGGCGCGGCGGCGGTAATGATGATGAGCGAATCAAAGGCCCAGGAGCTGGGGCTGCCGATTCTGGCGCGCATTCGCGCCTTCGCCAGCGTCGGCGTCGATCCGGCGCTAATGGGTATCGCGCCGGTACATGCCACCCGGCGCTGCCTTGAGCGCGCGGGCTGGCAGCTGGATGAGGTTGACTTAATCGAAGCTAATGAAGCTTTTGCCGCCCAGGCGATCTCCGTTGGCAGAGTGCTGGAGTGGGATGAACGGCGGGTTAACGTTAACGGCGGGGCTATCGCCCTGGGGCATCCGATTGGCGCGTCCGGCTGCCGTATTCTGGTGTCGCTGGTACATGAAATGATCAAGCGCGATGCGCGTAAAGGGCTCGCGACGCTGTGTATCGGCGGCGGTCAGGGCGTTGCGCTGGCGGTGGAGCGCGCATAATACGATCTCGCGCCGTCTTCGGCGCGATGTCCAACTTCCTCGCCGATCTTCTTTTCTTCGTTTTTCTCTCCGATTTTCTCTCTTCGCGGTTATTTTCCAAAGATAACCTAACTCACTGTATTTATAGCTTTTGTACAGGTTGCTAGTTCCTGGCGATGTGATCCGTTTTGCGTTTTTATCATTTTTAATCATAAAAAATGAAACGTTGTTTTAATTGTCGTTGAAAATGATTTTTCAGCGGTCTACTATGTGACCATCAGCAAAACGGAACTCTGTTTTATTTTTATGATGGGGATGCCCCAGGAGTTCTTCTTAGCCTCAGAACCTTGCCTGTGGTGAGCAGGCCGTGAAAGAAAGGAACCAGATATGATTCTTGATGCATTCTCTCTTCAGGGGAAAGTCGCGGTAGTGACCGGCTGCGACACCGGTTTAGGCCAGGGCATGGCGGTTGGGCTGGCGGAAGCGGGCTGCGATATCGTCGGTATTAATATCGTTGAGCCGACGGAAACCATCGAGCGCGTTACCGCGCTGGGGCGTCGTTTTTTGAGCCTCACCGCTGACCTGCGGCAGATAGATGGTATTCCGCAGTTGCTTGAGCGCGCGGTGGCGGAATTTGGCCACATCGATATTCTGGTCAATAACGCGGGGCTAATCCGCCGTCAGGATGCTATCGAATTCAGCGAGAAGGACTGGGATGACGTGATGAACCTGAACATCAAAAGCGTCTTTTTCATGTCTCAGGCCGCGGCGAAGCACTTCATCGCTCAGGGTAACGGCGGCAAGATCATCAATATTGCCTCCATGCTGTCGTTCCAGGGCGGGATCCGCGTGCCGTCCTACACCGCCTCGAAAAGCGGCGTCATGGGCGTAACTCGCCTGCTGGCCAACGAATGGGCAAAGCATAATATCAATGTTAACGCCATTGCCCCCGGCTACATGGCAACCAACAATACCCAGCAGTTACGCGCCGATGAACAGCGCAGCGCGGAAATTCTCGACCGTATCCCGGCCGGCCGCTGGGGCCTACCGAGCGATTTAATGGGGCCGGTGGTGTTTCTCGCCTCCAGCGCATCCGATTACATCAACGGCTATACCGTGGCGGTAGATGGCGGTTGGCTGGCGCGCTAACAGACATAGTCAAACAACCCGCCAACCGGCGGGTTGTTTTCTGAACAATGATCGTCCATATCATGAGGTTTAAATAATCCATACTCGTTAGTAATGGAAAATAAAATACTCGCCATTCATCAGGGTTGTTTTGACGATCGGACAGCATTTTTTGCATAAGATAAAGTTTAATGTCCATCACAAAAACAATGCTGCCAGCCGTTTTATCCATATCTTCGCCATCTCCCGCCTGACACCTTAGCCCTGCGATCCCGTACTTTCACTGCACGCATACTCTGTTGAGGCAGGAAAAAAATGACTTCATTGACCACCGATCCGGGTTTACTCCCCAATGCGCAGCGCAACACCCGGCGCATGAACCAGTTTGTCTCCATTGCCGCCGCGGTGGCGGGTTTGTTATTCGGCCTTGATATCGGCGTGATTGCCGGGGCGCTACCTTTCATCACCGATCATTTCGTTTTATCCAGCCGTCTGCAGGAGTGGGTGGTCAGCAGTATGATGCTTGGCGCGGCGATCGGCGCGCTGTTCAACGGCTGGCTCTCTTTCCGTCTTGGCCGTAAATACAGTTTGATGGTTGGCGCGGTGCTATTTGTGGCGGGCTCTATCGGCTCGGCATTCGCCACCAGCGTCGAGATGCTGCTGGCTGCGCGTATTGTCCTTGGCGTCGCCGTCGGTATCGCCTCTTATACCGCACCGCTCTATCTTTCTGAAATGGCAAGCGAAAACGTTCGCGGCAAGATGATCAGCATGTATCAGTTGATGGTCACGCTTGGCATCGTGCTGGCCTTCTTATCCGATACCGCCTTCAGCTACAGCGGCAACTGGCGGGCGATGCTTGGCGTGCTGGCGCTGCCGGCGGTATTGCTGATTATCCTGGTGGTGTTCCTGCCTAACAGTCCGCGCTGGCTGGCGGAAAAAGGCCGCCATATCGAGGCCGAAGAAGTGCTGCGCATGCTGCGCGATACCTCGGAAAAGGCGCGCGATGAGCTGAATGAAATCCGCGAAAGCCTGAAGCTCAAGCAGGGCGGCTGGGCGCTGTTCAAAGTGAACCGCAACGTGCGTCGGGCGGTATTCCTTGGCATGTTATTGCAGGCGATGCAGCAGTTTACCGGCATGAATATCATCATGTATTACGCGCCGCGGATCTTCAAAATGGCCGGCTTTACCACCACCGAGCAGCAGATGATCGCCACGCTGGTGGTCGGCCTGACCTTCATGTTCGCCACCTTTATCGCGGTGTTTACCGTTGATAAGGCCGGGCGTAAACCGGCATTGAAAATCGGCTTTAGCGTGATGGCGTTGGGCACCCTGGTGCTGGGCTACTGCCTGATGCAGTTTGATAACGGTACCGCCGGCAGCGGCCTCTCCTGGCTATCGGTGGGAATGACCATGATGTGTATTGCCGGATACGCGATGAGCGCCGCGCCGGTGGTGTGGATCCTCTGCTCTGAGATCCAGCCGCTAAAATGCCGCGACTTCGGCATCACCTGTTCGACCACCACCAACTGGGTGTCGAACATGATTATTGGCGCGACCTTCCTGACGCTGCTGGACGCGATTGGCGCGGCAGGCACGTTCTGGCTCTATACCGCGCTGAACGTGGCGTTTATCGGCGTGACCTTCTGGCTGATCCCGGAAACCAAAAACGTGACGCTTGAACATATCGAACGCAAGCTGATGTCCGGGGAAAAGCTGCGTAACATCGGCAACTGATCACACGGATTCGCGCGGCAGCCACGGGCTGGGAACCTTAATGGTATCCCGATGGCTGTCGCCGTTAATAATATGCAGGGCGCTCAGGCGGCCAATTTCATAATGCGGTAACTGCACCGTTGATAGCGGCGGCAGGAACAGATCGCCAATCCCCACCATGTTGTCATAACCCACCACCGCCACATCTTCAGGGATTCGCAAGCCCTGCGCCAGCAACGTCTGGTAGACCATAAAAGCGATGCGATCGTTACCGCACACTACGGAATCAAACCGCGGTTTACCCTGATCAATATGGGCCAGCAGCTGGCCGGGAATATCGCGATAGTGTTCGTCACCGTAGGTCATATAGCAGTGATCGAGTGTATCCGGATCGACCTGCGCCTCGCGGCAGGCGCGTTCCATCCCCTGTCGGCGGCGTATCGTCGCCAGATGCCTGGCCGGAAGATGCAAACAGAGCGGGCGGCGATAGCCGGCGGCCAGCAGCGCTTTCACCGCGTCGTACTGGCCTTGCTCATCGTCCGGAATATAGCTGGCGACGTTCTCGTTCAGGCTTTCGCAGTTGGCCAGCACGCAGGGCAGCGTCAACAATTTCGCCGGTAGCGGAACCTGGCGTAGCCCCATGGTGGTGTAAATGATGCCGTCCGGGCGGTGGGAAAGCAGCAGGTCAAGGATGGCATCTGGATTGTCATCCGAGAACATGTTAACCACAAAGCTGTTCCAGCCGTGGGCCCGCGCCGTCTCTTCGATAGAGAGCGTTATCTCTACCGAGAATGGGGTGGTCACCGTGTCCAGCGCCAGCACGCCGATGGTGCTCGGCGTTGCCCGGGCGCCGCGAATTTTCTTCGCCGACAGGTCGGGGACGTAATTGGTCTGTTCGATAGCCGCCTGTACGCGGGCGAGCGTTTCCGCCTTCAGGCGCTCCGGGCTGTTCAGCGCGCGGGATACCGTCATCAGTGAGACGTTGGCTAGCTTCGCTACATCTTTCAGGGATGCCATGGTGATTACTCCGGTATACAACTAAGTCGCTGATGTAAAAGGATCATACGATAGTCTATCCCAGCCTGATGGTGAAGCATGGCGAGGAATAGTTGATCGCGATCTCATCTCCATTATGTTAACGTTAACTTTTGTGATTAACATCATGAATCGTCACAAAACCAGATGAGAGTTGTTTTTTGTTAACGTTACCATTTGCGCATTACTCCAACACGAGAATGTCATGATGAAGATGCATCACTCTCACAGCTACCCCTTACTCAGTGCCTTACTGTTTTTCTTTTTTGTTACCTGGTCTTCTTCCGGCTCGCTGCTTTCCATCTGGCTACATCAGGAAGTGGGGCTGAAAGCCGGGGATACCGGCATTATCTACGCGGTGCTGTCGGTCTCGGCGCTATTCGCCCAGATTTGCTACGGCTTTATCCAGGATAAACTGGGGCTGCGCAAAAATTTACTCTGGTATATCACCGTCTTACTGATCCTTTCCGGCCCGGCCTATCTGCTGTTTGGCTATCTGCTGAAAATCAACGTGCTGCTCGGCAGTATTTTTGGCGGCATCTATATCGGCCTGACCTTTAACGGCGGCATTGGCGTGCTGGAGTCCTATACCGAGCGCGTAGCGCGGCAAAGCCAGTTTGAATTCGGCAAAGCGCGGATGTGGGGATCGCTGGGCTGGGCGGTGGCGACCTTTTTCGCTGGGCTGCTGTTCAACATTAACCCACAACTGAACTTCGCCGTCGCCAGCTGTTCTGGTCTGGTTTTCTTCATGCTGCTGGCGCGGCTTAAGGTCTCTTCAGCGCCGCACGCCATGCAGGAGGCGGTCAGTGGCGGTAAAGTCACGTTGGAAGACGCGCTGCGCCTGCTGACGCTGCCGCGCTTTTGGGCGCTGGTGTTTTTCGTCGTTGGCACCTGTATTTACGGCGTTTACGACCAGCAGTTTCCGGTCTACTTCTCCTCGCAGTTCGCCACGCTCCATGAAGGGAACGCCATGTATGGCTATCTCAACTCCTTCCAGGTGTTCCTCGAAGCGGCGGGAATGTTCTGCGCCCCGTGGCTGGTCAATCGCATCGGCGCGAAAAACGGCCTGATCTTCGCCGGCATGGTGATGGCGATGCGCATGGTGGCCTCCGGGCTGGTGGAAGGCCCGGTTCTGATCTCGATTACGAAACTGCTGCACGCCGTGGAATTACCGGTGCTGCTGGTGTCCATCTTCAAATACAACAGCCTGAACTTTGATAAACGCCTTTCTTCCACCCTGTACCTGGTTGGTTTCGCCTGCACCAGTTCGGTCATCGCCACCGTACTGTCGCCGCTGGCGGGCTATAGCTACGAAAAATACGGCTTCGCCGACTCCTATTTGATCATGGGACTGCTGGTGTTCTGCACCACCTTCATCTCCATCTTCCTGCTGCGATCCAATAAGCCCTCTTCGGATTCGCTCATGTCGCAGCCATCCACTATCTGACTGAAAAGAGAAATGAATATGATCTATTCCATTAGTAACGCGGAGCGGGAACTGCAGGCGAAAAGCGTGGATCTCAACCCGCGCTGGTATCCGCGTTATCACCTGGCGGCCCGTGCCGGTTGGATCAACGACCCCAACGGGCTGGTATGGTTCGACGGCTGGTACCACGCGTTTTATCAGCACCACCCGTATTCAAACCAGTGGGGGCCGATGCACTGGGGCCATGCGCGCAGCAAGGACCTTGTGCAGTGGGAACACCTGCCGGTGGCGCTGGCGCCGGAAGGGCCGGAAGATAAAGACGGCTGCTTCTCCGGCTCGGCGGTGGTTGATGGCGATACGCTGGCACTCATCTACACCGGCCATAAATTTCATGGCGATCCCGCGGATGAAAATAACCTGTACCAGGTGCAGTGCCTGGCGACCAGCCGCGACGGCATCCATTTTGAGCGCCAGGGGATGGTTATCGATACCCCGCCGGGGATGCACCATTTTCGCGACCCGAAAGTATGGCGTGAAGGTGAAAGCTGGTACATGGTGGTCGGCGCGCGGGTAGACGACGTCGGCCAGGTGCGGTTGTACCGTTCTGACGACCTGAGCCACTGGCAGGACGCCGGTATTCTTGCCCAGGCCGAAGCGGGGATGGGCTACATGTGGGAGTGCCCGGATTTCTTTGAACTCGATGGCAAGCGGGTGCTGATGTTCTCGCCGCAGGGGATGGCCGCGGACGGCTTTGCCCGGCGCAATTTATTCCAGAGCGGCTATCTGCTGGGGGACTGGCAGCCGGGGCAACCTTTTGTCCGCGAAGAGGCGTTTGTCGAACTCGACAGCGGTCACGATTTCTATGCGCCGCAAAGTTTCCTCACCCCCGATGGCCGGCGGATTGTGATCGGCTGGCTGGATATGTGGGAGTCGCCGTTGCCGGAGCAGCAGGACGGTTGGGCCGGCATGCTGTCGCTGCCGCGCGAGTTAAGCCTCGGTGCCGATAATCGGCTGTTGATGCGTCCGGCAAAAGAGGTGGAAGGTCTGCGCCGCGACTGGTTCCCGTGGCCGGTCAGTTCGTTGAAGAATCAGCAGCTGACGATGGTAGAGCGCTGCGAAACCATGGAGGTCAACCTGCATTGGGATACGGCCAATAGCTGCGCCGAGCAGTACGGTTTGAGCTTTGGCGAAGGGCTGAAGATATATGTCGACAATCAGATGCAGCGTCTGGTGCTGGAGCGTCGCTATCCGCAATATGGTTTGTGCGGCACCCGCAGCGTTCCGTTACCAGCCGGTTCGGCGCTGAAGCTGCGGCTATTTTTCGATAGCTCATCCGTCGAGGTTTTCGTTAATGACGGCGAAGCCTGCCTCAGCAGCCGTATTTATCCTGATGCCAAGCGCCGGGAATTAGCTTTATTTTCCTGGAGCGGTAGTGCGGCATTAATTGATGGCGGAGCATGGAACCTCTAATTAAATAATCATTAACCTGAATAACCCGTAAGCAAACGCTGGCGGGTTATTTAATATTCACCAAAATAATAAAACAATACCTTTAATATATAATAAGCAGGGTCTAGCGATGAATAAAATCTGGGTTGGATGTCTTATCTCGTCTTTATTTATTCCCGCCGCCGACGCGCAGCAAACGCTTTCTCTTGAGGAGCGTCTGGCGCAGATGGAGCAGCGCTTAAAAGCCACCGAGCAGCGGGCGCAAAACGCCGAGGCGGAAATCCGCGAACTGAAGCAACAGGAGCGCGCGACGGCTAACAGCAGCGCGACTGCGCCCGCGACGGTTGCCGCGCCCGCGCTGGCGGTGAATAAAGATGTCGATTTAAAATTTTACGGTGATGTTGAATTTAATATGGATGGCGCCAGTCGAACCGGCAGCCTGACCTCGGTAAAAACCAGCGCGAATAAGAACTGGGCGCCGGGGGATAAAGAGCGCTGGGATATTAATGGGCGTATTTTGTTAGGATTCGATGGTTTACGTAAAGGCGCTAATGGGAAATATTCCGGCTTTAGCGTACAACCGCTGGCGGATATGACCGGAAAAATGAATCTTGATGATGCCGTATTTTTCTTTGGTCAGGAAAATGACTGGAAAATAAAAATCGGGCGCTTTGAAGCTTACGATATGTTCCCGCTGAATCAGGATACGTTTATTGAATATTCTGGTAATACCGCCAACGATCTCTATAGCGACGGTTACGGTTATATCTACATGATGAAAGAGGGGCGCGGGCGTAGCAGCAGCGGCGGTAATTTCCTGCTGAGCAAATACCTCGATAACTGGTACTTTGAGCTCAACACGCTGGTGGAAGACGGTAGCTCGCTGTTTGTCGATCAAAACTACCACGGCAACGCGCTCGAAAATCATAAAAACGTGGTCTATGTGCGGCCGGTGGCGGCCTGGCAGTCCGGACCGTGGTCAGTGGCGGCGGCGGTTGAGAGTAATCTGGTGAACAATGCCTATGGCTATCAAAACCAGAACGGACGCTGGGTCGATCAGTCCAGCCG
Source organism: Klebsiella sp. CN_Kp104 (assembly GCF_040064515.1). Classification (NCBI taxonomy): domain Bacteria; kingdom Pseudomonadati; phylum Pseudomonadota; class Gammaproteobacteria; order Enterobacterales; family Enterobacteriaceae; genus Klebsiella; species Klebsiella sp. CN_Kp104. The sequence goes on along the minus strand of NZ_JBEAII010000005.1, from coordinate 160,990 downwards.
TACCGGCTACGGCCTGACCATGAGCTGGAATACGCTGAAAACCGATGCCGAGGATGGCATGGTGGTGAATCTCAGCACCGCTTATCTGGACGCGGCGGATGAAGAGGATTTCAGCGCCGGTATCAACGCGCTGTGGCATCGCGTCGAGCTGGGATATATCTACGCGCACAACAAAATCGACCAGTTCAACATGGCGGGGGTCAGCGGCGAGTGCGATGGCGACTGCGCGATTCTGACGCCGGGCCGCTATGACATCCACACGATCCATGCCTCCTGGCAACTGCCGAATATCATGGATATGCCGAACTTTAATATTTATCTCGGCGCCTATGCCTCATGGCTGGATTCGTCGGCCCAGCAGAGCGGGAACGACGACGAACGCTACGGCGCGCGCGTGCGCTTTAAATATTTCTTCTGATGGGGTCGCCGCCCAACAGCAACAGTGGAAAGTTATCGGCAGGTTTGCTTCACTGGAGCAAACCATAAAGGAGCAGATAATGAAAACCATCGGCCTGCTGGGCGGCATGAGCTGGGAATCCACCATTCCCTATTACCGGTTAATCAATGAAGGCATTAAAGCGCGGCTCGGCGGCCTGCATTCCGCCAGCCTGTTGCTTCATAGCGTTGATTTTCATGAGATTGAAGCCTGCCAGTCGGCAGGGGAGTGGGATCGCGCCGGCGAGATCCTCGCCACGGCCGCGCTGGGGCTACAGCAGGCCGGCGCCGAGGGCATCGTGCTGTGCACCAACACCATGCATAAGGTGGCTGATGCGATTGAAGCCCGCTGCGAGGTGCCGTTCCTGCATATCGCTGACGCCACCGGGCGGGCTATCAGCGCTAAAGGCCAGCGTCGGGTCGCGCTATTGGGCACCCGCTACACCATGGAGCAGGATTTTTATCGCGGCCGTCTACAGCAGCAGTTTGCAATTGAGACGCTGATCCCGCAGGCTGACGATCGGGCGGGCATCAATCAGATTATCTTTGATGAGCTCTGCCTCGGCACCTTTAGCGACGCCTCGCGCGACTATTATCTGCAGGTCATCGAGGCGCTGGCGGCACAGGGGGCGCAAGGCGTTATCTTCGGCTGCACCGAAATCGGCCTGCTGGTACCGGAAACGAGTAGTCCGCTGCCGGTATTTGATACCGCGGCGATCCATGCCGCCGACGCGGTGGAATTTATGCTCTCTTAAGTACCGCCGCCAGCGGCTGTTCGATACGCGGCAGGCTGGTTTGCAGATGCTGGACAAAGGCGTCGACCAGCGCGGAACCGGGGCGATGTAGTGGGCGGATGAGGCTGACGGTAAAGGGCACATCGACGCTGAAGCGCCGCACCACCACGCCGCTCTCAGCGTAGTCGAGGGCGGTGAGCGGGTTAACCACCGAAATGCCCGCACCAGCGCGCACCAGCGCGCAGATCGACGCCGCGCTGTGGGTTTCAACCACCATCCGTCTTTTCACCTGGTGCTCCATAAATAGCGCATCAAGCAGCTGACGATAGCTGTCGGTGCGCGACAGGCTGATATAGTTTTCACCGTGGAAGTCGGCGGGGGTGAGTTCGGTTTTCGCGGCCAGCGGGTGATTTTGTGGCAGCACGCAGACTTCATTTAAGGTCAGCAGCGGCGTGCGCTCGGTGCCGGCCGGCGTATGCAGCGTTTCCGTTAACCCCAAATCGTGGCGCTGGGCGGATAGCCACTCCTCCAGCAACGGCGACTCCTGCGGCACGATCTGCAGGCTGACGTCCGGATAGCGCGCCAGGAACGGCTGCAGCAGCAGCGGCAGAAATGACTGCGAAAAGACCGGCAGACAGGCTACCGACAGCTCTCCCTGGCGGAATTCGCGCAGGCTCTCCGCGGCGCTAACGATGCGATCCAACCCGTACCACGAGCGCTGTACTTCTTCAAACAGTCGCAGCCCCTGCACCGTCGGCTGCAGACGGCCGCGGGCGCGCTCAAACAGCTTTAAGCCCAGCACTTTCTCAAAACGCGCCAGTTCACGGCTGACCGTCGGCTGCGAGGTATGCAGCATCCGCGCCGCTTCGGTTAGGTTGCCGGTGGTCATCACCGCGTGGAAAATCTCAATATGGCGTAAGTTGACGGCAGGCATGGGCGGTTCCCGGTTAGCATCAGATAGCCATATCATTTTTGCATAGACTCGTGACAAAACGATATTTTTTATTCTCTTCACGCTGTGGCGTAATCGGAAAAAACATCGACAAACACACGTACGCACCGGAGTCCTTATGCCACGCTCGCTGAACGCCACCGATACCGATCTGACCGCCGATAATCTACTGCGCCTGCCCGCTGAGTTCGGTTGCCCGGTATGGGTCTATGACGCGCAGATTATCCGCCGCCAGATTGCCCAACTTAGCCAGTTTGACGTAGTGCGTTTTGCGCAGAAGGCCTGCTCCAATATTCATATTCTGCGTCTGATGCGCGAGCAGGGCGTTAAGGTGGATTCGGTGTCGCTTGGCGAGATCGAACGCGCGCTGGCGGCAGGTTACGATCCCGTGCAGCATCCGGATGATATCGTCTTTACCGCCGATCTGATCGATCGCGCGACCCTTGAGCGAGTGAAGGCGTTACAGATCCCGGTGAATGCTGGATCCGTGGATATGCTTAGCCAACTGGGCGAAGTCTCGCCGGGTCACCGCGTCTGGCTACGGGTCAACCCGGGATTTGGTCATGGCCACAGCCAGAAGACCAATACCGGCGGCGAAAACAGCAAACACGGTATCTGGTTCAGCCAGCTGCCGCAGGCGCTGGAGGTGATTCGCCGCCATTCGCTGCAGCTGGTCGGCATCCATATGCATATCGGATCCGGCGTTGATTACGGTCATCTTGAGCAAGTATGCGGCGCGATGGTGCGCCAGGTGGTGGAGTTTGGTCAGGATCTGCAGGCGATCTCCGCCGGCGGCGGTTTATCGATCCCATATCACGAAGGCGAAGAGGCGATCGATACCGATCACTATTTTGGCCTGTGGAATGCGGCGCGCGAGCAGATCGCCAAACATCTGGGGCATCCGGTAAAGCTGGAGATCGAACCGGGGCGTTTCCTGGTGGCGGAGTCCGGCGTGCTGGTATCGCAGGTGCGTAGCGTGAAAGAGATGGGCAGCCGCCACTTCGTGCTGATCGATGCCGGCTTTAACGATCTGATGCGCCCGGCCATGTACGGCAGTTATCATCATATTACCGCGCTGGCGGCGGACGGGCGCGACCTGAGCGGCGAACCGCAGCTGGAAACCGTGGTCGCGGGGCCGCTGTGCGAATCCGGCGACGTCTTTACCCAACAGGAGGGCGGGAAAGTGGAAACTCGCCTGCTGCCGGCGGTGGCGCCGGGCGATTACCTGGTGCTGCACGACACCGGCGCGTACGGCGCATCGATGTCTTCAAACTACAACAGCCGCCCGCTACTACCGGAAGTGCTGTTTGATAACGGCAGCGCGCGCCTGATTCGCCGTCGCCAGACCATTGAAGAACTGCTGGCGCTGGAGCTTATTTAAAGAATGGCCCCGTCGTTACCGATTCACGCAGTACCAGCGTACCGGTGAACGGCGGGATGGTTTCGATCGGCTGTTCGTTGGCGAGCTTAATCGCCTGGTCGATGGCGGTGGTGATCATATTGTCGATCGGCAGATAAACCGTTGATAATCCGGGCTCCAGCCACTTCGCGCTAGGAGCGTCGTCAAAGCCGAAGAGCGATACGTCCTGCGGAATGCGCAGCCCCGCCTGATGCAGCGCTTTCGAGGCGCCCAACGCCATATCATCGTTACAGGAGAACAGCGCGCTAAACGGCGTTTTCTCTTCTAATAATTCCCGACACAGCTCATAACCGCGGGTCATCGTTGAATCGCCGTACTTGACCCGCGCCGGTTCCCACGCAATTCCGTGCTTTTCCAGGGCGCTGCGGTAGCCCGCCAGGCGCGCTTTACCCGTTGGGGTATGCATCGGCACGGTCAGGCAGGCGATATCGCGATGCCCCTGGGAGATCAGATAGTCGACGGCCTGAAACGCCGCTTCCTGCTGTTCAAAGAACACGCAGCGTTCCCGCGCCTGGCTAACGTCGCGGTTAATCACCACCAGCGGCGTTTCAATGGTTTCGATAAGCGACATAATTTTCTGTTCGCTCATATGGCGGGTGTAGAGCACGATGGCGTCACACTGACGGTCGGCCAACATTTGTACCGCTTCTTCTTCCCGTTCGGGCGCATCGTGGCCGTCGGTGACGATAAGCTGTTTGCCCCAGGCTTCCGTTTGGCGCGACGCCTGTTGCAGCAAGCGGCCAAAGTAAAAACCGTCGAATGTCGATACCACCAGTCCAATGCTGTTGCTGGTGCGATTCGCCAGCGAGCGGGCGAGAAAATTAGGCCGGTAGCCCAGCTCTTCCATCGCTTTGAATACCTGTTGGCGGGTACTCTCTTTTACCTGACCTGTGCCGTTCAACACGCGGGAAACCGTCGCTTTCGAGACGCCTGCGCGTATTGAGACATCCAGCATTGTTGCCATTCGTCGATTCCTGATAACCGGTGATAGGGCGCAGTTTACCACAGTCATTCAGAGGGATATGAGCCTGACGACGGCAAAGACTATCGCGATCACGCTTTTTGCGGAAATCCTGTTGAAGGCATTTTCCGACCCCGGATGCGCGGGCGCGAGCGGCGCGCTAGAATTCATCGATTCACAGGGGGAAAAAATGCAGATTCAACCGTTGTACGCCGCGCCGCAGCATGGGCCGCAGGTGGCGGAGTGGCTATGGCAGGCTTTTGCCGGCGATGCCTTACCGCAGGCGTTTTTTAGCAGTATTGTTGAACATAGCCAAACGCCGGGGGCGCTGCCGCTGACCTTTATCGCCACCGATGGCGAGGCGCTGCTGGGTACCGTGGGGCTGTGGCGTTGCGATTTGATAAGCCGTCAGGATCTATTTCCATGGATGGCGGCGCTCTTTGTCGCCGAAACGGCGCGCGGGCAGGGGCTGGCCGGGAAGCTGCAGCGGCACGTCATCGACTATGCCCGCCAGTGCGGTTATCCGCAGCTTTATCTCTATTCCGCCTGCCGCGATTTTTATGAGCGCTTTGGCTGGCGCTATATCGGCGAGGGCCTGGATTACCCGGCCACCGCCGTGAGCCTGTACCGCTATGACTTGTCACTTTCCGCGGGCGTTATCACCGAGTGACGGCGCACCAGCGTCGGGCTGAAGAGGTGAGTGATTTCCGGCGCCGGGCGCTGTTCTGCTAGTGCCAGGGCCAGCTCCGCCGCCTGGGTCGCCATGGTGACGATCGGATAACGTACGGTGGTCAGGCGGGGGCGCACGTAGCGCGAGATCAGCACATCATCGAAGCCAATCAGCGAAATTTCCTGCGGCACCTCGATACCGTTATCGTTGAGCACCCCCATCGCGCCGGCGGCCATTGAATCGTTGTAACAGGCGACGGCGGTAAAGTTTCTGCCGCGGCCTAATAGCTCGGTCATCGCCAGCTCGCCGCCGCTTTCGTCAGGCTCGGCGAAGGTGACCAGCCGGTCATTGACGGCCAGGCCGCTCTCCTTCAGGGCATCGTAATAACCTTGCAGCCGGTCTTCAGCATCGGAAATCGCGTGGTTGGAGCAGATATAGCCAATGCGGCTGTGGCCCTGCTGAATCAGATGGCGCGTCGCCAGCCAGGCGCCGTAGCGGTCATCGAGCGCCACGCTGCGTTGCTCGAAACCCGGCACGATGCGGTTAATCAACACCATGCCGGGGATCTGTTTCATCAGCCCCGCCAGCTCATCGTCGGGGATCATTTTGGCGTGCACCACCAGCGCCGCGCAGCGGTGACGGATTAGCTGTTCAATCGCCTGACGTTCCTTTTGCACGTTGTGGTAGCCGTTGCCGATAAGCAAAAAATTACCGGTGCTGTAGGCCACCTGCTCGACGGCTTTGACCATCGCTCCGAAGAAGGGATCGGAAACGTCGCCCACCACCAGGCCGATGGTTTCCGTTGACTGCTGCGCCAGCGCGCGGGCGTTGGCGTTGGGGTGATAGTTCAGGGTTTCCATCGCCGCCGTTACCGACTGACGAGAGGCTTCACTCGCTTTTGGCGAGTTGTTGATAACGCGTGAGACGGTAGCGACGGACACTCCAGCGAGTCGGGCTACATCCTTAATTGTCGCCATACCGGACCTTTTTTAGGGTAAGCGTTTACATAATAGTTATGTTACGGGAAAGCGCAGCGGATTCAAGGCTACCGCTATTCTGGTTGATACAAATGTGACGCAGACAGAGATTAGCAGTGAAAAAGTTACACAGCACAATGCGAGGGATGCAACGGTGAAAAGAGAATTCTCATCTTTGCTTACACTTTGCGATTAGCTGTTGCGAATGTTCGCTGGTTTCGTTGAGTGATGCATTGATACTCTGGCTATCCCAGAGGTATTGATAGGTGGAGTCAACGTCATGTTGACCACTTAATTACACCAACCTGCGCAGATGCGCAGGTTTTTTTTTGCCTGTTATTCATGCTGTTACAGATAGCGAGAATCGTAATACCTGGTTGCACTTAGGCTCATTCCCTTGCGTTTTCGCGCTGGCGCGATCGCGGGTAAAAACGCGACAATCAGGGTCCCAGAGGTATTGATTGGTGAGTTTCTTAAGTACGCACTTCGTACTGATTATCTTGCACCGGCCTGCGCGGATGCGCAGGTTTTTTTTATTCTGAATTTTATCCCCCCACACTGCTTTTCCCCGCCTTCTCATGTAACCTGCTTGGATTACTAAATCAGCCACGCGGAGTCGTTATGCTGTTGGGATTTTTTCGATTACTGTTCAAAGGATTGTACCGGGTGCGATTGACCGGAGACACTCAGGCGCTTTATCAGGAAAAAGTATTAATAACGCCCAATCATGTCTCATTTCTCGACGGTATTTTACTGGCGCTCTTTCTGCCTGTGCGGCCGGTGTTTGCGGTCTATACCTCGATTAGCCAGCGCTGGTTTATGCGGGCGCTGACGCCGCTTATCGACTTTGTTCCGCTGGACCCCACCAAACCGATGTCAATTAAGCATCTGGTGCGCTTGATTGAGCAGGGACGCCCGGTGGTTATCTTCCCGGAAGGGCGTATTTCGGTCAGCGGTTCGCTGATGAAAATCTATGACGGCGCGGCGTTCGTGGCGGCGAAGTCGAAAGCGACCATTGTGCCGCTGCGAATTGAAGGCGCCGAACTTACGCCATTCAGCCGCCTGAAGGGGCTGGTAAAACGCCGCCTGTTTCCGCGTATTCAGCTCCATTTACTGCCGCCGACGCATCTGCCGATGCCGGAGGCGCCGCGCGCCCGCGATCGGCGAAAAATCGCCGGCGAAATGCTGCACCAGATTATGATGGAAGCGCGCATGGCGGTGCGGCCGCGTGAAACGCTGTATGAGTCGCTACTGGCGGCGCAGGACCGCTTCGGCGCGCGCAAAAACTGCGTGGAAGATATTAATTTCCAGCCGGATACCTACCGTAAACTGTTGACCAAAACGCTGTTCGTCGCGCGTATTCTGGAAAAATACAGCGCGCAGGGCGAGAAAATCGGCCTGATGCTGCCTAACGCCGGTATCAGCGCGGCGGTGATTTTCGGCGCGATTGCCCGCGGGCGAATCCCGGCAATGATGAACTATACCGCCGGCGTCAAAGGACTCAGCAGCGCGATTACCGCCGCGGAAATCAAAACCATTTTTACTTCCCGTACCTTCCTCGATAAGGGCAAGCTCTGGCACCTGCCGGAGCAGTTGACTCAGGTGCGCTGGGTGTTTCTGGAAGATCTGAAAGGCGATGTCACCACCGCCGACAAACTGTGGATATTTGGCCATTTGCTGGCGCCGCGTCTGGCGCAGGTCAAGCAGCAGCCGGAAGATGCGGCGATGATCCTCTTTACCTCCGGCTCGGAGGGGAACCCAAAAGGGGTGGTGCATAGCCATAAAAGCCTGCTGGCTAACGTCGAACAGATTAAAACCATCGCCGATTTTACCGCCAACGACCGCTTTATGTCGGCGCTGCCGCTTTTCCACTCCTTCGGCCTGACGGTCGGCCTGCTGACGCCGCTATTCACCGGCGCGGAAGTATTCCTCTATCCAAGCCCGCTGCACTATCGGGTGGTGCCGGAGCTGGTTTACGATCGTAACTGTACCGTTTTGTTCGGCACCTCAACCTTCCTCGCCAACTATGCCCGCTTTGCCAACCCGTATGATTTTTATCGCCTGCGCTATGTGGTGGCAGGGGCGGAAAAACTGCAGGACAGCACCAAGCAGCTGTGGCAGGACAAATTTGGTCTGCGCATCCTTGAAGGCTACGGCGTGACCGAATGCGCGCCGGTGGTCTCCATCAACGTCCCGATGGCGGCGAAAGTCGGCACCGTCGGGCGTATTCTTCCGGGGATGGATGCCCGATTGCTGGCGATGCCGGGCATCGAACAGGGAGGCCGACTGCAGTTAAAAGGGCCTAACATCATGAAAGGCTATCTGCGGGTAGAAAACCCCGGCGTGCTGGAAGCGCCGACGGCGGAAAACCAGTACGGTGAAGTGGAGAGCGGCTGGTACGACACCGGCGATATCGTCGTCTTTGACGAGCAGGGATACGTGCGTATCCAGGGCCGCGCCAAACGCTTCGCCAAAATCGCCGGCGAAATGGTCTCGCTGGAGATGGTCGAGCAGGTCGCTTTGGCGGTCTCACCGGACAAAATGCACGCCACGGCCATTAAGCAGGACGCCAGCAAAGGCGAGGCGCTGGTGCTGTTTACCACCGATAATGAACTCAATCGCGAAAAGCTGCTGCGCTACGCACGTGAACATGGCGTACCGGAACTGGCGGTGCCGCGCGATATTCGTTGGCTGAAACAGCTGCCGGTACTGGGCAGCGGCAAGCCGGACTTTGTCACCCTGAAAGACATGGTAGAAGAGGCGGAGCATTCAAATGAGTGAGTCAGTGCACACTAACGCTTCACTGTACTCGAAAGGGATGATGGCGGTGATCTGCGCCCAGTTCCTGTCGGCCTTCGGCGATAATGCGCTGCTGTTCGCCACCCTGGCGCTGATGAAACAGCTCTACTATCCGGAGTGGAGCCAGCCGGTGTTGCAGATGTTGTTTGTGGGCGCTTACATTCTCTTTGCGCCGTTTGTCGGTCAGTTTGCCGATAGCTTCGCCAAAGGCCGGGTGATGATGGTCGCTAACGGCCTGAAGCTGCTCGGCGCCGGGTGTATTTGCTTTGGCGTCAATCCGTTTATCGGTTATACGCTGGTGGGTGTTGGCGCGGCGGCCTATTCGCCGGCGAAATACGGTATTCTGGGCGAACTGACCACCGGCGATAAGTTAGTGAAGGCTAACGGACTGATGGAGTCGTCGACCATCGCGGCTATCCTGCTAGGGTCGATGGCGGGCGGCATTCTTGCGGACTGGCACGTGCTGGCGGCGCTTATCGTTTGTGCGCTGGTTTATGGCGGCGCGGTGGTCGCTAACCTGTGGATCCCGAAACTACCGGCGGCTCGTCCTGGGCAGTCGTGGCGTTTCAGGCCGATGACCCATAGCTTCTTCAGCGCCTGTAAAACGCTGTGGCGTAATAGCGAAACGCGTTTCTCGTTGATGGGCACCAGCTTGTTTTGGGGCGCGGGGGTGACGCTGCGCTTCCTGCTGGTGATTTGGGTGCCCGTAGCGCTTGGGATCACCAGCAACGCGATGCCGACCTACCTCAATGCGATGGTCGCCGTCGGGATTGTGGTTGGCGCTGGCGCGGCGGCGAAGCTGGTAACGCTGGAAACCGTCTCGCGCTGTATGCCCGCCGGGATATTGATTGGCGTCGCGGTGATTGCCTTCGCGGTGCAGCAGTCGCTATTGCCAGCATTTGGCCTGCTGCTACTGCTCGGTGTGTGCGGCGGCTTCTTTATTGTGCCGCTGAACGCGCTGCTGCAGGAGCGCGGGAAACATACCGTTGGCGCAGGTAACGCCATTGCGGTACAGAACCTCGGCGAAAACGTGGCGATGCTGCTCATGCTGGGGCTGTACTCGCTGGCGGTCAGCGTTGGGATCCCGCCGGTTGGCGTGGGGATAGGGTTTGGCGCGGTCTTTGCGCTAGCCATCGCCGCATTGTGGTGGTGGGGACGGCGTAAATAACGCCCCGGAGGGGGACGGACTCACAAATGTCTGCTCTCCAGTAGCCCGGGTAAGGCGTTTACGCCGCTACCCGGGTTTTACCCTCTTAAGGCGCTGGGTAGGTATATACCTTATGCACCGCTTCAATCTCCGCTAACACCTCTTCGCTCAGCTCAAGATGCAAACTTTCGACGTTGGTCTTGAGCTGCTCCATGGTCGTGGCCCCGAGCAGGGTGCTGGCGACAAATGGCTGGCGACGCACAAAGGCCAACGCCATTTGCGCCGGATCGAGATTGTGGCGTTTGGCAATGTCCACATAAGCGGCCACCGCTTTCTGCGCCTGCTCGCCGCTGTAGCGGGTAAAGCGGCTGAATAGCGTATTGCGTGCGCCAGCCGGCTGCGCGCCGTTGAGGTACTTACCGGTCAGCGTACCGAACGCCAGGCATGAATACGCCAGCAGCTCAACGCCCTCATATTGGCTCACTTCCGCCAGCCCCACTTCGTAGCTGCGGTTAAGCAGGCTGTACGGGTTTTGAATCGTGACGATGCGCGGCAGGTCGTGCTTATCGGCCAGATGCAGATAGCGCATGACGCCAAAAGCGGTTTCGTTAGAGACGCCGATATAGCGAATTTTCCCGGCGCGCTGGAATTCGGTGAGGGCTTCCAGCGTATCGAGCAGGGTGACCACCGGCGCGGAGTCGCTCCAGGTATAGCCCAGCTTGCCGAAACAGTTGGTCTGGCGCTGTGGCCAATGTACCTGATAGAGGTCGAGATAATCGGTTTGCAGACGCTTGAGGCTGTCGTGCAGCGCGTCGCGAATATTTTTGCGATCCAGCGCGTGGTTCGGGCGAATGCTGCTGTCGTTATTGCGCGCCGGGCCGCTGACTTTAGAGGCGATAACCAGCTTTTCGCGGTTGCCGCGTTTCGCCAGCCAGTTGCCGACGTAGGTTTCGGTCAGACCCTGGGTTTCCGGGCGCGGCGGGACAGGATACATTTCGGCGACATCAATCAGGTTAATTCCCTGACTTACGGCGTAGTCGAGCTGTTCATGAGCGTCGGCCTCGCTATTTTGTTCACCAAACGTCATTGTGCCCAGCCCCAGCGTGCTGATTTCAAGAGAACTGTGTGGGATACGGTGATACTGCATAGCCGGCTTCCTTATTTTTATCAACAAGGTCAGGAGTTTCCCGACAAAACTATCTCCCCACAAACTTCAAAGCGCTTGCAGGCTGATGGGAATAACAACATGGCAGAGGGAGAGAAAAAGAGAAAGGGAAAATATCAAAAAAGCCGGGTCTGGAGATCCTGAAGGGGGTTGCCCTGGGATATAGCAGGGGGATCCCGACTCTTTTCTGTTGCTGTGGTTGTCGGAAATTATGCTTTTAACCGACGAAAAAGCTTAACGCTTAATAATTTGTGACACGTCGTCGCGGTTGATCTGCATTTTATTGCCTTGCTGATCTTCGTAGCTTATCAAACCGGTGTCATCGTCAACCGCCGGTTTACCGTCGGTAAGAATCATACGTCCGTCTTTTGTCGCCATGACATAATCGCTGCTGCAACCGGAAACCGAGAACGCCAGTCCTACGGCGGAAATCAATACTGCCCATTTTTTCATCGTCATTACCTCACTTATGGCCGCACCTCGTACCAGTATATTAATAGCCTGATTTGTGAGACATAAAAAGCAGTAAAGTCTTAAAAAGAATTGCAGCCCGCTTCCGGACTGCAATTTTGTGGCTTATAGCGGGTTTTTCTTATTGCGCATCAGGTTGAGAGTTTCGACCGCAATGGAGAAGAACATCGCGAAGTAGATGTAACCTTTCGGCACATGCACATCGAAGCTCTCCAGCATCAGGGTGAAACCGACCAGGATCAGAAACGACAACGCCAACATTTTGACCGACGGGTGACGGTCAACGAAGTCGCCGATCGGACGTGCGGCAAACATCATCACCCCAACCGCAATCACCACCGCGGCCATCATAATGAACAGATGATCGGAGAGGCCGACGGCGGTGATGACTGAATCAAGGCTGAAGATGATATCCAGCAGCATGATCTGTACGATGGCGCCAAAGAAGGAGTGGACGTTGCTTTTAAGGCCTTCTTCCTCGCCTTCAATCGATTCGTGGATCTCTTTACTCGCTTTCCAGATCAGGAACAGGCCACCGAGCAGCAGGATCAGGTCGCGAAATGAGATCTCCTGACCGAATACGGTGAAGAGTGGATTGGTGAGCTTAACGACCCAGGCGATAGACGCCAGCAGGCCGAGACGCATCAGCATGGCTCCCATTAACCCGATACGCCGCGCATGGGCGCGTTGGGCGGTGGGCAACTTAGCGACAACCAGAGAGAGAAAAATAATATTATCGATCCCGAGAACGATCTCCAGCAGCGTCAGCGTGCCGAGCGCCAGCCAGGCGTTAGGATCGGTTATCCATGCAAATAACATTGTTCAAAGTCCTGCAAAAAATAAAGTCGTAATTATATGCAGGCGTTGCGGCAGAACAAAAAATTATTCATGTCCTAATAGAAAATGACGCGCCAGCAGTGCGGCGGTGAAGTTCTTTTTCAGATAAAAGCCGCGCGGCAAAGTGAGGATCGGCTCGCCATGGGCGCCGATCGCTTCCGTTAGCGCCTTGCTGTTGGCCGCTTTAGGGCGCAGTTGCAATACCTCGCCGTGGCGGGCGGTGATGCGTTCAACCTGGCCGAGCACGATCAAATCCATCAACTCTTCCCAGTCCATGCGCAGCTGGCGATCTTCTTCCTCGTCTGGCGTCCATAATAGCGGCGCGCCGACGCGGCGTTGCGCGAGCGGGATCTCGCGTTCGCCTTCTACCGGGATCCACAATACGCGCTGTAGCTTATGCCGCACGTGGCTGCTTTCCCAGGTCACGCCGCTATTACCGGTTAGCGGCGCCACGCAAACAAATGTGGTCTCCAGAGGACGGCCCTGACGGTCAATGGGGATGGTTTTCAGCTCCACGCCTAAGGCAGCGAAATCCTGCTCCGGTTTGCTCCCGGCGCTGGCGCCCAGCCAAATTTCCAGCAGAATGCCAATCCAGCCTTTATCGCGTTTCAAATCGCGGGGAATGGGGACCCCCGCCAGCGCCGCCAGTTCCCCCAGCGAATAACCCGCCAGCCGCTGGGCCTGAGCAAGAAGTTGCTCCTGACTTTGCGGCGGAGCGGTTAGCGGAGCGATGGCTGGCATGATGGAAAACCTCTGGTTAAAAAGTGAGCGCTATTTTTATGCGTTGTGGATAGAGTTTACCTTTTTATGGGTAACTATACCAATGTGATGATTTATATATGTTTTTTGTCCCGTTTCTTCGCTTGTGAAAACAGTGAAAACGGGTTTTCCAGAACTGGTCACTGACAATGAACAGGATCTTACACCATGTTATCCACAGAAAAATGGGATAACTGGGGAAAAGCCCCACTACTGGTTCGATTTACAGCCTTGACGTGCGACGAAAATCGAATTTTTAGACAAAATGTGCCCGACGAGTGTGCTTTATCTGTGGATAAAAGCGGCATTGTTCGATCTTTCATCAGTTGCCGGATCGCATATGTGATGATCATCACGTTATGCTGTAATTTGTCGGTGTGAACTATGATAACTTAATGAATAGTATGTCATTATTAAGAAGCCCTATCTCTACGTCGTTCGGACTACTCTGGGTTTTCCCTGGTTAATTCCGTACTTCTTCACAACTCTATCCACAGAAAAAGTGAATAAAATGGCCCGGGGATGGCGTTCACTGTTTATAACTCGGGTGATTACTGTGAGTTATTCAAATGTTATTCGTTATCACGCCACACAGAGAGTGGTTTACCGTTTCCAATGAGTGTGAAACAATCATTCACATTGAAGCTTATTTTGAGGTAGTCCGGTGATTGATGACGATGGCTACCGCCCAAATGTCGGCATTGTAATCTGTAACCGCCAGGGCCAGGTGATGTGGGCCCGGCGCTATGGTCAGCACTCGTGGCAGTTCCCGCAAGGGGGCATTAATCCAGGCGAGTCCGCCGAGCAGGCAATGTATCGGGAATTGTTCGAAGAGGTTGGGTTAAGCCGCAAAGATGTGCGGATCCTGGCCTCAACCCGTAACTGGCTGCGTTACAAGCTGCCTAAACGTTTGGTGCGTTGGGACACAAAGCCGGTTTGTATCGGTCAGAAGCAGAAGTGGTTTCTTCTACAACTGGTCGGCAGCGATACGGCTATTAATATGCAAACCAGCAGTACACCTGAGTTTGATGGCTGGCGATGGGTAAGTTACTGGTACCCGGTTCGTCAGGTGGTGTCGTTTAAGCGCGACGTTTACCGCCGGGTGATGAAAGAGTTCGCGGGTGTGACAATGTCGCTCGCTGAAACCACACCGAAGCCACAAAGCGCGCCTGCTTATCGACGTAAAAGAGGTTAAGCCACGCACATTATGCTCACTCGGTTGCGAGAAATAGTCGAGAAGGTCGCCAGCGCGCCGCGTTTAAACGAGGCGCTGGATATCCTGGTGACGGATGTCTGTAAAGCGATGGAAACGGAAGTTTGTTCGGTTTATCTGGCTGACAACGATCGACGCTGCTATTACCTGATGGCCACGCGCGGGCTGAAAAAACCCCGTGGGCGCACAGTCGCACTCGCATTTGATGAAGGTCTTGTCGGCCTGGTGGGGCGGCTGGCCGAACCTATCAACCTCGCCGATGCGCAGAAGCATCCCAGCTTTAAATATATACCGGCTGTTAAGGAGGATCGTTTTCGCGCCTTCCTTGGCGTGCCGATCATCCAGCGGCGTCAGCTGCTGGGTGTGCTGGTAGTCCAGCAGCGTGAGCTGCGCCAGTTCGATGAAAGCGAAGAGTCCTTCCTTGTCACCCTCGCCACCCAGATGGCCGCGATTCTCTCCCAATCACAGTTAAATGCGCTGTTTGGGCAGTATCGTCAGACCCGCATCCGCGCGCTGCCGGCATCATCCGGGGTGGCGATTGCCGAAGGCTGGATGGATGCCAGCCTGCCGTTGATGGAGCAGGTCTACGAGGCCTCGACGCTGGACACCGCTTCCGAGCGCGAACGTCTCACCGGCGCGCTGGAAGAGGCGGCGAATGAGTTTCGTCGCTACAGCAAGCGCTACGCCGCCGGGGCGCAAAAAGAGACGGCGGCTATTTTTGACCTCTATTCGCACCTGCTATCCGATGCGCGCCTGCGCCGTGAGCTATTCGACGAAGTCGACAAAGGCTCCGTCGCCGAATGGGCGGTGAAAAAGGTCATTGAAAAATTTGCCGAGCAGTTTGCCGCCCTCAGCGATGGCTATCTGAAAGAGCGGGCGGGGGATTTACGTACTCTCGGACAGCGGCTGTTGTTCCATCTCGACGACACCACCCAGGGGCCTAACACCTGGCCTGAGCGCATTATTCTGGTGGCCGACGAACTGTCGGCTACCACGCTTGCGGAAGTGCCGCAGGACCGTTTAGTCGGGGTGGTGGTGCGCGACGGCGCGGCCAACTCCCACGCGGCGATCATGGTGCGCGCGCTGGGCATCCCGACGGTAATGGGCGCCGATATTCAGCCGTCGCTGCTGCATGGCCATATGCTGATCGTTGATGGTTATCGCGGCGATCTATTGGTCGATCCCGAACCGGTGCTGCTGCAGGAATATCAGCGGTTAATCAGCGAAGAGAACGAACTGAGCCGGCTGGCGGAAGACGATCTCGAACGCGCTTCCGAACTGAAAAGCGGCGAACGGGTAAAAGTGATGCTCAACGCCGGCCTGAGCCCGGAGCATGAAGAGAAACTCGGCAGCTTTATCGATGGTATCGGGCTTTACCGCACCGAAATTCCGTTTATGTTACAGAGCGGCTTCCCCTCCGAAGAGGAGCAGGTCGCTCAGTATCAGGGCATGCTGCAGATGTTTAACAGCAAGCCTGTAACCCTGCGTACGCTGGATATTGGCGCCGATAAGCAACTGCCGTATATGCCGATCAGCGAAGAGAACCCGTGCCTTGGCTGGCGCGGGATCCGTATTACGCTCGATCAGCCAGAGATCTTCTTGATCCAGGTGCGCGCGATGCTGCGCGCCAATGCCGCCACCGGCAACCTCAGCATCCTGCTGCCGATGGTCACCAGCCTCGAAGAGGTTGACGAAGCCCGCCGCCTGATTGAGCGCGCCAGCCGTGAAGTCGAAGAGATGATTGGTTACGCTATTCCGCGCCCGCGCCTTGGGGTGATGCTGGAAGTGCCGTCTATGGTCTTTATGCTGCCGCAGTTGGCAAACCGCATCGACTTTATCTCGGTCGGCACCAATGACCTGACGCAATACATCCTCGCGGTCGACCGCAATAATACCCGCGTCGCCAATATGTACGACTGCCTGCATCCTGCGGTATTGCGGGCGCTGGCAATGATCGCTCATGACGCCGAGCGTTTTGGTATCGATCTGCGCCTGTGCGGCGAAATGGCGGGTGACCCGATGTGCGTCACCATCCTGGTAGGACTCGGCTATCGCCATTTGTCGATGAACGGCCGTTCGGTCGCGCGCGTGAAATATCTGCTACGCCGTATCGATATCGAAGAAGCGCAGGAGCTGTCACGGCGCAGTCTGGAAGCGCAGATGACCACCGAAGTGCGCCACCAGGTGGCGGCGTTTATGGAGCGCCGCGGTCTCGGCGGCCTGATCCGCGGCGGACGGTAACAGTAGATACTGTTATCGGTTTGCAATTTTTATAAGGGTTTTCCCCGGACGCGGCGCGTTGCGCCTTCTCCGGGCTACCAAATCGCATCGTGCTGTAGCCCCGGTAAGCGGCAGCGCCACCGGGGGGGTTGAGATCGCCAGCACCAGTAGTATCAGCCATCATGGTGAATAAATTAAAGGCAGGCCGCACGGACCGTAGGTCGGGTAAGGCGTTAGCCGCCACCCGACCAAAAAACCGCACGCTGTTAGCATCCGTATACATATCTTTTACACGTTCAGCGCGGATCGCACTACACGCTTATGCTATCATTCGCCTCCTTCGGAGTGCCCGTTTTAAGCGGGCACGGATCATCACCGCTGTCCACTTTCGGCGGAATAACAAGTCTTTATGGTGACAGATGAATAGTGGCTACCTGCATTTTCCGGAGTTCGATCCGGTAATATTTTCCATTGGACCGGTCTCTCTCCACTGGTACGGCTTAATGTACCTGGTTGGTTTCGTCTTTGCGATGTGGCTGGCCACCCGTCGGGCCAATCGTCCGGGCAGCGGCTGGACGAAAAATGAAGTGGAAAACCTGCTCTACGCGGGCTTCCTCGGCGTATTCCTCGGCGGCCGTATCGGCTATGTGATGTTCTACAACCTGCCGGTCTTCCTTAGCGACCCGCTATATCTGTTCCGCGTCTGGGATGGCGGCATGTCGTTCCACGGCGGCCTGATCGGCGTGATTCTGGTGATGATTATCTTCGCCAAACGCACCAAACGCACCTTCTTCCAGGTCTCCGATTTCATCGCGCCGCTGATCCCGTTTGGCCTCGGCGCCGGGCGTCTGGGCAACTTTATCAACGGTGAACTGTGGGGCCGCGTTGACCCGAACTTCCATTACGCGATGATTTTCCCTGGCTCGCGCGCTGAGGATCTGGCGCTGCTGCCGTCGCACCCGGAATGGCAATCATTATTCGATACCTACGGCGCGCTGCCGCGTCACGCCTCGCAGCTTTATGAGCTGGCGCTGGAAGGCGTGGTGCTGTTCCTGATCCTGAACCTGTTTATCCGTAAACCGCGCCCGACCGGTTCGGTTTCCGGCCTGTTCCTGATTGGCTACGGCCTGTTCCGCATTATCGTGGAATTCTTCCGTCAGCCGGACGCGCAGTTTACCGGCGGCTGGGTACAGTACATCAGTATGGGGCAGATTCTTTCGATCCCGATGGTGCTTGCGGGTATCATTATGATGGTTTGGGCTTATCGTCACCGTCCGCAGCAACAAAACTCTTGAGGAACCATGAAACAGTATCTTGATTTGATGCAGAAAGTGCTCGCCGAGGGCACGCCAAAAAATGACCGCACCGGCACTGGCACCATCTCTATCTTCGGCCACCAGATGCGTTTTAACCTGCAGGAAGGCTTCCCGCTGGTGACCACCAAGCGCTGTCATTTACGCTCCATCATCCATGAACTGCTGTGGTTCCTGCAGGGCGACACCAACATTGCCTATCTGCACGAAAATAACGTCACAATCTGGGACGAGTGGGCGGATGAGAATGGCGATCTGGGGCCGGTCTACGGCAAACAGTGGCGCTCCTGGCCCGCGCCGGACGGCCGCCATATCGACCAGATCAGCACGGTCATGGAACAGCTGAAAAACGACCCCGACTCTCGCCGTATCATCGTGTCGGCATGGAACGTCGGTGAGCTGGATAAAATGGCGCTGGCGCCGTGCCACGCGTTCTTCCAGTTCTACGTCGCGGACGGCAAGCTCTCCTGCCAGCTGTATCAGCGCTCCTGCGACGTGTTCCTCGGCCTGCCGTTCAACATCGCCAGCTATGCGCTGCTGGTGCATATGGTGGCGCAGCAGTGCGATCTGCAAGTGGGCGATTTTGTCTGGACCGGCGGCGACACTCACCTGTACAGCAATCACCTGGAGCAGACCAACCTGCAGCTGAGCCGCGAACCGCGTCCGCTGCCGAAGCTGGTCATTAAGCGCAAACCGGCGTCGATTTTCGACTACCGTTTTGAAGACTTCGAAATTGAAGGTTATGACCCGCATCCGGGTATTAAAGCGCCTGTGGCGATTTAACCTCTCTGTAGTGATGACAAACCGGCGCCAGCAGCGCCGGTTTTTTTATGCTCTTCGTAGAATTTTGCGAGCCTGATTCCTGACGCCGCTCAACATCCTGCAACTGGCGAATTTTTTCCCGAGCCGCGACGCGAACCGTAGATTTACCATTCGAATGGATGGTCAGAGCAACGCATACTCGACGCCATGAACAGACAGCATGGCTACACCCTAATTGAAATGCTGGTCACCATGATGCTGGTGATCATCCTCAGCGCCAGCGGTATGTACGGCTGGCAGCGCTGGCAACAGCAACAGCGCCTGTGGCAGGTCGCCTGCCAGGTGCGCGATTATCTCGTGCTGCTGCGCGATGACGCTAACTGGCACAACCGCGAGCGCGTCATTCGCGTCGGACAATCGCCCACCGGCTGGTGCCTGAGCGCAATCGGCGTGGAGGCTGACTGTCACGCGAAAACGCCTTTTACCCTGCAGCCGCTATGGCCGGGAATTACCTTGCGGCACCTGACGGCGGGAATCGGCTTCTACGGCCTGCGCAACAGCGCCTGGGCCGGTTATATCCTGCTGCAAAGCGATGGCGGAGCGTGGCGGATTGTTGTCTCTAACTGGGGGCGCATACGCCTGTGCCGGGAAGGAGAGGAATTATGCCAGTAGTAGAGCGCGGCTTTTCGCTCATCGAAACGCTAATCGCCATGGCGATAGGTTCTGTTTTACTGCTGGGGGCCGCTCGTTTCCTTCCGGCGCTACAGCGCCAGGTTCTTAGCCAAACGCAGCAGCAGGCGCTGGAAAATGAGCTATGGCAGCGGGTCTATGCGTTAGCCAAACATTTGCAGCGCGCCGGATATTGCGCAGGTCAATGTCATGGTCAGGCGCTGGTGATTGCCGACGGCGGGCAGTGCGTCATCGTTCGCTGGGATGGCAACAGCAACGGCATTTGGGAACTGGCGCCGGAGGCCGATGCCGATTCCACCGGTTTTCGCCTGCGCGACGGAGCGCTGGAAACGCGGCGCGGCGTCGCTGACTGCGGCGGTAAAAATTGGGAGAAAATGACCAATCCCGCCGCTCTCACGGTCACACGCTTTCACGTTGAGCGGCAGGCGATAAGCGGGTTCTCTCCTGAACTTATCGTTACCCTGGGGGCGCAGGCGCAATCGGACTCGCGTATTTCTGCCGAGGCGCAATATTGGGTGACGGGGTTCAACCTGTGAAACGCCAGCGCGGAGTTTCATCGCTGCTGATGGTGCTGCTGTTACTGGCGCTGGGCAGTCTGCTGTTGCAGGGGATGAATCAGCAGCAGCGATCTCTGCTGGCGCAGGTGAGCGCCGAAACCCAGGCGATTCGCGATACGGCCGCCGCGCAGTCGGCACTGCAATGGGGCAAAGGGGTGAACTGGCCGCTGCAGAGCGATGTGGTGTGTCAACAGGAAAGCAGCCAACGCTGGCGAGCGTGCCTGCGGCTTTTTAATGATGGCCGCGCGCTGCTTATCGCCGGCAGCGGCACAGTACAGCTGTGGCAGTCAGCATGGGTTGAACAGGGCGTGCTGCGCTATTTAGCGCATGGATGGAGCGATTTTTGCCCGTTAAAGGAGAGTGCGTTATGCCTGATGCCGTAGCGCGCCAGCGCGGTTTTAGCCTTGCGGAAACATTATTAGCGATGGCGCTGTTAATCATGACCATCGCGGCGCTTGGCGGTTATCACCGCGGGCTGGCCAGCGGCGCCGCTCAATTGAACGCCTACCGCCAGCAGTGGCGGGAGGCGTGGCGCTTTAGCCAACTCATTCCCCCGGCACAGCCCGCGCAAGGGCAAATAAGCCGCTTGCAGACATCCAGGCAAAGTTGTGTCAGCATCACGGTAACGATCACCATGCCCGCCGCTAAGCGGGTGCAGATGAACCGGCTACATTGTCCGGCAAATCAGTAGTCAGGAGCGAATATGTTAAGGGTGTACCACTCAAACCGTCTGGATGTGCTTGAAGCGTTGATGGAGTTTATCGTCGAGCGCCAGCGGCTGGATGACCCTTTCATGCCGGAAATGGTGCTGGTGCAAAGTACCGGTATGGCGCAATGGTTGCAGATGACGCTGGCAAAGCGCTTCGGCATTGCGGCGAATATCGAGTTTCCGCTGCCGGCCAGCTTTATCTGGGATATGTTCGTTCGCGTGCTCGATGATATTCCCGGCGAGAGCGCCTTCAGTAAACAGAGCATGAGCTGGAAGCTAATGACTCTACTACCGCAGTATCTCGACGATGACGCCTTCACATTGCTGCGCCACTATCTGAGCGATGATAGCGACAAACGTAAGCTGTTCCAGCTTGCCGCGCGGGTGGCCGATCTGTATGACCAGTATTTGGTTTATCGCCCGGAGTGGCTGATGCGCTGGGAGGCCGATGAACGGGTTGACGGGCTGGGCGACGCTCAGCAGTGGCAGGCTCCGCTGTGGAAAGCGTTAGTCGAATACACCGCGGAGCTTGGGCAACCGCTGTGGCACCGCGCTAATCTGTACCAGCGCTTTATCAGCGCGCTGGAAAATGCTGACCAGCCGCCAGCCGGGCTGCCGTCGCGGGTCTTTATCTGCGGCATCTCCGCGCTGCCGCCGGTGTATTTGCAGGCCCTGCAGGCGCTGGGCAAGCACGTCGATGTCTATGTACTCTTCACTAACCCCTGTCGCTACTACTGGGGCGATATTAAAGATCCGGCGTTTCTCGCCAAACTGATGTCGCGCCAGCGCCGCCACCACCGCGAGGCGCGCGAGCTGCCGCTGTTCCGCGACACTGAACAGGCGCCGGGGTTGTTTAATGATGATGGCGAGCAGGATGTTGGCAACCCGCTGCTGGCCTCGTGGGGCAAGCTCGGGCGCGATTATATCTATCTGCTGGCCGGGCTGGAGCGCTATGAAGAGCTGGACGCCTTTGTCGATATCGCCCCCGATAACCTGCTGCATAACCTTCAGGCAGATATTCTGGATCTGCGCAACGCCGCGGTGGCAGGGCGCACCGCGCAAGAGTTCGCCAGCAGTAAGAGCAAGCGTCCGCTGGCGACTGACGACCGCAGCCTGGCTATCCACGTCTGCCATAGTCCGCAACGAGAAGTGGAAGTGCTGCATGACCGACTGCTGGCGATGCTGGAAGAAGACCCGGAGCTGACGCCGCGCGATATTATCGTCATGGTCGCCGATATCGACAGCTACAGTCCCTATATTCAGGCGGTATTCGGCGCAGCGCGCGGCGAACGCTGGTTGCCGTGGGCGATTTCCGACCGTCGGGCGCGGGAATCGCACCCGGCGCTACAGGCGTTTATCACGTTGCTTTCTCTGCCGGATAGCCGTTTCGCCAGTGAAGATGTGCTGGCGCTGCTGGATGTGCCAGTGCTGGCGGCGCGCTTCAATATCAATGAAGAGGGGCTACGCTACCTGCGCCAGTGGGTCAATGAATCCGGTGTACGATGGGGCATGGATGACGACAACGTGCGCGAAATGGATCTCCCGGCGACCGGTCAGCACACCTGGCGTTTCGGTTTAACACGTATGCTGCTGGGATATGCGATGGACAGCAGCCAGGGCGAGTGGCAGTCGGTGCTGCCCTATGATGAATCCAGCGGGCTGATTGCCGAACTGGTGGGGAATCTCGCTTCGCTGCTGATGCAGCTCAATCTGTGGCGCCGCGGTCTGGCACAGGATCGCCCGCTGACAGAGTGGCTGCCGGTGTGCCGCGATCTGCTCACGGATTTCTTCCTGCCGGACAGTGAAACCGAAGCGGCGCTGGCGCTGATTGAACAGCAATGGCAAGCCATCATCGATGGCGGGCTGGATGCGCAGTACGGGGCTGCCGTACCGCTATCGCTGCTGCGCGATGAGCTGGCGCAGCGCCTCGATCAGCAGCGCATCAGCCAGCGTTTCCTGGCCGGGCCGGTGAATATCTGCACCCTGATGCCGATGCGTTCTATTCCCTTCAAAGTTGTCTGCCTGCTGGGGATGAACGACGGCGTCTACCCACGCACCCTCGCGCCGCTGGGTTTCGATTTAATGAGCCAAAAACCGCAGCGCGGCGACCGTAGCCGTCGCGACGACGACCGCTATCTGTTCCTGGAAGCGCTGATGTCGGCCGAACAGAAGCTATACATCAGCTATATCGGCCGCTCTATTCAGGATAATAGCGAGCGCTATCCTTCGGTGCTGGTACAGGAACTGGCGGACTATATCGGTCAGAGCCACTGCCTTGAAGGCGATGAAGCGCTGGACTGCGATGCCAGCGAACGCCGCGTTAAAGAGCACATTACCCATCTGCATACGCGCATGCCTTTTGATGCCGCCAATTACCTGCCGGATGAAGATCAGAGCTATGCAAGAGAGTGGCTGGCCGCCGCCAGCCAGCAGGGAGAGGCGCATAGTGAATTTATCCAGCCGCTTGCGCCGCTCGATATCGACACGCTGCCGTTCGAACAGCTGTTACGCTTTTGGCAGCATCCGGTGCGCGCTTTCTTCCAGCAGCGTCTGCGGGTGAATTTCCGCTCTGAAGAGAGCGAGATCCCCGAAGATGAGCCTTTCGTGCTTGAAGGGCTAAGCCGTTACCAGTTGAACCAACAGTTGCTGAATACGCTGATTGAACAACAGGATGCGTCAGCGATGTATCGTCGTTTTCGTGCGGCGGGTGAGCTGCCTTTTGGCGCGTTTGGCGAACTGGCATGGGAGGCACAGCGTCAGGAAATGCAGAACCTGGCTGAGCGGGTTATCGCCAGTCGTCAGCCCGCGCAAAGTATGGAGATCGACCTACAGTGCAACGGTATCAATCTCACCGGCTGGCTACAGCAGGTACAGCCGGATGGGCTATTGCGCTGGCGTCCGTCGCTGCTGAGCGTCTCTCAGGGCGTGCAACTTTGGCTGGAACATCTTGTCTATTGTGCTAGCGGCGGTCTCGGCGAAAGTCGCTTGTTCGTGCGCAAGGAAGGCGAATGGCGTTTCCCGCCGCTGGCGGCGGAGCAGGCGCAGGCGTATCTAAATGAGCTGGTAGAAGGCTACCTGCAGGGGATGTCAAAACCGCTACTGCTGTTGCCGGAAAGCGGCGGCGCGTGGCTAAAAGCCTGTTACGACGCAGAAAAGGATGTCATGTTAATGGATGACGATACGCAACAAAAAGCGCGTAGCAAGTTCCTTCAGGCCTACGAAGGTAATATGGTGGTGAGCGGCGAAGGTGCCGATATCTGGTACCAGCGCCTGTGGCGCACCCTTGAGCCTGCGTACTATGAAGAGATTATCGCGCAGGCGCAGCGTTATCTGTTGCCGATATTTCGTTTCCATCAGTCCGAATAAAATTGTAATAGTATAAAAATTGCGCAAAAGAAGGTTGTTCATTTATTATGCGCAGCGAATCACGGACTGATGTTTTAAATACCCGGAAGATGGCCCGAGCCTGATGATGGGTATCCACGCTGACGCTATGCAGCGCGAAGTTTGTTAATGATGAGGTCCGTGAATGCCCCGCAGTTTATGGTTCAAAGTTCTTGTTGTAGTGGTCGCCCTTTGGGCGCCGTTAAGTCAGGCAGACACCGGATGGCAACCGATTCAGGAAACCATCCGTAAAAGCGAAAAAGATCCCCGTCACTATCAGGCTATTCGCCTGCAAAACGGCATGGTCGTGCTGCTGGTATCCGATCCGCAGGCGGTAAAATCGTTGTCGGCGCTGGTGGTGCCGGTGGGTTCCTTGCAGGATCCGGCCGACCATCAAGGGCTGGCGCACTATCTCGAGCATATGACCTTAATGGGCTCGCAGAAGTACCCGCAGCCTGACAGCCTTGCTGAATTCCTCAAAATGCACGGCGGCAGTCATAATGCCAGCACGGCGCCGTATCGCACCGCGTTCTACCTTGAAGTGGAAAACGATGCTCTCAACGGCGCTGTCGATCGGCTGGCCGATGCCATTGCTGCGCCGCTGCTGGATAAAAAATATGCCGAACGCGAACGTAACGCGGTCAACGCCGAATTGACTATGGCGCGCACCCGGGACGGGATGCGCATGGCGCAGGTGAGCGCCGAAACCATCAACCCTGCGCATCCGGCTTCACAATTTTCCGGCGGTAACCTCGATACGCTGAGCGATAAGCCTGGTAGCCCGGTGCTTGATGCGCTGCACGCTTTCCGCGACCGTTGGTACTCGGCAAACCTGATGAAGGCAGTTATCTATAGCAATAAGCCGCTGCCTGAGTTGGCAAGCATTGCCGCCGCGACCTACGGGCGGGTGCCTAATCATGACATCAGCAAGCCGGAGATTACCGTACCTGTCGTGACCGATGCGCAGAAGGGCATTGTGATTCACTACGTGCCGGCGATGCCGCGTAAGGTGCTGCGCGTTGAATTCCGCATCGATAACAACAGCGCTCAATTCCGCAGCAAGACCGATGAGCTGGTGACCTATATGATTGGCAACCGCAGCCCCGGCACCTTATCCGACTGGCTGCAGAAGCAGGGGCTGGCGGAAGGGATTCGCGCGGATTCCGATCCGGCGGTCAACGGTAATAGCGGCGTGCTGGCGATCTCCGCTACCCTCACCGATAAAGGCCTGGCGCACCGCGATGAAGTTACCGCCGCTATTTTCAGCTACCTGAATTTGCTGCGTACACAGGGTATTGATAAGCGCTACTTTGATGAATTAGCCCACGTGCTGGAGCTCGATTTCCGTTATCCGTCGATTAACCGCGATATGGATTATGTGGAGTGGTTGGCCGATACCATGATTCGCGTGCCGGTAGAGCACGTACTGGACGTGGTTAATATCGCCGACCGCTATGATGCCCAGGCGATTAAAGACCGTCTGGCGATGATGACCCCGCAAAATGCGCGTATCTGGTACATCAGCCCGAATGAGCCGCACAACAAAACCGCTTATTTCGTCAACGCGCCGTACCAGGTCGATAAAATTAGCGCCCGGACCTTCACCGACTGGCAGCAAAAATCTGCGGCCATTAAGCTGCAACTGCCGGCGCTGAACCCGTATATTCCGGATGATTTCACGCTGATTAAGAGCGATAAGGCCTACCCGCATCCGGAGCTTATCGTCGATGAGCCGACGCTGCGCGTGGTGTACGCGCCAAGCCAGTATTTTGCCAGTGAACCGAAGGCCGACGTCTCGCTGGTGCTACGTAACCCGCAGGCGATGGACAGCGCGCGCCGTCAGGTGATGTTCGCGTTGAATGATTACCTGGCCGGTATCGCCCTCGATCAGCTCAGCAATCAGGCCGCGGTAGGCGGGATAAGCTTCTCGACCGGCGCCAACAACGGTCTGATGGTTAATGCCAACGGCTATACCCAGCGTCTGCCGCAGCTCTTTACCGCGCTGCTGGACGGCTACTTTAGCTATACGCCGACCGAAGAGCAGCTTGAGCAAGCGAAGTCCTGGTATGCCCAGATGATGGATTCGGCGGACAAAGGCAAAGCCTATGACCAGGCGATTATGCCGATTCAGATGCTGTCGCAGGTACCCTATTTTGAGCGTAAAACACGTCGCGATTTACTACCGTCAATCACTCTGAAAGAGGTGATCAACTACCGCGATAACCTGAAAGCAAGAGGGCGGCCGGAGCTGCTGGTCATCGGTAACATGAGCGCCAGACAGTCCACCGATCTGGCCCGCCAGATCCAAAAACAGCTTGGCGCCGATGGCAACGAGTGGTGTCGCAACAAAGACGTGCTGATCGACAGCAAACAGCTGGCGATGTTTGAGAAAGCAGGCAGCAGCACCGACTCCGCGCTGGCGGCGGTTTTCGCGCCGCCAAACGTCGATGAATACAGCAGCATGGCCGCCAGTTCGCTGTTAGGGCAGATTATTCAGCCCTGGTTCTACAACCAGTTACGTACTGAAGAACAACTCGGCTATGCGGTATTCGCCTTCTCAATGAATGTTGGCCGCCAGTGGGGGATGGGCTTCCTGCTACAGAGCAGCGATAAACAGCCAGCCTTCCTCTGGCAGCGCTTCCAGGCCTTCTTCCCGACGGCGGAAGCCAAACTGCGGGCGATGAAACCGGAAGAGTTTGCCCAGATCCAGCAGGCGGCGATTAGCCAGATGCTGCAGGCGCCGCAAACGTTGAGCGAAGAAGCATCAAAGCTGAGCAAAGATTTCGATCGCGGTAATATGCGCTTCGATTCACGTGATAAAGTAGTGGCTCAGATGAAACTGCTGACGCCGCAAAAACTTGCCGACTTCTTCCATCAGACGGTGGTGGATCCGCAAGGCATGGCACTGTTATCCCAGGTTTCCGGCAGCCAGAACGGCAAGACGGAATACGCCGCCCCTGAAGGCGGTAAGGTATGGGAAAGCGTCAGCGCATTGCAAAAATCCTTACCCCTGATGCGAGAGAATGAATGACCGAAACCGCTGAGTCTCTTGACCCACTCCGCTTGCCCCTGACGGGCGAGCGGCTGATAGAAGCCTCCGCGGGCACCGGCAAAACCTTTACCATCGCCGCGCTATATCTACGGCTGCTGCTGGGGCTGGGGGGAGAATCAGCTTTCCCCCGGCCGGTTAGCGTTGAAGAGCTGCTGGTGGTTACCTTTACCGAAGCGGCGACGGAAGAGCTGCGCGGGCGCATCCGCAGCAATATTCATGAACTGCGGATCGCCTGTTTGCGTGAGAGTTCCAGTAATCCTCTGTATGCCTCTCTGCTCGCGGAAATCGCCGATAAAAACCAGGCGGCGCAAACGTTGATGCTGGCGGAGCGGCAGATGGACGAGGCGGCAGTCTTTACCATCCACGGCTTCTGTCAGCGGATGCTAAGCCTCAACGCCTTCGAATCCGGCATGCTGTTTGAACAGCAACTGATTGAAGACGAATCCCGCCTGCGTTATCAGGCCTGCGCCGACTTCTGGCGTCGCCACTGTTATCCGCTGCCGCGCGATATCGCCGCGGTGATCCATGAACAGTGGAAAGGACCACGCGATCTGCTCAAGGCGATCGACCGCTGGCTACAGGGCGAAGCGCCGCAGCTAAAATCGCCGCCGCCCGCGGAAGAGACGCTGGCAAGCCGCCATCAGCAAATCCTGGAACGTATCAATGCGCTGAAGCAGCAGTGGCAGGAGCAGGTTAGCGAAATTGAAAACGTGCTGGAAAACTCAGGGCTCGATCGCCGCAAGTTCAACCGCGGCAACCAGGGCAAGTGGATCGAAAAGGTCAGCGCCTGGGCGCAGGAAGAAACGCTGAGTTATCAGTTGCCTGATGCGCTGGAAAAATTCTCGCAACCGTTCCTCCTTGAGCGCACCAAAGACGGCGGCGAACCACCGTTGCATCCCTTATTCAGCGCGGTAGAGGCGCTGCTCGCCTCACCGCTTACCTTAAACGATCTGGTTATCGCCAGGGCGATGGTGGAGATCCGCGAAGCGGTCGCCCGCGAAAAGCGGCGTCGAGGCGAACTGGGCTTTGACGACATGCTCAGCCGCCTTGACGACGCGCTGCGCGGCGACAGCGGCGAAGCGTTGGCCAGCGCTATTCGTCAGCGTTTCCCGGTGGCGATGATCGATGAGTTCCAGGATACCGATCCGCAACAGTATCGTATCTTCCGCCGCATTTGGCGTCGCCAGCCGGATACGGCCCTGCTGCTGATTGGCGACCCGAAACAGGCGATTTACGCCTTTCGCGGCGCCGATATTTTCACCTATATGAAAGCGCGTGGCGATGTCGCTGCCCACTATACGCTGGATACCAACTGGCGTTCGGCGCCAGGCATGGTACAGAGCGTAAATCGTCTGTTCGGCCTGAGTGATAATCCATTCATGTTCCGCGAGATCCCATTCTTGCCGGTGAAGCCAGCCGCTAAAAATCAGACGTTGCGCTTTACCATTGATGAGAAGCCGATCTCGGCGATGAACATGTGGTTAATGCCTGGCGAAGCCGTCGGTTCTGGCGATTATCAGTCTTTTATGGCGCAATTGTGTGCGACGCAGATCCGCGACTGGCTCAGCGCCGGCCAGCAGGGGCGCGCGCTGCTGTGGCGCGGCGAAAAAGCCGAGCCGGTGCGTGCCTCCGATATCACCGTGCTGGTGCGTAACCGTCTCGAAGCGGCGCTCATTCGCGATGCGCTGCAGCTTTTGTCGATCCCGTCGGTCTATCTCTCAAACCGCGACAGCGTTTTTGAAACCCCGGAAGCGCAGGAATTACTGTGGGTTCTACAGGCGGTACTGGCGCCAGAGCGTGAAAACACGCTACGCAGCGCGCTGGCGACGTCGATGTTTGGCCTTAATGCGCAGGATATCGAAAACCTCAATCAGGATGAACGTGCCTGGGATGCGCTGGTAGAGGAGTTCAGTGAATACCGGCACATCTGGCGCCAGCGCGGCGTGATGCCAATGCTGCGCGCGCTGATGGGGGCGCGTCATATTGCCGAAAATCTGCTGGCGACCCACGGCGGCGAACGCCGTTTGACCGATATTTTGCATATCAGCGAATTGTTACAAGAGGCGGCTAATCAGCTGGAGAGCGAGCACGCGCTGGTGCGCTGGCTGACGCAACATATCGCCGAACCGGATAGCAATGCTTCCAGCCAGCAGATGCGTCTGGAGAGCGATAAGCATCTGGTGCAAATCGTCACCATCCACAAATCAAAAGGACTGGAATATTCACTGGTCTGGCTGCCCTTTATCGCGCGCTTTCGTAAACAGGATCAGGCGTTTTACCACGACCGCGATTCCTTTGCCGCGGTACTCGACCTCGGAGAGGGGGAGAATAGCCTTGAGCTGGCGGAAGCCGAGCGTCTGGCAGAGGATTTACGCCTGTTGTACGTCGCCCTGACCCGCGCGGTGTGGCACTGCAGTCTCGGGGTCGCGCCGTTAAGTACCCGCCGAAGCGATAAACCTGGCAACAGCGATTTTCATCACAGCGCCCTCGGCCGTCTGCTGCAGGACGGCGAGCCGATGGACGCGGCGGGATTGACCGCGCGGCTACAGGCATTATGCCACGATGATATTGCGCTATGTATTCCCGATACCATGGACCAGACGCCGTGGCAGGCACCGGAAAACGCGCTACCGTCGCTTTCGGCGCGGACGGTTGAACGCCAGGTGAGTGACGACTGGCGGGTGACCAGTTATTCCGGCCTGCAGCAACATGGTTCCAGCGCCGGTCAGGAGCTGCTACCGCGTCTCGATATCGACGCCGCGGGCGTTGGTGAGGTGGCGGAAGAGCCGCAGCTCACGCCTCATCAGTTCCCACGCGGCGCGTCGCCGGGGACTTTCCTGCATAGCCTGTTTGAAGATCTCGATTTCAGTCAGCCGGTACCGGTTGACTGGATGGCGCAAAAACTACAGTTGCACGGTTTTGGCGAAGAGTGGGCGCCGGTGTTGAGCGAATGGCTGGACGGCGTGCTGCGAACACGCCTGCCGGGGGCTGAAATCGCCCTGAATCAGCTGGGCGTGCGGGATAAACAGGTGGAAATGGCCTTTTATCTACCGATTGAACAACCGCTGGATCCGCTGCAGCTGGACGCGCTGATCCGCCGCTATGATCCGCTGTCGGCTGATACCCCGGCGCTCGATTTCCGCCAGGTCCGCGGCATGCTGAAAGGGTTTATCGATCTGGTATTTCGTCATGATGGTCGTTATTACCTGTTGGACTACAAATCTAACTGGCTGGGCGAAGACCGCGAAGCCTATACCCAGCAGGCGATGATCCAGGCGATGCGCCTGCATCGTTATGATCTGCAGTACCAGCTGTATAGCCTGGCGCTGCACCGTTATCTGCGTCACCGTATTGCCGATTATCACTACGAGCGGCACTTTGGCGGCGTCATTTATCTCTTTTTACGCGGCATGGACGGGCAGGAAGGCGGGCAGGGGATCTTTACCACCCGCCCGGCGCAGCCGCTGATTGACGGCCTCGACGCGCTATTTGCCGGTGTTACCCTGGAGGTGGACTCATGACCATGGATGAACTGCTGCTGGCCGCCGCCGAGCAGCGTTTGCTGCGACCGCTGGACGTACAGTTTGCGCTGATGGTGGCACAGGATGCCCCTCCGGCAGTGAAGCTGGCCGCCGCGCTGTTGAGCCGGGATGCCGGAGAAGGTCATGTCTGCCTGCCGCTGTCGCGCCTCAACGCTGAAGAAGCGCTAAGCGGCAAGGCCGGCGAGATCCGCGACCAGTTGCTGGCGATGGCCGGAGAGCCGCAGTACTGGCCTCAATTGTTGCTTTCTTCGTCAGCGGTGAGCCGCGGCGACGAACCGACGCCGATGATTTTATGTGGCGACAGGCTGTACCTGAACCGCATGTGGCGTAATGAACTCACCGTCGCCCGCTTTTTTAATGAGACGAACCGGGTACTGGAGGTTGATGAAGGACGGTTAACGGCAACTCTGAATGAACTCTTTCCTGCGACCGACGATATCGACTGGCAAAAAGTCGCTGCGGCGGTGGCGCTGACCCGGCGCATTTCGGTGATCTCCGGCGGTCCCGGCACCGGCAAGACCACTACCGTCGCGAAGCTGCTGGCGGCGCTGATTCAGATCAACGACACGCCGCGCTGTCGAATTCGGCTGGCGGCGCCGACCGGCAAAGCCGCAGCGCGCCTGACGGAGTCCCTTGGGGCGGCGTTAAGAAAACTTCCGCTTAGCGATGAGCAAAAAGCGCTGGTTCCCGCCGATGCCAGTACCCTGCATCGCCTGCTGGGGGCGCAGCCCGGCAGCCAACGCATGCGCTACCACGCCGGGAACCCGCTGCATCTGGATGTGCTGGTGGTCGATGAAGCCTCCATGATCGACTTACCGATGATGTCGCGCCTGATTGATGCTTTGCCGGAACATGGGCGGGTGATTTTTCTCGGCGATCGTGATCAGCTGGCCTCCGTGGAAGCCGGGGCGGTGCTCGGCGATATCTGCGCCTGGGCGACATCCGGTTATACCGCGGCGCGAGCGCAAGAGCTGTCGAGGCTGACCGGCGCAACGGTGCCGGCGGGGGAGGGGCAGATCGCCGGCGCGTTGCGCGATAGTCTATGTCTGCTGCAAAAAAGCTACCGCTTTGGCAGCCATTCCGGTATCGGCAGCCTGGCGCGGGCGGTCAATGCCGGCGCGCGCGCCGAGGTGAAAGCGACGTTACGCCAGCCGTTCGAGGATATTGTACTGCAGCCGCTCAGCACCACCGAGGAGTATGAAGCGATGCTGATGGCGGCACAGGAGGGCTACGGTCGTTATCTGCAACTGCGCCGCGAGCAGGCCGCGCCGGAACAGATGATTGCCGCCTTCGGCGAATTTCAGCTGCTGTGCGCGCTGCGTGAAGGGCCTTATGGAGTAAGCGGCGTGAATGAACAGCTGGAGCAGATGCTTCATCGTAAGCGGGCGATTACGCTACCGCGCCATTCACGCTGGTACGATGGTCGTCCGGTGATGATTTCCCGTAACGATAGCGCGCTGGGGCTGTTTAACGGTGATATCGGTATTGCGCTGGAAAGGGACGGCGAACTTCGCGTGTGGTTCCCGATGCCGGATGGCAGCATTAAATCGGTGCAGCCAAGCCGCCTGCCGGAACATGATACCGCCTGGGCAATGACGGTGCATAAGTCGCAAGGGTCGGAGTTCGATCATGCGGCGCTGATCTTGCCTTCTCGTAGCGTACCGCTGGTGACCCGCGAGCTGGTTTATACCGCGATTACCCGCGCCAAACGGCGCCTGTCGCTTTACGCCGACGAGCAGGTACTGGCGCAAGCCATCGTGACGCGCACCGAACGGCGCAGCGGCCTGGCGGAGATTTTCGCCGGACACGGGTAGGGGATGAAGGGCGTGAATACGCTCTTCACCTCTGATTAGTAAGCAAATAAAAGTAACAGCCAGAGTAAAGAGACTGAGTTCATGGCAAAGAAATAGGCTACGTAGCTTTTTGGAGTACTTGGTGTTGATATATCAGCAATAACAATAATTACCACTGAAATAATAAAATTAACGATGGATAAAACGATAAATAAAAGAATAACCATAGCGGTAGCGGCAAGGGCTGCATAGGCCGGTCCACTGCTCATCATTGCTAAAAGTAATAATATCCAAGGGTAAATAGAAATCACGGCGGTGATTTTTTTTATGTTTCTTACTAGCCAATTAGGTTTCTTTTCCATAATTATACCTGTCCTTGATGGTGCTTTTGAACTTTTCTTACTGAAAATACATCGTAATTTGCTGTTAAGCATAAAGATATAGCCAAAGCGGTAACAGGTATTCATTGCGCAGAAATAGATTTTTAGCCTTCTCGGTTTTAGCAATGTAAAAACGCTCATGCATCCGATAGTGATAAGCGAAAGCGTAAGGTTAATAATAGATAATACGGTGGTGGGAACCAGTAGATATAATCCATCTTCCGTAAAATTGTAGGGCACGAGGCTGTATTTAATATGTGTAATCAATATTATTAACCATGGGTATATAGCAATGATGGAAGCAACCGTCTGAGACCTATTAATAATCCAGCTATCAGATTTATGCATTATTCATCATGCTTATCAATAATGTGTTGTTTTTTTTATTCTTTAGGAAGGAGCATAGCGTTGATGCAGTGATAAAGATATACCTCGGCATTAAACCAGGAATAAAGCCCGGATGCTGAATATTTGTCACTGATGCGGCGGTGATAGAACAAAATTACTATCCTGAAGGCGTGGGATATGCCTATTTGCAATCGGGTAGCCCGGATAAGGCGTAAGCCGCTAACCGGGAATCCTCCCCCGGTGGCGCTTACGCTTACCGGGGCTACCAACCGACTACCGAACCGTAGCCCGGATAAGGCGCAAGCCGCTATCCGGGGAGTTATCCGTCAGCCCAGGTCTGCCATCAATACCTTCGAACGGCGCTGATAGTTGTACATCTGTTTTTTACTCTCCGGCAGCAAATCAATATCCACCGGGGTGAAGCCGCGTTCCTGGAACCAGTGGATACTGCGGGTGGTCAACACGAATAGCTTGCTGAGCCCCATCTGCTTCGCCTGGGCGGCGATACGGCTCAGCAGTACCTCGCCGCGTGACGAACTACGGTAATCCGGGTGCACCGCTACGCAGGCCATTTCGCCGATTTTCTCTTCCGGGAACGGATAGAGCGCGGCGCAGGCGATGGTGGTGTTATCGCGCTGGATGATGGTGAATTTATCAATCTCCATTTCCAGCTGTTCGCGCGAGCGGCGCACCAGAATGCCTTGCTGCTCCAGCGGGCTGATAAGATCGAGGATGCCGCCGATATCGTTAATGGTTGCCCGGCGGATCTGCTCGGCGCTTTCCATGACGATCTGCGTACCGATACCGTCACGTGAGAATAGCTCCTGCAGCAGCGCGCCATCTTCCTGATAGCTAATTAAATGGCAGCGGCGCACGCCGCTGCGGCAGGCTTTCACCGCCCCGCGCAGGAAGCGTACGGTACCGGAATTATAATCTTCTTCCGCTTCCAGCTCCTCTACCCGCGCCTGCGCCTCGTTAGGGAACAGCTCGGAAACGATCTCGCCATGCTGGTCGTAGACCCCCTGCGACGAGCAGAAGCCGATCATCTTTTCAGCTTTCAGCTTTACCGCCAGTTGGGTGGCTATCTCTTCAGAAGTGAGGTTGAAGCTCTCGCCGGTGACGGATACCGCGACCGGGCCCATGAGCACGATTGCGCCGCTGTCCAGTTGGCGATGAATGGCTTCTTCATCGATGCGGCGAATACGGCCGCTGTGGCAGTAATCCACGCCATCATCGACGCCAAGAGGTTGAGCAATAATAAAATTGCCGCTCACCACGTTGATATGCGCCCCCTGCAGGGGCGTATTGCCGAGGCTCATCGACAGGCGGGCGGTAATTTCTAACTGCAGCATACCGGCGGCCTGCTTCACCAGCTCAAGGGTTTTGGCGTCGGTGACGCGGGTCTGCTTGTGATAAACCGGCTCGTGGTGATGTTCCGCGAGGTTGGCGTCAATTTGCGGGCGCGCGCCATAGACCACCACCAGGCGAATACCGAGGCTATGCAATAAGCCAATGTCATTGACTATGCTGGAAAAGTTATCGTGCTCAATGGCTTCTCCGCCCAGCATGATGACAAACGTTTTTCCCCGGTGTGCGTTTATATAGGGAACAGAATGGCGGAATCCTTCGACCAGTTCAGTGCGACGCTCCTTCACCATGACAAACCCTCGACGCATGATTATTCGTAATAAGTGTATTTTTATTCTGTTTTGCTTCGTGGCGCAACCCCTAATTTGTCACTAATTTGCGAAAACATTGTGACAAAACCTTGGGTGTCAAAGTTTGTTTACCCTTTTATAGATGACAGGTTATGCGGCTTTGGTTAAAGTTTCTGGTCAATCTGTTCATTTTGGCTTCAAACACGTTTTTTTGCTTGGGAGTGGCATGTCGGGATACAAGTCGGGATTAAGCCGCCGTCGTTTTTTACAAGGGGCGGGCGCCATGTGGTTAATGAGTGTGAGTCCGGTCGGTTTGGCCGCCGCCGCGCAGGTAGTCGCGGTGCGTATCTGGCCGTCGTCGACTTACACCCGCGTCACGGTGGAATCCAATCATGTACTGAAATATCGGCAGTTTGCGTTAAGCAATCCTGAGCGAGTGGTGGTTGATATTGAAGGCGTTAACCTGAATTCGGTTCTGAAAGGGATGGGCGGGCAAATCCGCGACGACGACCCGTATATCAAATCCGCGCGCGTGGGCCAGTTCGACCCACAGACCGTGCGGATGGTGTTTGAACTGAAACAAAACGTCAAACCGCAGCTGTTTGCGCTGGCGCCGGTCGCCGGTTTTAAAGAGCGTCTGGTGATGGATCTTTATCCCTCTACGGCCACCGATGTGCAGGATCCGCTACTGGCGCTGCTGGAAGATTACAACAAAGGCGATCTGGAACGTCAGGTACCGCCGGCAGAAAGCGGGCCGCAGCCGGGGAAAGCCGGGCGCGATCGTCCTATCGTTATCATGCTCGATCCCGGCCACGGTGGTGAAGACTCCGGCGCGATTGGTAAATACCGAACTCGTGAGAAAGACGTGGTGCTGCAGATTGCCCGTCGATTGCGCGCGCTCATTGAGCGTGAAGGTAATATGAAGGTCTATATGACCCGTAACGAAGACGTGTTTATTCCGTTGAAGGTGCGTGTCGCCAAGGCGCAGAAGCAGCGTGCCGACCTGTTCGTTTCGATTCACGCCGATGCCTTTACCAGCCGTCAGCCGAGCGGCTCTTCGGTGTTCGCGCTCTCGACCAAGGGTGCTACCAGTACCGCCGCAAAATACCTCGCGCAAACGCAGAATGCCTCGGACTTAATCGGCGGCGTCAGCAAGAGCGGCGATCGTTACGTCGACCACACCATGTTCGATATGGTGCAGTCATTGACCATCGCCGACAGCCTGAAATTTGGTAAAGCGGTGTTGCAAAAAATGGGCAATATCAACAAGCTGCATAAAAATCAGGTGGAGCAGGCGGGCTTTGCGGTACTGAAGGCGCCGGATATTCCTTCAATTCTGGTCGAAACGGCTTTTATCAGTAACGTCGAAGAAGAGCGTAAACTCAAGACCGCGAAATTCCAGCAGGAAGTGGCGGAGTCGATTCTGGCGGGGATCAAAGCCTACTTTGCCGATGGGGCGACGTTGGCCAGACGTGGATAAAAAAATAGCGCCTTCGGGCGCTTTTTTTTATAGCAGTATTTACGGACGGTAGAAACAAAAAAACACCCTTAAGGGTGTTCATTGTGTTGGTTGCGGGGGCCGGATTTGAACCGACGACCTTCGGGTTATGAGCCCGACGAGCTACCAGGCTGCTCCACCCCGCGTCCGTGGAAGCGCACTATACTCCGCTAGCGTTCTGATGCAACCTTTTTTCGTAGAAATCGTCAATTTTGTAAAAAACGGCGGCTAAAAATACAGTAATGGGCGAATTTTTACACAATTTGGGCTGCGGGGCGCTTTCGTGCATTTCATTAGCCGCATGGGTTTGTTATCTTCATCACGCACTAAGGCTTAGCAGCAATAAAGAAGAGATACCATGAAAGGACGTTGGGCAAAATATGTAGCGACGGGGGCAATGCTGGCGATGCTCGCCGCCTGTACCTCGAAACCGACCGATCGCGGTCAGCAATATAGTGATGGCAAGTTTACCCAGCCGTTTTCATTGGTAAACCAACCTGATGCGGTAGGCGCGCCGATTAACGCCGGCGACTTCTCCCAGCAGGTTGGTCAGATTCGTAGCGCCTCTCCGCGTCTCTATAATAGCCAGAGCAGCGTCTATAACGCGATTCAGGAGTGGCTGCGTTCCGGCGGCGATACCCGCACGTTACGCCAGTTTGGTATTGATGCCTGGCAGATGCAGGGGGCTGATAACTACGGCAACGTGCAGTTTACCGGCTACTACACCCCGGTCGTACAGGCCCGCCACACTCGCCAGGGCGAGTTCCAGTATCCTATTTACCGTATGCCGCCGAAAAACGGCAAGCTTCCTTCCCGCGCCAGCATCTATGCCGGAGCGCTCAGCGATAACTACGTGCTGGCCTACAGCAACTCGCTGATGGATAACTTCATCATGGACGTGCAGGGCAGCGGCTATATCGACTTTGGCGACGGTTCGCCGCTTAACTTCTTCAGCTACGCCGGGAAAAACGGCTGGCCTTACCGTAGTATCGGTAAAGTGCTTATCGACCGCGGCGAAGTGAAGCGGGAAGATATGTCGATGCAGGCGATCCGTGAATGGGGCGAAAAGCATAGCGAAGCGGAAGTCCGCGAGCTGCTGGAGCAGAACCCATCTTTCGTCTTCTTTAAACCGCAGTCCTACGCGCCGGTGAAAGGGGCGAGCGCGGTACCGTTGATTGGCCGCGCGTCGGTCGCCTCTGACCGTTCTATTATTCCGCCGGGAACCACCTTGCTGGCCGAGGTGCCTCTGCTGGATAATAACGGTAAGTTTAACGGTCAGTACGAGCTACGCCTGATGGTGGCGCTGGATGTCGGCGGGGCGATTAAAGGCCAGCACTTCGATATCTACCAGGGCATCGGCCCGGATGCGGGTCATCGCGCCGGTTGGTATAACCACTATGGCCGCGTGTGGGTACTGAAAAACGCGCCAGGCGCCGGTAGCGTCTTTAGCGGTTAACGTTTAAAAGTCCGAACGTGTCTAACCCGGATCCGCGCAACGCGCCGGATCCGGGGTCTCTACTTTATTCTGAGGTTTTATGTCTGTAGTAATCAGCGATGCCTGGCGCCAGCGGTTTGGCGGCACGGCGCGTTTATATGGCGAAAAGGCGCTGCAGTGTTTTGCCGAGGCGCATGTCTGCGTGGTCGGGATCGGCGGCGTCGGCTCATGGGCGGCGGAAGCGCTGGCGCGTACCGGGATTGGCGCGATTACGCTGATTGATATGGATGATGTTTGCGTCACCAATACCAATCGCCAAATCCACGCCCTTGGCGGCAACGTTGGGCTGGCGAAAGCGGAAGTGATGGCCGAGCGTATACGTCTGATTAACCCGGAGTGTCGGGTCACGGTTATCGATGATTTCATCACGCCCGAGAACGTAGCGGAATACCTGGGAGCGGGCTTTAGCTATGTCATCGACGCGATCGATAGCGTCAGGCCAAAAGCGGCGCTGATCGCCTGGTGCCGCCGTTATAAAGTACCGTTGGTGACGACCGGCGGAGCCGGCGGGCAAATCGATCCGACGCAGATCCAGGTGGCCGATTTGGCGAAAACTATTCAGGATCCGCTGGCGGCGAAACTGCGCGAACGACTGAAAAGCCAGTTTGGCGTAGTGAAGAATAGTAAAGGAAAGCTGGGCATTGATTGCGTCTTCTCGACCGAAGCATTGGTCTACCCGCAGGCGGATGGCAGCGTATGTGCAATGAAAAGCACGGCGGAAGGGCCGAAGCGAATGGATTGCGCCTCCGGTTTTGGCGCGGCGACCATGGTGACGGCGACCTTTGGTTTTGTCGCCGTATCCCATGCGTTGAAGAAGATGTTGGCGAAAGCGCAGCGTCAGGGGGAATAGCCCGGGGGACGTTTTCCGGACGGCGCAGAACCGTAGCCCGGCTCAGCGTAGCGCAAGCCGGGGAGAGGGCGTTTGAATTAGTTCTCGCGGGCGGCGGCGAGCACCGCGTCGCTTAGCGCCTGCAGCCCCTGGCTGCGCGAAGCGCTAAGCTGCCCGCGCAAACCCAGCTCATCGAATAACGCCAACGGATCATTCGCTAAAATCTCAGCGGCGCTTTTTCCTTCGCAGGCGGCTAACAGCACCGCCAGCAGGCCGCGCACGATACGCCCTTCGCTATCGCCAAAGAAGTGCATCTTGCCCTCAGCATCAACCTGATACCCCAGCCAGACACGGTTTTCGCAGCCGGCGATCTCTTTCGCCTGCGCCCGCTGGTCATCCGTTAATGGCGGCAGTTTCTTACCCACTAAAATCAACTGGCGGTACTTATCTTCCCACTGAGTTAGCGGGGCGAAGATCTGGCGCAGCGTCGCTTCGCTGAGCGCGGCGCTTAAAGGTTGGGAGGTCATCATTAATCCACCAGTATTTCCAGCGCGCGGTCGATAGCGTGCACCAGCGCATAAACATCATCTTGCGTATTGTACGGCGCGAATGAGGCGCGCAGCGTACCGCTGACGCCTAATGCCGCCAGCAGCGGTTGCGCGCAATGCTGCCCGGCGCGTAGCGCAATGCCGGACTCCGCCAGCAACGTAACCATATCGCTATGGTGTACGCCCTCGAAATCAAAGGCCAGCAGGCTCGAATCCTGACAGCGGAACGAACGAAAACCGGGCCGCTTTGCCAGTTCATCTTCCGCAAGCGTCGCCAGGCTACGGCTCCAGCTTTCCGCCTGTGTAAGATCGATTTCCTGCAGCCATTCCAGCGCGGCGCTGAGGCCGATAACGCCGGCGACGTTGGGCGTCCCGGCTTCAAGCCGCCAGGGGGCGGGCTGGGTTTTAAAGCCATCGAATGAGACTTCAGTAATCATTTTGCCGCCGCCGAGCCATGGCGACATCTCCGCCAGCAGCTCGCTTTTGCCATACAGCGCGCCAATACCCGTTGGGCCATACAGCTTGTGGGCGGAGAAGGCATAAAAATCGATATCCAGCGCCTGCACGTCGGCCGGAAAGTGCACCGCGCCCTGCGCGCCATCAACCATCACTATCATTCCCGCCTGATGGGCGAAATCAATAGCAAGTCGCAGATCGGGGCAGCCGCCGGTGACGTTAGACATCTGGCCAATCGCCAGCACCCGGCTGCGCGGAGAGATAAGCGAAGGGAGTTGAGCGATATCCGGCAGACGATCGGCGCCCAGCGGCAGCTTGACCACCCGCGCGCCGGTTTGTTCGGCAACCATCAGCCACGGCACCAGGTTGGCGTGGTGTTCGGCTTCGCTGACGATTATTTCATCGCCAGGATGCAGGCGCGGGCGCACGTAACTCTGCGCGACCATATTGATGGCTTCGGTGGTGCCGCGGGTCCAGACGATTTCTTTGCCGGAAGAGGCGTTAAGCCAGCTGGCGACGCGTTCGCGCGCCGCCTCGTAGCGCTCGGTAAGACGCTGGGCGGCGGCAAACTGGCTGCGGTGGACGTTGCCGGCGCTCAGGCGATAAAACTGGTCGCTGGCATCGATCACGGCCAGCGGTTTTAGCGCCGTCGCCGCGCTATCCAGGTAGACGCCGGCATCCGTCAGGGCTGGAAACTGGGCGCGGAAGTGGGCGGGATTGAATGCGTTCATGGAATTCCTCATATCGATATCACGATCGTCGCGCAAATTCCCCATTAGGGCAAGGCTGGTGATAGCGAGGAGGCGGGGAGAACGGTGATTTTTCGGCAAAAAAAAGCACCGCGCATTGCGGTGCTACATTAAATCACTATGGACAGACAGGGTAAATGTACAGGAAGTGAAAAGGTAGCCTTGCTACCATGGTCTGCAAACCCAGACCAATTGCAAACACAACAACACAACATCACAACCGTAAGCCAAAAGCTTGTTGGAACACGCATTCCAAAAAAAGCTTTTCGTTCCGGCTCAGGAAGTGCCGCCACTATAGGTATTTGCTGGTAGAACCTCAACGGACAATTTATAATGGCTCAGATAAAAAAAACTAATAGGTTAACTGTTGTTTCCTATTTGTTAAAACTCGTTAACATCTCAGTCAGAATAACCATGTCGAAGCGATTACCACCTCTGAATGCATTACGTGTTTTTGATGCAGCCGCACGTCATCTGAGCTTCACTCGCGCAGCCGATGAGCTTTTTGTGACGCAGGCCGCAGTAAGTCACCAAATCAAGTCACTAGAGGACTTTCTGGGCCTGAAGCTGTTTCGTCGACGCAATCGCTCGCTGCTGTTAACGGAAGAGGGGCAAAGCTATTTTCAGGATATTAAAGAGATTTTTTCGCAGCTCACCGAAGCCACGCGTAAACTACAGGCGCGCAGCGCGAAAGGGGCGCTAACTGTTAGTTTATTGCCCAGTTTCGCCATTCAGTGGCTGGTGCCGCGACTCTCAAGCTTTAACTCAGCTTATCCGGGGATCGACGTGCGGATCCAGGCGGTGGACCGTCAGGAAGACAAACTGGCCGACGACGTCGACGTGGCGATTTTCTATGGCCGCGGCAACTGGCCGGGGCTGCGTGTTGAAAAACTGTACGCCGAATATTTACTACCGGTTTGTTCGCCGTTGTTGTTAACCGGTGACAAAGCGTTGAAAACGCCTGCCGATCTGGCGCAACATACGCTGTTACATGATGCCTCTCGCCGCGACTGGCAAACTTATACCCGGCAACTGGGTCTAAATCATATCAATGTGCAACAGGGACCGATATTCAGCCACAGCGCGATGGTGCTGCAGGCGGCAATCCATGGACAAGGCGTCGCACTGGCCAATAACGTCATGGCCCAGTCCGAAATTGAAGCAGGCCGTTTGGTCTGCCCGTTTAATGATGTTCTGGTCAGTAAGAACGCGTTTTACCTTGTTTGTCATGACAGTCAGGCTGAACTGGGTAAAATAGCCGCTTTCCGCCAGTGGATTTTAGCGAAGGCGGCGAGCGAACAAGAAAAATTCCGCTTTCGTTACGAACAATAACGGCCTGATGACCAGGCGTTAACTGACTTTGTAGGGTATCAACATGACCAGCCGTTTTATGCTGATTTTTGCCGCCATCAGCGGCTTTATCTTTGTGGCTCTGGGCGCCTTTGGCGCACACGTATTAAGTAAATCGCTGGGTGCGGCCGAAATGGCCTGGATCCACACCGGCCTTGAGTATCAGGCGTTTCATACGCTGGCGATTTTAGGCCTGTCTGTCGCCATGCAGCGGCGGATAAGCATCTGGTTTTACTGGAGCAGCGTGTTTTTGGCGCTGGGAACCGTGTTGTTCAGCGGCAGCTTATATTGCCTGGCGCTGTCGCATTTACGCCTGTGGGCGTTCGTTACCCCGGTAGGCGGCGTCTGCTTCCTTGCCGGTTGGGTATTAATGTTAATTGGTGCAATTCGTCTGAAACGTAAGGGCGTTGTTCATGAATAAGGTTGTCCTCTATTGTCGCCCCGGGTTTGAGAAAGAGTGCGCAGCAGAAATTACCGATAAGGCAGCCCGCCTTGAGGTATTTGGTTTTGCCCGGGTTAAAGACGACTCCGGATATGTGATTTTTGAGTGCTATCAGCAGGGCGATGGCGAGAAGCTGGTGCGCGATCTACCGTTTAGCTCGCTGATTTTCGCGCGTCAGATGTTCGTTGTTGGCGAACTGCTGCGCGACCTGCCGCCGGAAGACCGCATCACGCCGATCGTCGGCATGCTGCAGGGCGTGGTGGAAAAGGGCGGCGATCTGCGCGTTGAGGTCGCGGATACCAACGAAAGCAAAGAGCTGATGAAGTTCTGCCGCAAGTTCACGGTGCCGCTGCGCGCGGCGCTGCGTGAAGCCGGCGTGCTGACCAACTATGAAACGCCGAAGCGTCCGGTGGTGCACGTGTTCTTTATCGCACCCGGCTGTTGCTATACCGGCTATTCCTTTAGCAATAACAACTCGCCGTTTTATATGGGGATCCCGCGCCTGAAGTTCCCTTCCGATGCGCCGAGCCGTTCAACGCTGAAGCTGGAAGAGGCATTTCACGTCTTCATTCCGGCGGATGAGTGGGACGAACGTCTGGCGAATGGCATGTACGCGGTGGATCTCGGCGCCTGCCCGGGCGGCTGGACCTATCAACTGGTGAAGCGCAACATGTGGGTCTCTTCGGTCGATAACGGCCCGATGGCGCAGAGCCTGATGGATACCGGACAGGTGACCTGGCTGCGTGAAGATGGCTTCCGCTATCGTCCGAACCGCAACAACATCTCGTGGATGGTGTGCGACATGGTTGAGAAACCGGCGAAGGTGGCGGCGTTAATGGCGCAGTGGCTGGTGAACGGCTGGTGCCGCGAGACCATTTTTAACCTTAAGCTGCCGATGAAAAAGCGCTATGAAGAGGTGTCGCAAAACCTGGCCTATATTCAGGCGCAGCTTGATGAGCACGGTATTAACGCGCAGATTCAGGCCCGTCAGCTGTATCACGACCGTGAAGAAGTGA
This sequence comes from Klebsiella sp. CN_Kp104, assembly GCF_040064515.1. Classification (NCBI taxonomy): domain Bacteria; kingdom Pseudomonadati; phylum Pseudomonadota; class Gammaproteobacteria; order Enterobacterales; family Enterobacteriaceae; genus Klebsiella; species Klebsiella sp. CN_Kp104. The sequence goes on along the minus strand of NZ_JBEAII010000005.1, from coordinate 117,659 downwards.
CCGTACACGTGCGTCGCCTGTGGGCGGCGGTCGGCGGCCGCCGCGACGAGCGCTAATCAGCGCTCAGCAGCCCCGGCCACGCATCAGCGCGGCCGGGGATCACGCGGATGGCAAACGCAGCTGCTGCAGGTTGCCATCGAGCTGTAAATCCGTTTGCAGGCGGGCGATTTCCCGGCAGGTAAATGCCATCTCTTTATGCTCTTCAAGCTTCTTACGCCACTTCTCCGGCACTTCGGCAAGCCGCGCGTAGATGCCTTCTAAATCCTGATAATCCGTTAACAGCTGCGCCGCGCTTTTCGGCCCAATCCCGGCAACGCCCGGTACTTTCGAGCTGCTAATTCCCGCCAGGCCCCAGTAGTCCGGCAGTTGCTCCGGCATCACGCCGAATTCATTGGCGATAAACGGCGCATCCAGCCAGCGTTTCTGGAAATAGTCGCGGATGCGAATGGTCGGCGACAGCAGCTGACAGTAGCCTTTATCGGTCGAGACAATAGTCGCCTGATGCCCGGCCTGGGCAACTTTAACGGCGAGCGTGGCCGCCAGGTCGTCCGCTTCGCTGCCGGGCAGCGCCCAGCAGCGGATACCGCGCTGTTCGAAAGCCGCCCGCAGCGCCGGCATTTCCGCTTCCAGCGTTTCCGGCATCGGCGCGCGCCCGGCTTTATAGTCCGGCAGCCGCTGGTGGCGCCAGCCGTGGGCGCGGTCTTCATCGTCGAACACCGCCACGGCGTGCGTCGGCTGGCTGTGGACGATAAGCTGTTCCAGGGCGTGCAGGCAGGTATCCGCGCAGGGTGAACCCTGTACCGCATGAATACGGCGGATCAGGTTGAGCGCGTCGACAATTAACAGATGAACAGCCACAAGATACCTCCCTTTGTTCTCAGGCTGTAAGGGTAACATCGGTGGCAAGATGAGGCTATTGGTAGCGCGAAGTTCGGGAAGTAGGCTCGCAGAATGAGCCTGAGCTGGAGGAGAGTTGGCCCGACATGCCGAAGCGTGCCGGGCCAGAGGCGTTAATCGCAGGCGACGATTTTCATCGCCAGGCCGCCGCGAGAGGTTTCGCGGTACTTAGCATTCATATCTTTGCCCGTTTCATACATGGTCTCGATAACCTTATCGAGGCATACGCGCGGTTCGCTGGTACGGCGCAGGGCCATGCGCGCGGCGTTAACCGCTTTGACCGCCGCGATGGCGTTACGCTCGATGCACGGTACCTGCACCTGGCCGGCAACCGGGTCGCAGGTCAGGCCGAGGTTATGTTCCATACCGATTTCCGCGGCGATGCACACCTGGGCCGGGCTAGCGCCCAGCAGCTCCGCCAGACCGGCCGCGGCCATCGAGCAGGCCACGCCGACTTCGCCCTGGCAACCGACTTCGGCGCCGGAGATAGAGGCGTTCATCTTATACAGCGAACCAATGGCGCTGGCGACCAGCATATAGCGGGCCAGAGAGTTAGCGTTCACCTTGCGGATAAACTTGTCGTAGTAGGCCAGTACCGCCGGAACGATACCGCACGCGCCGTTAGTTGGCGCGGTCACCACGCGGCCGCCGGCGGCGTTCTCTTCGTTCACCGCCAGCGCGAACATGTTGATCCAGTCCACTACCGCCATCGGGTCGCTGTTAGTATTGTCCTGGCTCACCAGCATGCGGCGCAGCGCGGCGGCGCGGCGCGGAACGCGCAGTTTGCCCGGCAGCACGCCTTCAGTGGTAATGCCGCGCTCGATACCGGCGCTCATCACTTCCCACACCGCGGCGAAGTGCTGTTCCAGCTCTTCTTTGCTGTGCAGCGCCAGCTCGTTCTGCATCATCAGACCGGAGAGCGACAGGCCGGTTTCATTGCAGTGTTTCTGCAGGTCGGCAGCATTTTTGTACGGATAAGGCACGGCAACCGGCGCTTCGGTGGTCAGGCCGAAGTGCTCTTCATCGACGATAAAGCCGCCGCCGATGGAGTAGTAGGTCTGGCTGTAGAGCACCTTGTCGCCGCCCAGCGCGGTAATGCGCATGCCGTTCTCATGCAGCGACAGGTTGTCGGCATGGAAATTCATGCACTGGTCGACGGGGAACTCGACTTCGTGCTGACCGTTCGCCAGCAGCAGGCGGCCGTGGGTGTTAACGTCCTGGATAAAGCCCGGGATCGCGTCGATGTCGACGGTATCCGGCAGATTGCCGGCCAGTCCCATGATAATGGCGATATCGGTATGGTGGCCTTTACCGGTCAGAGACAGGGAGCCGTAAACGTCGACGACGACTTTGCTGACGTCGGCCAGCAGGCCGCGCGCAATCAGGTCGTCAGTAAATTGTTTGCCCGCTTTCATCGGTCCAACGGTATGGGAGCTGGATGGGCCAATGCCGATTTTGAAAATATCGAATACGCTGATCATGATGTATTCCAGTACTGTCGGAAAGCGCGCCGCCGTTAAGCGGCGCGAGGGGAGGTCTTAAGAGAATTAGCTGAACAGAGAGTAGAAAATCGCGGAGATGGCAATCAGGCCCATAATCACAACGAAGACGTTGCTGATGTGGCCGCTGTATTTGCGCATGGCCGGAACTTTCTGGATTGCGTACATCGGCATCAGGAACAGAATCATCGCGATAATCGGACCGCCCAGGGTCTCAATCATGCCGAGGATGCTCGGGTTCAGCGTGGCCACAATCCAGGTGGTGACCAGCATAAACAGCGCGGTCAGCTTGTTCAGTTTGTTGATTTCGATGGTTTTGCCTTTGCCGCGCAGAGACTTAATCACCATGCCGTTGAAACCTTCACGAGCGCCCAGATAGTGGCCGAGGAAGGATTTGGTGATAGCGATCATCGCGATGATCGGCGCCATCCAGGCGATAACCGGTGCGTTAAAGTGGTTCGCCAGGTAAGACAGAATCGAGATGTTCTGCTCTTTCGCCGCCGCCAGGTCCGCCGGAGACAGGCTCAGTACGCAGCTGAAGACGAAGAACATAACGGTCAGCACCATCATGATGTGAGCGCGCGCCAGGATGCTGGAGCACTTCTTCTCTGCGCCTTCGCCGTACTCTTCACGCTTCGCTACCGCGAAGGAGGAGATGATCGGCGAGTGGTTAAAGGAGAAGACCATTACCGGGATCGCCAGCCACAGGGTCATCAGCAGACCGTTACCGGTTGTTGACGCGCTGCTCAGCGACAGGGTTTCCAGCGCCGCGCCGTTCCACTGCGGGATCAGGTACAGCGCCAGAACCATCAGCGCGATAACGAACGGGAATACCAGGACACTCATTGCCTTAACGATCATCTGCTCGCCGAAACGCACGATGGTCATCATGCCGACAATCAGAATCAGGGACAGAATGGCGCGCGGCGGCGGCGTCATGTGCAGCTGGTGCGCCATGAAGCTTTCGACGGTGTTGGTGATCGCCACGCTATAAACCAGCAGGATCGGGTAGATTGCGAAGAAGTAGAGCAGCGTAATCAGTTTACCTGCGCCTACGCCAAAGTGTTCTTCAACGACTTCGGTGATGTCTTCGCCCGGATTTTTACCGGACAGCACGAAGCGGGTCATACCGCGGTGTGCGAAGAAGGTCATCGGGAAGGCCAGAATCGCCATGATAATCAGTGGGATCATACCGCCGACGCCGGCGTTGATTGGCAGGAACAAAACGCCCGCGCCGATCGCCGTGCCGTACAGGCCCAGCATCCACATGGTATCCGTTTTGCGCCATCCGCTGCGGGATTCACCCGAAACGATAGTGCTGGTTTGTGTGGTTTCCATCTGTATCTCCTGGAGGAATCAACAAAATCTAGTAAATAAAAACGATTAAATAATATGAAATTCGTTGCTTTACGGTTTTTTAGAAATTTTCTCCGTAACAATTGGGCGGCAAGATACATTTATATGGAAAATACATCAGTGATCGGGATCCCAAATGCAATAATCCACTTTAAATCTGAACGTTTTTAGCCCAACAGTCTGTTTATGGTGATCAGCCAGATAAATGTGGCGCGAAGGCTATCATTTGCAGCACATGAGATAAAAGCTCTGTTACCAAATAACGAGGTTTTTGCTGCAAAAAAGTGATGTAAACGACGTTTTTTCGCCAGAATGTTATTTTTATGGTGAATTTTATTGCTCTTTTTGGAAACGCAAACGTTTGGCTATGTGGAAACTCTACGAATCATTAATTAGAAAAATTAATTAACTGGAAATTGAGGACGGGGGTACCCGGGCAGGGTATCGACCGCCGCCCGGGAGAGGTATCACGTTATCAGGAGCAGATTTCGTAGCACGGAATGTAGGCACTGCCGCCCGGAAGCTTCATGCGGTGCTGGGCAACGAAGCCCTGCAGCAGATCGTCCATGCGGCGCATCATTTCCGGATCGCCATGCAGCTTGTAAGGACCATATTTCTCGATAGCCTGAATACCGACTTCTTTCACGTTGCCGGCGACAATACCGGAGAAGGCGCGACGCAGGTCGGCGGCCAGCACTTCCACCGGTTGGTCCGGATAAAGTTTGAGATTGGCCATATTGTCGTGCGTCGGATCGAATGGCATCTGCAGGTCCGGCGAAATACGAATCGACCAGTTGAAGCTGTAGGCGTCATCGGTTTCGCGGCGGCTCTCTTTGACCAATGGCATCGCTTTTTTCATCTGGCGCGCCACTTCCGCGGCATCGTCAATAATAATGCGATAGTGGCGGCGAGCCGATTCGCCGAGGGTATGAACGATGAACTCGTCCAGCACGCGGAAGTAGTCGGCGCTCTCTTTCGGCCCGGTGAGGATAAGCGGCAGCACCTGCGCCTTGTTATCCGGATGCATCAGGATGCCCAGCAGATAAAGCAGCTCTTCCGCAGTACCCACGCCGCCGGGGAAGATGATAATACCGTGGGCGATGCGCACGAACGCTTCGAGACGCTTTTCGATGTCCGGCATGATGATCAGTTCGTTGACCAGCGGGTTTGGCGGCTCAGCGGCGATAATGGAAGGTTCGGTCATGCCGATAAAGCGGCTGTCTTTATAGCGCTGCTGGGCGTGGCCGACGGCGGCGCCTTTCATTGGCGCTTCCATGGCGCCTGGCCCGCAGCCGGTGCAGATGTTCAGTTCGCGCAGGCCAAGCTGGGTACCGACGCGGCGCGCGTACAGGTACTCATTTTCATTAATAGAGTGGCCGCCCCAGCAGACAATCATATTCGGCGCTTCGCCGACGTGCAGCGCGCGGGCGTTGCGCAGAATCGAGAACACCAGGTTGGTGATGTGAATTGAGCTTTCGAGATCGAGATTCGGGAAGCGGACGGTGTTGTGGATCTGCCCGTAGACGAACAGGATATCGCGCAGCACGGCAAACAGGTTGGCCTGCAGGGAACGGATAATACGGCCATCGACGAAAGCGTCTTCCGGCGGGTTGATCAGTTCCAGCTTCACGCCGCGTTCGCGGCGCAGCACGTTAATATCGAAGTTTTCAAAACGAGACAGTAGCTCCTTGCTGTTATCGGTCAGGCTCCCCGAGTTGAGCACAGCAAGCGAGCAGTTGCGAAAGAGTTGATACAGGTCACTACTGGCGGTGCGTTTAAGCATATCCACTTCCAGCTGTGACAGCATATCCATTGAACCAAGCGGGCTAACGTGTGTAATCAAGTGAACTCCTTACAGGACGATTATCGTCTTCCTGTGATTACAATAGCCCTGGCCGTAGTCTTTCCACAACCTTGCGTACGCGTTAACGCACGCAAAGTGTGAAAAATTTCGCTTATTGCCGTGCCAGACGCCCGGTTGCCGGCACGAATTCACCGTTGCTGCGCCACGGATTGATATCCAGGCCGCCGCGGCGGGTGTAGCGAGCGTACACGGAAAGCGATTCCGGGCGGCAGAAACGCAGCACATCATTAAAGATGCGTTCGACGCACTGTTCGTGGAATTCATTGTGGTGGCGGAACGACACCAGATAGCGCAGCAGTTTTTCGCGATCGATTTTCGGCCCGCGATATTGAATCTGTACCGAGCCCCAGTCCGGCTGGTGGGTGATCAGACAATTCGATTTCAACAGATGGCTGACCAGCGTCTCTTCGACGACTTTACCGCTGGCCGCGTCCTGCAGGTAGTCGGCGCTGAACTGATAGTTATCAATCTCGATATCCTGATCGTCGATGCAGGCGCCATGCAGATGGGCGACCGGTTGCCCTTCCAGCTCATCGAGTCGGTACAGCGAAACCTTGACCTCGCCCTGGGCGCAGGCGCTAAGATCGCGGGTCAGCGTGGCCTGAACTTCCTGCCAGTCGGCGAAGCGGGTCTGGTTGAAGCTGTTCAGGTACAGTTTGAAGCTTTTCGATTCCACCAGATTGATGGTGGTATCGCTGAGTTCCACGTAGCCGACGGCGACCTGCGGCAGGCCTTTGGCGTTCAGCCACGACAGTTCGTACAGCGTCCAGATATCGGCGCCGTGGAACGGCAGATTATCGGCATGCAGGCCGAGCGGATCGCGGTTCAGGCTGCGGGGCACGCCCTGCAGCAACGAAGCGTCATAGGTATCGCGGTAATCCGTTGATTTACCGAGCGTCAGGCCGGCCAGCGCCTGATGATTATCGTAAGAAGACATGTTTCACCATAGTAAAGCGGGTACACTATATGCCAAGTGTATCCTGTCTAACGTGAAGAGAGAAACCGGTGGATCATCAGACCATAGAAGCGCTGCAATCATTTACCCAACGTTACTGCGATGCGTGGCAGCAGCGTTATGCCAGCCTGCCGCGTAGCGAAGACCTTTATGGCATCCCATCTCCCTGTATTAGCGCCAGTGAAGACGATGCCGTTTTCTGGCAGCCGCAGCCGTTTACGTTAGAACACCATCTCGATGGGGTTGAACGGGCGCTGGAGATTGTGGTACAACAGCCGATTCATAGTTATTATACCACTCAGTTCGCTGGCGATATGCACGCCCGCTTCGCGGAACAGAACCTCACTCTGCTGCAGGCATGGAGCCCGGATGATTTCCAGCGAGTACAGGAAAACCTCATTGGTCACCTGGTGGTACAAAAACGTCTGAAGCTATCGCCGACGCTGTTTATCGCCACGCTGGATAGCGAACTGGAGGTTATTTCGGTCTGCAACCTGAGCGGCGAAGTGATTAAAGAGACGCTCGGTACCCGAAAAAGAGAGACCCTTTCTCACTCGCTTGCGAGTTTCCTGAATCAGCTTGAGCCCCTTCTGTAATCCATTTCCCCAAGTTGTTTGTGAGAGATCTCTTACAAGACCTGTAAGAGATCGTCATCATTTTCAGCAATTTTTTACGTAGTGATTACATATAACTCATTGTTATTTAATGATTTGATGATTGTGTGCGCTTTTGGTTTGGCCACTAATCTTAAGAGATTGTCGTAGTAAGTCTTGTAAGAAGAGGCGGAATCAGTGATCCTATGTACGTCGACAGGAAGTCGCGGATGAAGAGAACATCAGGATGATGGCTCTTCTACAGGACCCGCCAGGATGGCGTTGCAAGGACAGGCTTCAGGATGAAGCAAGGATAACGCAGGAAAGCGTAAAGGACACCTCCAGGATGGAGAACGAGAGCCGCTCAGGATGAACGGTGGATCAGGAAGATCTGGACACACTTAGGGATAAGTTATTTCACATCGGGGTGGTGTGAAAGCAGGATGCGCTAGTTTATGGATGAACTTGGTCAGGAGACCTCAGGAAAAGTTTTCAAGGACGAGCAGGGAGCACCAATGTAGCTGGAATGCTGCAAAACGAACCGGGAGCACTGTTTATACAGTGCTCCCTTTTTTTATTTCTCTCGCGGATTTGCTATCCTGCGCCCGGTTTACAATTCATCGAGGTTTCCCCATGACCCTTCACGCTAGCGTGCGCGATCGCCTGCACGCCATTGAAGCGCTGCTGCGCGAAACAAACCACTGGCAGGAACAGGCCCCGGATAGCCGCGCTTTCGCCAGCGAGCAGCCGTTTTTCCTGGACACGCTCGAGCCGCTGGAATGGCTACAGTGGGTGCTGATCCCACGTATGCATCAACTGATTGCCAGCGGTATGCCGCTGCCGCAGAACTTTGCCGTCGCGCCCTATTACGAGATGGCGCTGGATAAAGCCCATCCGGCGCGCGAAGCTATCGTGGCCGAGTTGCTGCTGCTGGATGCATTATTCGCGGATGAAGACGCCTGATGCTGGAGATCATTTACCAGGATAAGTGGCTGGTGGCGGTGAACAAACCATCCGGCTGGCTGGTGCACCGTAGCTGGCTGGATCGCGACGAGAAAGTGGTAGTGATGCAGACCGTGCGCGATCAAATCGGCCAGCACGTCTTCACCGCTCATCGCCTGGACCGGCCGACTTCCGGCGTGCTGTTGATGGGGTTGTCGAGCGAGGCGGGCAGGCTGCTGGCGCAGCAGTTTGAACAACACCAGATGCAAAAACGCTATCACGCCATCGTTCGCGGCTGGTTGACTGAAGAGGCGGTACTGGATTATCCGCTTGTAGAAGAGCTGGATAAAATCGCTGATAAATTCGCTCGTGAAGATAAAGGCCCGCAGCCGGCGGTGACCCACTATCGCGGGCTGGCGACGGTAGAAATGCCGGTCGCCACCGGCCGTTACCCGACCACCCGCTACGGGCTGGTGGAGCTGGAGCCGAAAACCGGGCGTAAGCATCAGCTGCGTCGCCATTTGGCCCATCTGCGCCATCCGATCCTCGGTGACAGCAAACATGGCGATCTACGGCAAAACCGCAGCGCCGCTGAACATTTCGGCTGTAATCGCCTGATGCTGCATGCCAGTCAGCTGTCATTAACGCATCCGTTTACCGGCGAGCCGCTGACGATTCGCGCGGGTCTGGATGATGTCTGGATGCGCGCGCTGTCGCAGTTTGGCTGGCGCGGGCTTCTCCCGTTAAATGAAAGGGTTGAGTTTGCCGACGACAGCGGTCAGGATGAGAGTATCGCGGATAATCCAGGGAGATAATCACTATGGCAGAAGTCGGAATTTTTGTCGGCACAATGTACGGAAACTCGCTGTTGGTCGCCGAAGAGGCGGAAGCCATTCTGAGCGGGCTGGGGCATAAAGCGACGGTCTTTGAGGACCCGGAAGTAAAAGACTGGGAATCCTATACCGGCAAATACGTGCTGGTCGTGACCTCGACCACCGGGCAGGGCGATCTGCCGGACAGCATCGTTCCGCTGTATGAAGGCATTAAAGATATGTATCAACCGCATCTGCGCTACGGCATTATCGCGCTTGGCGATAGTACCTACGCCAACTTCTGCGGCGGCGGTAAAACCTTTGATGCATTGCTGCAGGAGCAGGGCGCGCGTCGTATTGGCGAGATGCTCACCATTGACGCCAGCGAAGACCCGGAACCGGAAAGCGTTTCCAACCCTTGGGTAGAAGCGTGGGCTAAACTGCTCGACTAATCCTATTAAGAACGCCCTCTCCCTACGTAGAGGGCGCGCTTAAGCTGCCAGTGGCCGGATAAACGGTCAGGGTTATCTTAACGTTATCCATCGCGCCCGGCTTCGGGCATCTGCCTGATAACCACTTTATCGATATGGCTTTTTTCTTTGCGTTTCCCCGGCGTCAAGAGAGCCGATTCACACTCTGAAGGTAATGTCGTCCATCGACCCATCAGCGGGCGGCGGTTTTCCATTTCCGTGAACTACTCCCCACAACCTTAGGCATACGCCATAAACTAACGCAGTATCACCCGCTAAAGCTGTGTATATGCACGGTGAGCCCGCCGACGCCTCTTTTTATACTTTTCCTGCCAGTGACAAAAGCAGTACGCCAGATATAACGAAAAAAACACTAACACGTCATTCTGATTACCCTACAGGTTGTGCTGTTCAGAATGAACGTAGCTAAACGCTATGATTCAGGAGTACAACAATGAGTTCATTAAGTCAGGCTGCGAGCGCCGCTGAAAAGCGCACCAATGCTCGCTATTGGATAGTGGTGATGCTGTTTATCGTCACATCCTTTAACTATGGCGACCGCGCGACGCTGTCGATCGCCGGTTCTGAAATGGCCAAGGATATCGGCCTCGATCCTGTTGGCATGGGTTACGTTTTTTCCGCGTTTTCATGGGCCTATGTGATCGGACAGATCCCAGGCGGCTGGCTGCTTGACCGCTTTGGTTCTAAACGCGTCTATTTCTGGTCCATCTTTATCTGGTCCGTGTTTACCCTGCTGCAGGGCTTCGTGGATATCTTTAGCGGCTTTGGCATTATCATCGCGCTATTTACCCTGCGCTTCCTCGTCGGCCTTGCCGAATCGCCCTCGTTCCCGGGTAATAGCCGCATTGTGGCCGCCTGGTTCCCGGCGCAGGAGAGAGGGACGGCGGTATCGATTTTTAACTCCGCGCAGTATTTTGCCACCGTTATTTTCGCGCCGATTATGGGTTGGTTGACCCATGAAGTGGGTTGGTCGCACGTATTCTTCTTTATGGGCGGATTGGGTATTGTCATCAGCTTCGTGTGGCTGAAAGTGATCCACGATCCCAATAACCACCCAGGCGTTAACCAGAAAGAGCTGGACTACATCGCCGAAGGCGGCGCGTTGATCAATATGGATCAAAAGAGCAGTGCGCAGAAGGTGCCCTTTAGCGTAAAAATGGGCCAAATCAAGCAGTTGATCGGCTCGCGAATGATGGTCGGGATCTATATCGGCCAGTACTGCATCAACGCGTTAACCTACTTCTTTATCACCTGGTTCCCGGTTTATCTGGTGCAGGCGCGCGGCATGTCGATCCTCAAAGCGGGTTTTGTCGCCTCGATTCCGGCGGTGTGTGGCTTTGTCGGCGGCGTGTTGGGCGGGATTATTTCCGACTGGTTGATGCGCCGTACCGGCTCGCTGAATATCGCGCGTAAAACGCCGATCGTACTGGGCATGCTGTTGTCCATGACCATGCTGATGTGTAACTACGTCAACGCGGAATGGATGATCATCGGCTTTATGGCGATGGCCTTCTTCGGCAAAGGCATTGGCGCGCTGGGCTGGGCGGTAATGGCGGACACCGCGCCGAAAGAAATCAGCGGCCTGTCCGGCGGTCTGTTCAACATGTTCGGCAATATTTCCGGCATCGTCACCCCTATCGCTATCGGCTATATCGTCGGCACCACCGGCTCTTTCAACGGCGCGCTGATTTACGTCGGTATCCACGCTCTGGTGGCGGTATTCAGCTACCTGGTGCTGGTTGGCGATATCAAACGTATCGAACTTAAACCGATTGCGGGGCGTTAATCATGAATACCCAATCCAGCCCAATCGTTACCGAAATGAAGGTGATTCCGGTCGCCGGGCACGACAGCATGCTGATGAACATCGGCGGCGCGCATAATGCCTGGTTTACCCGCAATATTGTGGTGTTAACCGACAACGCCGGCCATACCGGCGTCGGCGAAGCGCCCGGCGGCGAAGTCATCTACCAGACGTTGGTCGATGCCATACCCCAGGTGGTTGGGCAGGAAGTCGCTCGCCTCAACCGCGTGGTGCAGCAGGTACATAAAGGCAATCAGGCGGCGGATTTCGACACCTTCGGCAAAGGGGCATGGACCTTCGAATTGAAAGTCAATGCGGTAGCGGCGCTGGAAGCCGCGCTGCTCGACCTGCTTGGCAAGGTGTTGAATGTCCCGGTGTGCGAACTATTGGGGCCGGGCAAACAGCGTGATGCGGTGACCGTGCTGGGCTACCTGTTCTATATCGGCGACCGCGAAAAAACCGATTTGGACTATCTTGCGCGGACGCCGGGCGACCACGAATGGTACCGTCTTCGTCACCAGCAGGCGCTGAATAGCGACGCGGTAGTGCGACTGGCGGAGGCAGCGCAGGATCGCTACGGTTTTAAAGACTTTAAGCTAAAAGGCGGCGTATTACCTGGCGAGCAGGAAATCGACGCCGCCCGCGCGTTGAAAAAACGCTTCCCTGACGCCCGCATTACCGTTGACCCGAACGGCGCCTGGCTGCTGGATGAAGCGATTACGCTGTGCAAAGGGCTGCAGGATGTCCTGACCTATGCTGAAGATCCGTGCGGCGCTGAACAGGGCTTTTCCGGTCGGGAAGTGATGGCTGAGTTCCGCCGCGCCACCGGGTTGCCGGTGGCGACTAACATGATAGCCACCAACTGGCGCGAAATGGGGCATGCGGTCATGCTCAACGCCGTCGATATTCCGCTGGCGGACCCGCACTTCTGGACGCTCTCCGGCGCGGTTCGGGTGGCGCAGTTGTGCGATGACTGGGGGCTGACCTGGGGCTGTCATTCGAACAACCACTTTGATATTTCGCTGGCGATGTTTACCCACGTCGGCGCCGCGGCGCCGGGCAATCCGACCGCTATCGATACCCATTGGATTTGGCAGGAGGGCGATGCGCGCCTGACGCAAAATCCGCTGCAGATTATCAACGGCAAAATCGCCGTGCCAGACGCGCCGGGACTCGGCGTGGAGCTGGACTGGGAACAGGTGCATAAAGCTCATGAGGCTTATAAGGCGCTGCCAGGCGGCGCGCGTAACGATGCGGGCCCGATGCAGTATCTGATTCCCGGTTGGACATTCGACCGTAAACGCCCCGTTTTCGGCCGTCATTAATTAAAAAGGATTACGCTATGACTACATCATCTTCAACGCCAATTGTGACCGCTATGCAGGTTATCCCGGTCGCCGGGCATGACAGCATGCTGATGAACCTGAGCGGCGCGCACGCGCCGTACTTCACCCGTAATATCGTTATCATCAAAGATAACTCCGGGCACACGGGCGTTGGCGAAATCCCCGGCGGCGAAAAGATCCGCCAGACCCTGGAAGACGCCGCGCCGTTGGTGGTGGGTAAAACGCTGGGCGAGTACAAAAATGTGCTGAGCGCCGTGCGTAACCAGTTTGCCGACCGCGATGCCGGCGGCCGCGGCCTGCAAACCTTCGATCTGCGCACTACCATTCACGTGGTGACCGGGATTGAAGCGGCGCTGCTGGATCTGCTGGGCCAGCATCTGGGCGTGAACGTTGCTTCTCTGCTTGGCGACGGCCAGCAGCGGAGCGAAGTCGAAATGTTGGGCTACCTGTTCTTTGTCGGTAACCGCCACGCGACGCCGCTGGCTTATCAAAGCCAGCCGGATGAACAGTGCGACTGGTATCGTATTCGTCATGAAGAGGCGATGACGCCGGAGGCGGTGGTTCGCCTGGCGGAGGCCGCTTACGAAAAATATGGCTTCAATGACTTTAAACTGAAGGGCGGGGTGTTGGCCGGTTTTGAAGAAGCCGAAGCGATTAGCGCGCTGGCGAAGCGTTTCCCTGATGCGCGCGTGACCCTCGACCCGAACGGCGCCTGGCTGCTGGATGAAGCCATCCAGATAGGTAAACAGCTGAAAGGCGTGCTGGCCTATGCGGAAGATCCTTGCGGCGCTGAACAAGGTTTCTCCGGCCGCGAAGTGATGGCTGAATTCCGTCGGGCGACCGGGCTGCCGACCGCGACCAACATGATCGCCACCGACTGGCGGCAGATGGGCCATACGCTGTCGCTACAATCGGTGGATATTCCGCTGGCGGACCCGCACTTCTGGACCATGCAAGGGTCGGTACGCGTGGCGCAGATGTGTCATGAATTCGGCCTGACCTGGGGTTCGCACTCTAATAATCACTTCGACGTGTCGCTGGCGATGTTTACCCATGTGGCCGCGGCGGCGCCGGGTAAAATTACCGCTATCGATACCCACTGGATCTGGCAGGAGGGTAACCAGCGTCTGACCAAACAGCCGTTTGAAATCAAAGGCGGTATGGTGCAGGTGCCGGCGACGCCGGGTCTGGGTGTTGAGCTGGATATGGACCGCGTGATGCAGGCTAATGAGCTATATAAGAAACATGGCCTGGGTGCGCGTGATGACGCCATGGCGATGCAATATTTAATCCCGAACTGGACCTTTGATAACAAACGTCCTTGCATGGTTCGCTAAGATAACGCCGACTCTGTAAGGGTCGGCAACTGCCGGTCGCCGGGGTTATTCATATTAAGGACACTTATGAAGATAGTGATCGCGCCGGATTCTTACAAAGAGAGCCTGAGTGCGCTGGACGTCGCCACCGCGATAGAAACGGGGTTCCGCGAAATTTATCCCCATGCGGAGTACGTTAAAGTCCCGGTTGCCGACGGCGGTGAGGGTACCGTTGAGGCGATGGTGGCCGCGACTCAAGGGCATATCGTACAGGTCAGCGTTACCGGACCGCTTGGCGAACCGGTCAACGCCTTTTACGGCCTGTCCGGCGATATGCGCTGCGCCTATATCGAAATGGCGGCAGCCAGCGGACTGGAAAGCGTGCCGCCCACGCGACGTAATCCGCTACTGACTACCTCCTGGGGAACCGGCGAGCTGATTCGTCACGCGTTGGATGCGGGGGTTTCGCAGATTATTATTGGCATCGGCGGCAGTGCGACCAATGACGGCGGCGCCGGCATGGCGCAGGCGCTGGGGGCAAAACTGTTGAGCGCCGGGCAACAGCAAATTGCGCCGGGCGGCGGCGCGCTGGAGACGCTGGCGCGGATCGATCTTAGCGAACTGGATCCAAGATTGGCTGATTGCCGGATTGATGTCGCCTGCGACGTTACCAATCCGTTAACCGGCCCGCAGGGCGCAAGCGCGGTGTTTGGCCCGCAAAAAGGGGCGACGGCGGCGATGATTGAGCGTCTTGACCGCGGCCTGCAACACTTTGCGCAGATTATCGACCGTGATTTAGATATTGACGTGCTGAACCTGGAAGGGGGAGGGGCGGCGGGTGGTATGGGGGCGGCGTTGTATGCGTTTTGCGGCGCCAACCTACGTCCGGGAATTGAGATTGTGACCGATGCGCTGGGGTTGGCAGAGCTAGTGGCTGATGCCGATTTGGTGATTACCGGAGAAGGGCGTATCGACAGCCAGACCATTCACGGCAAGGTACCGGTGGGGGTGGCGAAGGTCGCGAAACGCTTCAACGTGCCGGTGATTGGGATTGCCGGCAGCCTGACCGCCGATGTTGGCGTCGTGCATCAGCATGGCCTCGATGCCGTCTTTAGCGTGCTCTATTCCGTCTGTACCCTGGAAGAGGCGCTGGCGAACGCCGCCGCCAACGTGCGGATGACGGCACGTAACGTGGCGGCGGTATTAGAGATGGGCGGCAAGCGGTAACCCGGCCGGCGCAGTGGTATTGGTAGCCCGGATGAGGCGCGCAGCGCCGCGATCCGGGAACCCTCCCCGGTGGCGCTTACGCTTACCGGGGCTACCAACCGAGTACCGGATCGTAGCCCGGATAAGGCGCGCAGCGCCGCTATCCGGGGTTTACACTCCCATCTTGCACGCTTCGCGGGCGACGTTATCCATCTCGTCTAACAGTTCCAGCAGTTCCGGCTCCAGCTCTTCCGGCGCGGTACCTGCGCGCAACTGGCTTTCAAGGGTATGGCACAGTTTTTTCAGCCGCGGTACGCCGCTATAGCTGCAGCTGCCGTGCAATTTATGAATTAAATCCAGCAACCCTTCCGGCGTTTCGCCAACCAGCTGTTCTTCAACTTTATTGCGCACCTCCGGCATAAAGGCGAGCAGCATTTGCAGCATCTCCCGCGCGAGGTCTGGTTTCATGGCAGCCTGACGCAGCGCCAGCTGCCAGTTGAGCGTGACGTTATGATCGATAACCGGCTCCACCGGTTCGGCTAATTGCGGCGCGGCGACGTGCATGCCGGGCTGATAGCGCAACAGCAGGGTGCTAAGCTTATCTTCTTCAATCGGCTTCGCCAGATAATCGTTCATCCCGGCGGCCAGCAGTTTCTCGCGCTGCCCCTCAAGGGCGTGGGCGGTCACCGCGATCACCGGGGTCTGCTGCTGATGCGGGAGATGACGGATTAATTCACAGGCGCGAATACCGTCCATATCCGGCATCTGAATATCCATCAGAATGAGATCCAACTGCGACTGTTTGGCCTGCTCTACGGCATCCTGGCCGCTATCGCACAGAATGACATGCTGCACCAGATCGTCCAGCAGCGCGCCAATAAGCTTGAGGTTGGCCGGGTTATCATCTACCGCCATTACCGTCATCGCCAGTTTATCGCTATCGATATAGGGCTGTGGCACCGGCGGCTGCGCGCGGCAAGAGGCCATCAGCACCGGGAAAAGCCGCGTGGAGGTCAATGGTTTAAGCAGGCAGGCGGTAACACCGTTTCTTTTCAGCTCTTCGGCGCTAACCTGCGCGTGGCAAGGCAGCCCCAGCACCAGGGTATCGGAAAGTGAGCAAGCGCGGACCAGTTTTTCCCGCTGGTTGCTGAGATCGCGCATCGACACCGGAATACCGGCCAGTAAAATATCGTAGTGCGCATCCGGCAGCGCTGACAGCGTCGGGCTGTAGACCACTTCCAGCGGTGTAGTTGCCAGCAGTTCCATCGTGCTTTGCGCAGCGGTGGTATTGGCTTCAATGTAGGCCAGCTTCTTGCCCGCCAGGCAATGGGTATCGAAACCGTCGGTAATAGCGTTCGGATTCAGGTCAAGGCTGATATGGAACCAGAAGGTGGAACCGCGGTTCGGCTGACTATGGAATGAGATATCGCCGCCCATCTCTTTGACCAGCCGCTGAGTGATAACCAGCCCCAGGCCGGTGCCGCCGTGGCGGCGTGAGATACTGGCATCGGCCTGACGGAAGGCCTGGAACAACCGCGACTGATCGCGCTCCGGAATGCCGATGCCGGTATCATGAATCTGTACTTCGATTTGTACTCGCGAATTGCTCATCGCCCGCTGTTCAACCAGCACATCAATGTTGCCGTGTTCGGTGAATTTAATCGCGTTACCCACCAGATTGGTGATCACCTGCTGCAGGCGCAGCGGATCGCCAATCACATTATCCGGGACGTCGCTTTTAATGTTGAGGGTGAGCTCAAGGCCTTTATCGTGCGCCGAATGTGCCAGCAAGGTCACCACTTCATCCAGGGTATTGCGCAGCAGGAAAGGAATGCTTTCCAGAATCAGCTTGCCCGCTTCGAGCTTGGAGAAATCCAGCACATCATTGATGATGGCCAGCAGATTATTCGCCGAACGTTCGATGGTGGTCAGGTGGTCGCGCTGGGTAGCGTTGAGATCGGTTTTCAAGGTCAGGCGGGTAAAGCCAATCACGCCGTTAAGCGGAGTTCGTAGCTCGTGCGACATATTGGCAAGGAACTCGGACTTGATGCGCGCGGCCTCCTGGGCGCGCTTTTTCGCCAGATCCAGCTCGACGTTCTGAATCTCCATCTGCTCCAGCGTTTCGCGCAGATCCGAGGTCGCCTGATCGACATTGTGCTGCATCTCCTCGTGGTAGGCCGCCAGCGACATCGCCATCGAGTTAATGCCGTTTTTCAGCATATCCAACTCGCCGAGCATAAAACCTTCAACGCGGCTATCCAACTGGCCGCGGCGGATGCGGTCAACGGTGTTGACCATATTACGAATCGGTCCGGTCACGTCGCGCATCAGGCGCCAGCCGAAAATCAGCGCAATGCCGATACAAAACAGCATCATGACGCTTGAGATAAATATCTCTTTGTACTGCTGCAGGCGCACAGATTTAAGGTCGAGCTCCAGCGCCACATAGCCGAGCATATTGTCCGGCATTTTAGCATCGCTTTCCGGTGACTCATCGGGCAGATAGCTTTCTGACACAATAGGCGTGCGCAGTACCATGATGTCGCCGTGGCGGGTGACGCTCAGCCGGCGAGGGAAGGGCGCGCCGCGCGGGAGCTGTATTTCCCGCGGATCGAGCTGGAAGTTAGAGGTAACGAACAGCCGGTTTTTAGCATCATAAATAGAAATAGCCCGCACGATATCGGAATGGCGGCGGTGAAGCACGCTGATAAGTTGGCCGATCGCCTCGCGATTTTGCAAATTCATGCCGTACTCACTGGATACCGCCAGCGGTTCGATAATACTGGCGCCGGCATCTTCCAACTGCCGCTGCAGGTCGTTATAGCGGTGGGCAACGAAGAAAATACTGAGCAGCAGACCAATCAAAACGGTCGGCGCCAGAATAAGAATCATCATGCGAGCACGTAGGCTGTAGTTGGTCATGCGGTTCCATTATGGGAGAATATACATATCAACCTTCAGACGGCTTCTGCATTGGTAGCCCGAATGATTTCATGTATAGAGTCAGTATATTTTTGAGATAATCCTCTACGATGGCGCAATTCTACTCTGCAAAACGGCGTGTGACGACGCGCCAGATCATAACCGTGACGGTAAATGACCTTGATCCCTTTGGCCAGGGCGTAGCCCGTCATCAGGGTAAGGCGCTGTTTATCCCCGGCCTGTTGCCGCAAGAGCAGGCGGAAGTCGTGCTGGTAGAGGATAAAAAACAGTATGCCCGCGCTCAGGTTAAACGCCGTCTCAACGACAGCCCACAGCGCGTCGCGCCGCGCTGCCCGCATTTCGGCGTCTGCGGCGGATGTCAGCAGCAACATGCGAGCATTGAACTACAGCAGCAAAGCAAGCGCGCCGCGCTCTCCCGCCTGATGAAACGTGACGTTGACGACATTATAGCCGCTGAACCCTGGGGCTACCGGCGTCGGGCGCGTTTTAGCTTGAATTATCAGCCAAAGACCCAACAACTGCAGATGGGTTTTCGCAAGGCCAACTCCAGCGAAATCATCGATGTGGTGCAGTGCCCCGTTTTGGCGCCCCAACTTGAGGCGTTGTTACCCGCGGTGCGCGAGTGTTTAACCAGCCTGCAATCACAACGTCAACTTGGCCACGTTGAGCTGGTGCAGGCGGATAATGGCCCGCTGATGGTTTTACGCCATACCGCCGCGCTGACGGCGGCGGATAAAGAAAAACTGGAACGTTTTTCGCAAACTCACGGTCTATCCCTGTACCTCGCGCCGCAAAGCGAGATACTTGAACATATTCGCGGCGATGAACCATGGTACACGTCAGACGGACTACGCTTAGTGTTCAGTCCGCGCGATTTTATCCAGGTCAACGATGGCGTAAACCAGAAAATGGTGCGTACGGCGCTGGCCTGGTTAGATATTCAGCCGCAGGACCGCGTTCTGGATCTGTTTTGCGGTATGGGCAATTTCACCCTGCCGCTGGCCAAAGCGGCGGCGAGCGTGGTGGGCGTCGAAGGCGTACCCGCGCTGGTGGCAAAGGGTCGGGAAAATGCCGCCCTCAATGAATTGCAGAACGTGACTTTCTTTCATGAAAACCTGGAAGAAGATGTTACCCAGCAGGCCTGGGCGAAGCATGGCTTTGATAAAATTCTACTCGACCCGGCAAGAGCCGGGGCGCCGGGCGTGATGGCGCATATTATCAAGCTGGCACCGCGGCGGATGGTCTATGTTTCATGTAACCCGGCGACGCTGGCGCGCGATAGCGAAGCGTTGCTTCAGGCGGGATATCGCATTCAACGTCTGGCGATGCTGGACATGTTCCCGCACACCGGGCACCTGGAATCGATAGTATTGTTTGAGCGCGAGCTTACATAAAATTGTTCAGCCCGCATCGAGGCGACAGTGAAGATGCCTGATGGCGGTGTGGACTGAAGGATGAAGTATGACGGGTATAAAATACGGCTTGCTGACTTCGGTAGGCTGAGTCCCTTAAGGAGAGGACAATGGTTGCGGTAAGAAGTGCACATCTTAATAAAGCTGGTGAGTTTGACCCGAAGAAATGGATCGCGAGTCTGGGGATTTCCAGCCAGCAGTCGTGTGAGCGCTTAGCCGAGACCTGGGATTATTGTCGCGTAACAACGCAGGGACACCCGCAGGCGGATCTCCTGCTTTGGCGCGGCGTGGAGATGGTAGAAATTCTCTCCATGCTCAATATGGATATCGATACCTTGCGGGCCGCTTTACTGTTTCCGCTGGCGGACGGCAACGTCGTCAGCGAAGAGGTCCTGCAAGAGAGCGTCGGCAAATCCGTCGTTACCCTGATTCACGGCGTGCGTGATATGGCGGCGATTCGCCAGCTTAAAGCCACGCACACCGACACCGTCTCCTCAGAACAGGTCGACAATATTCGCCGCATGCTGCTGGCGATGGTCGATGATTTCCGCTGCGTGGTTATCAAGCTTGCGGAACGTATCGCTCACCTGCGCGAGGTAAAAGATGAACCCGAAGATGAGCGCGTACTGGCAGCAAAAGAGTGTACCAACATCTATGCGCCGCTGGCGAACCGCTTAGGCATCGGTCAACTGAAGTGGGAACTGGAAGACTACTGCTTCCGTTACCTGCATCCAGCCGAATATAAGCGTATTGCTAAGTTGCTGCACGAACGCCGTATCGACCGCGAACATTACATCGATGAGTTCGTCGGCCACCTGCGCTCAGAAATGAAAAATGAAGGCGTGAAGGCTGAGGTATACGGGCGTCCGAAGCATATCTATAGCATCTGGCGCAAAATGCAGAAGAAGCATCTCGCTTTTGATGAGCTGTTTGACGTGCGCGCGGTACGTATCGTCGCTGAACGTTTGCAGGATTGCTACGCGGCGCTGGGGATCGTGCATACCCACTATCGTCATCTGCCTGACGAATTTGATGATTACGTCGCCAACCCGAAACCGAACGGCTACCAGTCTATTCACACCGTGGTGCTTGGGCCGGGCGGGAAAACGGTTGAGATCCAAATTCGCACCAAACAGATGCATGAAGACGCCGAGCTCGGCGTGGCGGCGCACTGGAAGTATAAAGAGGGTGCCAGCGCCGGGGCGAGCGGCGGTCGCGGCCATGAAGACCGTATCGCCTGGCTGCGTAAGCTGATCGCCTGGCAGGAAGAGATGGCCGATTCCGGCGAAATGCTCGACGAAGTGCGCAGCCAGGTCTTCGATGACCGGGTCTACGTGTTTACGCCGAAGGGCGACGTGGTTGATCTGCCGGCGGGCTCAACTCCGCTCGACTTTGCCTACCATATCCATAGCGATGTCGGGCACCGCTGCATCGGCGCCAAAATTGGCGGGCGCATTGTGCCGTTCACCTATCAGCTGCAGATGGGCGATCAGATTGAGATAATCACCCAGAAGCAGCCGAACCCAAGCCGCGACTGGCTGAACCCGAACCTTGGCTACGTGACCACCAGCCGTGGACGCTCCAAAATTCACGCCTGGTTCCGTAAACAGGATCGCGATAAAAACATTCTCGCCGGGCGGCAGATCCTCGATGATGAGCTCGAGCATCTGGGCATCAGCCTGAAGGATGCCGAGAAACATCTGCTGCCGCGCTACAACTTTAATGAACTGGATGAACTGCTGGCGGCTATCGGCGGCGGCGATATTCGCCTTAACCAGATGGTCAACTTCCTGCAGGCGCAGTTCAACAAACCGAGCGCCGCCGAGCAGGATGCGGCCGCGCTGAAGCAACTGCAGCAAAAAACCTACACCCCGCAGAACCGCAGCAAAGACAATGGCCGGGTGGTGGTTGAGGGCGTCGGCAATCTGATGCATCACATTGCCCGCTGCTGCCAGCCGATCCCCGGCGACGAAATCGTCGGCTTTATCACCCAGGGGCGCGGGATTTCAGTACACCGCGCCGACTGCGATCAGCTGGCTGAGCTGCAGTCTCACGCGCCGGAACGCATCGTTGATGCGGTATGGGGTGAGAGCTATTCGGCGGGATATTCGCTGGTGGTGCGCGTGGTCGCCAACGACCGCAGCGGCCTGCTGCGCGACATTACCACTATTCTTGCCAACGAGAAGGTGAACGTGCTGGGCGTGGCCAGCCGCAGCGATACGAAACAGCAACTGGCGACCATCGATATGACCATTGAAATCTACAACCTGCAGGTGTTGGGCCGGGTGCTCGGCAAGCTGAACCAGGTGCCGGATGTGATCGACGCGCGTCGTCTGCACGGCGGTTAATTCGTCTGTAGGCCGGATAAGGCATAGATGCCTTATCCGGCCTACTATTTTAAATTTCCAGGATTGTTACATGACTCAAATTGACCGCCTGCTCGGCATCATGCGCCGCCTGCGCGACCCGGAAAACGGCTGCCCGTGGGATAAAGAACAGACCTTTGCCACTATCGCCCCTTACACTCTTGAAGAGACCTATGAAGTGCTGGACGCCATTGCGCGCGAAGATTTTGACGATCTGCGCGGCGAGCTTGGCGATCTGCTGTTCCAGGTGGTGTTCTATGCGCAGATGGCGCAGGAAGAAGGGCGTTTTGATTTCAACGATATCTGCGCCGCCATCAGCGACAAACTGGAACGTCGTCATCCGCATATCTTTGGCGATGCTTCGGCCGGGAACAGTGCGGAAGTGCTGGCGCGCTGGGAGCAGATTAAGAGCGCGGAACGAGCGGAAAAGGCGCAACACTCGGCGCTGGATGATATTCCGCATAGCCTGCCGGCGCTGATGCGCGCGCATAAAATTCAGCGTCGCTGCTCGGCGGTCGGCTTTGACTGGACCTCGCTTGGCCCGGTGCTCGATAAAGTGCATGAAGAGATAGATGAAGTCATGCATGAAGCGCAGCAGGCGGTGGTTGATGAAGCTAAACTTGAGGAAGAAGTGGGCGATTTGCTGTTCGCCACGGTGAATTTGTCCCGTCATTTAGGGGTTAAAGCCGAGGTCGCATTGCAGAAAGCGAACCTCAAATTTGAGCGCCGCTTCCGCGAAGTTGAGCGTATTGTCGCCGCCAGAGGTCTGGAAATGACCGGCGTTGACCTCGAAACCATGGAAGAAGTGTGGCAGGAAGTAAAACGCCAGGAAACTGATCTCTAACGAGTTTTCGTGATCAAGCGCTATTTGTGTGATTTTATAAATAACAAGCGCTTGATTTACGTCAAAAACATTTCGCCAAAAGCGGCTATTTTCTCATTCCGTTATGTTGTTGAAACACCATGTAGCCTGCCTCTTCGAGTTGTTCGAGTCGCAACGCAGGTGCGGCTGGTAGAAAGAAGAGGAGGGGAGAATGAAAGTTTGTGGCGTCACGCATGTTCGGGTATACTACTTTCCCGTCCTGGTTATTCCATCGTTTTACCCTAACTTCTCAGGTTCAGCATGACAACGAACTATATTTTTGTGACCGGCGGGGTCGTATCCTCTCTGGGTAAAGGCATTGCCGCAGCTTCCCTGGCAGCCATTCTTGAAGCCCGTGGGCTCAATGTAACTATCATGAAACTGGATCCGTACATCAACGTCGATCCGGGCACCATGAGCCCAATCCAGCACGGGGAAGTGTTCGTTACTGAAGACGGCGCTGAAACCGATCTGGACCTGGGCCACTACGAGCGCTTCATCCGCACCAAGATGACTCGCCGCAACAACTTCACCACCGGTCGAATCTACTCCGACGTTCTGCGTAAAGAGCGCCGTGGCGACTATCTGGGCGCAACCGTACAGGTTATCCCGCACATCACCAACGCCATCAAAGAGCGCGTACTGGCTGGCGGCGAAGGCCATGACGTGGTGCTGGTTGAAATCGGCGGTACCGTAGGCGATATCGAATCCCTGCCGTTCCTCGAAGCTATTCGCCAGATGGCGGTAGAAATCGGCCGTGAGCATACTCTGTTCATGCACTTGACCCTCGTGCCATACATGGCGGCGGCGGGTGAAGTCAAAACTAAACCGACTCAGCACTCTGTTAAAGAGCTGCTCTCCATCGGTATCCAGCCAGATATCCTGATTTGCCGCTCCGATCGCGCGGTTCCGGCCAACGAACGTGCAAAAATTGCATTGTTCTGTAACGTCCCGGAAAAGGCTGTGATTTCTCTGAAAGACGTCGATTCCATTTATAAAATTCCAGGCCTGTTGAAATCTCAGGGTCTGGACGATTATATTTGTAAACGATTCAGCTTAACTTGTCCGGAAGCAAACCTGGCCGAATGGGAACAGGTAATCTATGAAGAAGCTAACCCGGCAGGCGAAGTCACCATTGGTATGGTTGGTAAGTACATTGAACTGCCGGATGCCTACAAATCGGTGATTGAAGCGCTGAAACACGGTGGTCTGAAAAACCGCGTGACCGTCAACATCAAGCTTATCGATTCGCAGGATGTTGAAACGCGCGGCGTCGAAATCCTCAAAGATTTGGACGCGATCCTCATCCCGGGCGGCTTCGGCTACCGTGGCGTTGAAGGTAAGATCGCCACCGCGCGCTATGCGCGTGAGAACAATATTCCATATCTGGGCATCTGCCTGGGTATGCAGGTTGCGCTGATTGAGTTCGCGCGCAACGTAGCGGGCATGGAAAACGCCAACTCTACGGAATTTGTGCCAGACTGTAAGTACCCGGTGGTGGCGCTGATTACCGAATGGCGTGACGAAGAAGGCAACGTTGAAGTTCGTTCAGAGAAGAGCGACCTCGGCGGCACCATGCGCCTTGGCGCGCAGCAGTGCCAACTGGGTGATGATTCTCTGGTCCGTCAGCTGTACGGCGAGCCGACTATCACCGAGCGCCATCGTCACCGCTACGAAGTCAACAACATGTTGTTGAAACCGATTGAAGCTGCCGGCCTGCGCGTTGCGGGCCGTTCCGGGGATGATCAGTTGGTCGAGATCATCGAAGTGCCGAACCATCCGTGGTTTGTGGCCTGCCAGTTCCACCCGGAGTTTACTTCGACGCCGCGTGACGGCCACCCGCTGTTTGCAGGCTTTGTGAAAGCCGCGAGCGAGTACCAGAAGCGTCAGGCGAAGTAAAAAGAGTTAGAACGGCAATGCACCCAATTGGGTGCATTGTTTGTCTGGAGTTTTAGTTTAACTTGTACTGAGGAAAACCTAATGTCCAAAATCGTTAAAGTCATCGGTCGTGAAATCATCGACTCCCGTGGTAACCCGACTGTTGAAGCCGAAGTACACCTGGAAGGTGGTTTCGTCGGTATGGCAGCTGCTCCGTCAGGTGCTTCTACTGGTTCCCGCGAAGCGCTGGAACTGCGCGATGGCGACAAATCCCGTTTCCTGGGTAAAGGCGTAACCAAAGCTGTTGCTGCGGTAAACGGCCCGATCGCTCAGGCAGTCCTGGGTAAAGATGCTAAAGATCAAGCTGGCATCGATAAGATCATGATCGACCTGGACGGTACTGAAAACAAATCCAACTTCGGTGCGAACGCAATCCTGGCGGTATCCCTGGCGAACGCCAAAGCAGCAGCTGCTTCTAAAGGCCAGCCGCTGTTCGAACACATTGCTGAACTGAACGGCACTCCGGGCAAATACTCTATGCCGGTTCCGATGATGAACATCATCAACGGTGGTGAGCACGCTGACAACAACGTCGACATCCAGGAATTCATGATTCAGCCGGTTGGCGCGCCGACTCTGAAAGAAGCCGTACGTATGGGTTCTGAAGTGTTCCATCACCTGGCGAAAGTTCTGAAATCCAAAGGTATGAACACTGCAGTTGGTGACGAAGGCGGCTACGCGCCGAACCTGGGTTCCAACGCCGAAGCGCTGGCTGTTATCGCTGAAGCGGTAAAAGCAGCAGGCTACGAACTGGGCAAAGACATCACTCTGGCGATGGACTGCGCAGCTTCTGAATTCTACAAAGACGGTAAATACGTTCTGGCTGGCGAAGGCAACAAAGCGTTCACCTCTGAAGAGTTCACCCACTTCCTGGAAGAACTGACCAAACAGTACCCGATCGTCTCCATCGAAGATGGTCTGGACGAGTCTGACTGGGACGGTTTCGCATACCAGACCAAAGTACTGGGCGACAAAATCCAGCTGGTTGGTGACGATCTGTTCGTAACCAACACCAAGATCCTGAAAGAAGGCATCGAAAAAGGCATCGCTAACTCCATCCTGATCAAATTCAACCAGATCGGTTCTCTGACCGAAACTCTGGCTGCAATCAAGATGGCGAAAGACGCTGGCTACACCGCTGTCATCTCTCACCGTTCTGGCGAAACTGAAGACGCTACCATCGCTGACCTGGCTGTTGGTACCGCTGCAGGCCAGATCAAAACTGGTTCTATGAGCCGTTCTGACCGCGTTGCTAAATACAACCAGCTGATTCGCATCGAAGAAGCGCTGGGTGAAAAAGCGCCGTACAACGGTCGTAAAGAGATCAAAGGCCAGGCTTAATCCTGACTTTTTGTGAAATAAAAATGCCAGTCTGCGGACTGGCATTTTTTTTACCTGCGCATTGTGTTTACTTAAAATCGACGGCCATCTGCTGCGGGATAGAAAGCCCGCGGGTGGTTTGTACGCAGCGGTCGATATAATCGGTGAAACGCGGCGGTTTAGGCATGCCCATGCTCAGCAGCTTATCATTGCTGAAGCGGACGTTAAGCGTCGCGAAGGCGCCATACAGGCGCATCGCTTTGAGCATCAGGCGCTCGTTGCACGGGCCAAAAATATCCTTCAACTCACGGCGCATTTTAACCAGCGTCTCGTAGCTGACCTGCGCGTATCGGTCGCCTACCGGAGCCTGCTCCAGCGCTGAGGCCATCGCGCGATCGATTTCCGCAAATTTCACGCTGTTTTCTTCTCCGGCGGAGATATGCACGACTTCACCACGCGCCAACGGGCGTTGTAATAACATCAGCAGTGCATCGGCGCAGTAGTCGACCGGGATCACGTCAACACGGTCTTCCAGGGAGCAGAGGAATTTTTGCAGCATCAGCCCCATGCTGAACACCCAAAAAATGCTGCTTGAGGGCTGGCAACCGTGATGAGTATGACCAACGACGATAGAAGGGCGGGCGATGGCTAACGGTAACGTCGGGCATTGCTCCTGCATCAGGCGCTCAATCGTCGATTTGGAATGGGTATACTCCACCAGATGCTCGGCGTGCTCGCGGAATTCAGCGCTTTCTGCGACCAGTGAATCTGGCTCCGGGGTACAGGACATCGCGGTGCCGACGTGGAGAAAACGTTGTAGTCCAGCTACGCGGGACATCCGTTGGGCAAATTTGAACGTTCCTTCGACGTTCACTTTCCAGATGAGTGGGTTATTACCAAATGAGGCGACGGCAGCGCTGTTGATCACGTGAGTGACCTGCTCCAGACGCGGGTCGCTCAGGAACGTCTCCGGTGATGACAAATCGCCGAGCAGGATCTGCCGGGGGGTTAATGCGGCCAGCTTCTCCTCTGCAATATTGAATTTACGCAGGTTTTCCTTCACCCGGGCCAGAGCCGCTTCATCGTTATTGGCTCGCACCAGGAGCAGTAGATTAATCCCATTTTCATTATTGAGGATATTCTCTAATACCGCTCCACCCAGAAATCCGGTAACGCCTGTAATTAATAATGTATTCATGAATGCAGTCTCTCATGGTTGGTCGACTGGATTCTAGGCGCAGAAAATTAAACGGAGATTAAATAAAAACAGGCGGCAACAAGCGCTTTCTTAAGCTTATTTTAAGCTATGGAAATCAAGTGAATTGAATTTGACCCTGGGCGAAGATAAAAGATTCATTGTTTCATGTATCGGTTTGTACATCGTTGATTAATAATTTCTTTTTGTTGCTTTGGACAGCGATGGATAATGTCATTACGATCATCAAAGACATTCTTTGTTACATCTTTATCCGCGCGCAGATACATCTGAAGAAAGTAATAAATAATCCAATTCAATGACCAAGTGCGGCGCATGCTAAAATAATACTCAAAATATCGTAAATACATTTTGTGCTTATTTTATAGTTTGCTAGCTAATATAAAAAGATGGCTTACGAAAAGCTGACGATGGGGTCTGGTAATCGCAGCTGAGGACAAGACCTGAGCGCCTGAATCTGCGATAATACCTTTTTACCACCTGAACAGAGATGACTATGCAGTACCCGATTAACGAGATGTTCCAGACCTTGCAAGGCGAGGGTTACTTTACCGGCGTGCCTGCCATTTTTATTCGTTTGCAGGGATGCCCGGTTGGTTGCGCCTGGTGCGATACCAAACATACCTGGGATAAGCTGGCCGATCGGGAAGTGTCTCTATTTAGTATCCTCGCTAAAACCAAAGAGAGCGATAAGTGGGGCCCGGCGACCAGCGACGATCTGCTGGCGATCATTGGCCGTCAGGGATGGACCGCCCGTCACGTCGTGATTACCGGCGGCGAGCCCTGTATTCACGATCTCACGCCGTTGACCGATCTGCTTGAGCAACATGGTTTCAGCTGCCAGATTGAAACCAGCGGCACCCATGAAGTGCGCTGCAGCCACAACACCTGGGTCACGGTCTCGCCGAAAGTGAACATGCGCGGCGGCTATGATGTGCTTTCGCAGGCGCTGCAGCGCGCCGATGAAATCAAGCATCCGGTTGGCCGCGTGCGCGATATCGAAGCGCTGGATGAACTGCTGGAAACGCTGGCCGACGAAAAGCCGCGTATTATTGCCTTGCAGCCGATTAGCCAAAAAGAAGATGCCACGCGGTTGTGCATTGAGACCTGTATCGCCCGAAACTGGCGCTTATCCATGCAGACGCATAAATACCTGAACATCGCCTGATCACCTCTTTCATTGCCGGGTAGGTTGCTAACCGCCCGGCAGCTCTCTTCTTCATATATGAATTCATCTTTGCACTCGATTTCAGCGCCGGGGTTGAGATACGCCTTCATGACAGCAGTGCTATCATTGGCGCATTAATTCAGCCGCCTGAAGCGGGCGGCTGATACGTTGACTTAAGGAACGAGTTAACCATGCAGCCAATTGATCCATCCACTGCCTTCTCTATGGACTTCTTCTCGCTCAAGGGGAAAACCGCTATCGTTACCGGTGGTAATAGCGGCCTGGGGCAGGCTTTTGCCGTTGCTCTGGCGACCGCCGGCGCGAATCTGTTTGTTCCCGCTCTGCGCGAAGAACACACGCAAACCCGCAAACTTATCGAACAGCAGGGCGTTGAGCTGGAATTCATGCTGGCGGATATCACCGATGGCGGTATGCCGCAGCGGATTATCGCCGCCTGCTGCGAACGTTTCGGTACCGTTGATATTCTGGTGAACAATGCCGGTATTTGTCAGTTGAATAAGGTGCTGCGCTTTGGGCGAACAGACTGGGATCCGATGATCGAGACTAACCTGACCGCAGCGTTCGAGCTCAGCCACGAAGCCGCGAAAATTATGGTTCCGCGGCGAAGCGGTAAGATTATTAATATCTGTTCGGTGTTTTCTTATCTCGGCGGCATCTGGTCGCCGGCCTATGCCGCCACCAAGCATGCGCTGGCTGGCTTAACCAAAGCCTACTGCGATGAGCTGGGCCCGCATAATATTCAGGTTAACGGCATCGCGCCTGGCTATTACGAAACTGCCATGACCGCTATCACCCGCAGTATCCCAAAAGAGAACCGACGCGTACTTGCGCATATACCCGCAGGCCGTTGGGGAGAAGCGCAGGATTTAATGGGCGCCGTTGTGTTCCTCGCCAGCCGGGCTTCGGATTACGTTAACGGTCATATTCTGGCGGTGGATGGCGGCTATCTGGTGCGCTGATTCCAACGGCGTGGGATGAAACAGAAAACCGCCATGGCTGCAGCCCGATGGCGGATAGACAGGGCATTACTCGCCGCGATAGACGCAGCCTGCGGTGCAGGTCTCTTTTACCATTACCGCGCTCAGCAGAGGAACCAGCGGTTTCATTTGATCCCAAATCCACTTGGCCAGCACTTCGCTGGTTGGGTTCTCCAGTCCTGGGATATCGTTCAGGTAATAGTGGTCTAAACGATCGTAGGTCGGTTTAAACGCGGCTTTCAGCTCGGCGAAATCCATGATCCACCCGGTATGGGGATCGACTTCACCGGTAATCTCCAGACGCACCATAAAAGAGTGACCATGCAGGCGACCGCATTTGTGGCCTTTCGGTACGTGCGGCAGGTGGTGGGCGGCTTCGAAGGTGAAATCTTTAAACAGCGTGGTGGACATCATTAACTCTCAACAGGACGAAAAAAACCGCCGTAGGGTACCGGAAAGTACATTTTTTAGCATTAACTAAAACGGCCCTGAACGCAAAATCGCCATTTTTGTGGTGTTTTGATGATTTAATTTATTATTTTTCAACAGGTTAACTAATCGTTTTTGTTGTTAATAACTATAACTAAAACAGGTTAGTCCATTTGGTTATTTGTTATTTCCATCCCTTCTTTAATTGTTAGTATGCCCGCCGTTAACCTTACAATCTCTTCTGTTTTTGTCGCGCTGACAGGGCGTGAATAACAGCTTTGC
This sequence comes from Klebsiella sp. CN_Kp104, assembly GCF_040064515.1. Taxonomy (NCBI): domain Bacteria; kingdom Pseudomonadati; phylum Pseudomonadota; class Gammaproteobacteria; order Enterobacterales; family Enterobacteriaceae; genus Klebsiella; species Klebsiella sp. CN_Kp104. The sequence goes on along the minus strand of NZ_JBEAII010000005.1, from coordinate 87,644 downwards.
TTACTGGAACATAACGACGCATGACGACACAGGCCCCACCTTCCAATCTGCTGCCGCTAAACCCGGAGCAACTGGCGCGCCTACAGGCGGCCACGACCGACTTTACGCCAACCCAACTGGCTTGGGTATCCGGCTACTTCTGGGGCATGCTGAACCAGCAGCCCGGCGCCGCGGTAAGCGCGCCCGCTCAGGTGGTAGAAGCGCCGGCCATCACCCTGATTTCCGCTTCGCAGACCGGCAACGCGCGTCGGGTTGCTGAAGCGCTGCGCGACGATCTGCAGGCTGCGCAGCTGAATGTGAAACTGGTGAACGCTGGCGACTATAAATTCAAACAAATCGCCGGTGAAAAACTGCTGGTAGTGGTGACGTCGACTCAGGGTGAAGGTGAGCCGCCGGAAGAAGCCGTCGCATTGCATAAGTTCTTGTTTTCAAAGAAAGCGCCGAAGCTCGATGGCACCGCCTTCGCGGTGTTTGGCCTCGGCGATACCTCCTATGAGTTTTTCTGCCAGTCCGGCAAAGATTTCGATAGCAAACTGGCCGAACTGGGTGGCGAACGCCTGCTAGACCGCGTTGATGCCGACGTTGAATATCAAGCCGCGGCGGCGGAATGGCGCGCTCGCGTAGTGGATGTGCTGAAAGCGCGCGCGCCGACGGCTGCGCCTGCCCAGCTTGCGACCAGCGGCGCCGTGAATGAAATTCATACCAGTCCGTATACTAAAGAAGCGCCGCTGACGGCGACGCTTGCTGTGAATCAAAAAATAACCGGTCGCGACTCGGAAAAAGATGTCCGTCATATTGAGATCGATCTGGGTGATTCCGGCCTGCGTTATCAGCCGGGAGATGCGCTAGGCGTGTGGTATCAGAACGATCCTGCGCTGGTCAAAGAGTTGGTGGAGCTGCTGTGGCTCAAGGGTGATGAACCGGTCACGATCGAAGGCAAAACGCTGCCGCTGGCGCAAGCGCTGGAGTGGCATTTTGAGCTGACGGTCAACACCGCCAATATTGTTGAGAACTATGCCACCCTGACCCGCAGTGAAACGCTGCTGCCGCTGGTCGGCGATAAAGCGCAGTTGCAGCACTACGCTGCGACGACGCCTATCGTCGATATGGTGCGCTTCTCGCCGGCGCAACTGGATGCGGAAGCCTTAATCGGCCTACTGCGCCCGCTAACGCCGCGCCTCTACTCTATTGCGTCCTCACAGGCGGAAGCGGAAAACGAAGTCCACGTTACCGTTGGCGTCGTGCGTTATGACATCGAAGGCCGCGCTCGCGCCGGCGGCGCGTCCAGCTTCCTCGCCGACCGCGTGGAAGAAGATGGCGAAGTGCGCATCTTTATCGAACACAATGACAACTTCCGTCTGCCTGCTAACCCGCAAACCCCGGTTATCATGATTGGCCCTGGAACCGGGATCGCGCCGTTCCGCGCCTTTATGCAGCAGCGCGCGGCGGAAGGGGCGGAAGGGAAGAACTGGTTGTTCTTCGGCAATCCGCACTTCACGGAAGATTTTCTCTATCAGGTGGAATGGCAGAGCTACGTCAAAGAGGGCGTGCTGAGCCGTATCGACCTGGCCTGGTCTCGCGATCAACAACAAAAAATCTATGTACAGGACAAACTGCGCGAGCAGGGGGCTGAAGTGTGGCGTTGGATTAACGACGGCGCCCATATTTATGTCTGCGGCGATGCCAATCGTATGGCGAAAGACGTCGAGCAGGCGTTACTGGAAGTGATTGCCGAATACGGCGCGATGGACGCCGAAGCGGCGGACGAATTTTTAAGTGAGCTGCGCGTTGAGCGCCGTTATCAGCGAGATGTCTACTAATGAGCGAAAAACATCCTGGCCCGCTGGTGGTCGAAGGTAAACTCTCCGACGCCGAGCGTATGAAGATCGAGAGCAACTACCTGCGCGGCACCATCGCGGAAGATTTAAATGACGGCCTGACCGGCGGTTTTAAAGGCGACAACTTCCTGCTCATCCGCTTCCACGGTATGTACCAGCAGGACGACCGCGATATTCGCGCGGAACGCGCGGCGCAGAAACTGGAGCCGCGCCACGCGATGCTGCTGCGCTGCCGTCTGCCGGGCGGCGTTATCACTACCAAACAGTGGCAGGCGATCGATAAATTCGCCGCGGATAACACCATCTACGGTAGTATTCGTCTGACCAACCGTCAGACTTTCCAGTTCCACGGTATTCTGAAGAAGAACGTGAAGCCGGTGCATCAGATGCTGCACTCCGTTGGCCTGGACGCGCTGGCGACCGCCAACGATATGAACCGCAATGTGCTGTGCACCTCGAACCCGTTTGAGTCGCAGCTGCACGCCGAAGCCTACGAGTGGGCGAAGAAGATCTCTGAACATCTGCTGCCGCGTACCCGCGCCTATGCTGAGATCTGGTTGGATCAGGAAAAGGTCGCCACCACCGACGAGGAACCGATCCTCGGCCAGACCTATCTGCCGCGTAAATTCAAAACGACGGTGGTGATCCCGCCGCAGAACGATATCGATCTGCACGCCAATGATATGAACTTCGTGGCGATTGCGGAAAACGGCAAGCTTGTCGGCTTTAACCTGCTGGTGGGCGGCGGGTTGTCTATCGAGCACGGTAATAAGAAAACCTATGCGCGTACCGCCAGCGAGTTTGGCTATCTGCCGCTGGAGCATACCCTGGCAGTGGCGGAAGCGGTCGTGACCACCCAGCGCGACTGGGGTAATCGTACCGATCGTAAAAACGCGAAAACCAAATATACCCTTGAGCGCGTCGGCGTGGAGACCTTCAAGGCGGAAGTTGAGCGTCGTGCCGGGATCAAATTCGAACCGATTCGTCCGTACGAGTTTACCGGCCGCGGCGACCGCATCGGCTGGGTTAAGGGTATCGATAATAACTGGCACCTGACGTTGTTTATTGAGAACGGCCGTATTCTGGATTATCCGGGCCGCCCGCTAAAAACTGGCCTGCTGGAGATCGCGAAGATTCACAAAGGTGAATTCCGCATCACCGCCAACCAGAACCTGATCATCGCCAGCGTACCGGAAGATCAGAAAGCGCGGATCGAGAAACTGGCCCGCGATCATGGCCTGATGAATGCCGTCACGGCGCAGCGTGAGAACTCAATGGCCTGCGTGTCGTTCCCGACTTGTCCGTTAGCGATGGCCGAAGCCGAGCGTTTCCTGCCGTCGTTTATCGACAAGGTCGAAGAGGTGATGAGCAAGCACGGCGTTGGCGATGAGCATATCGTAACCCGCGTCACGGGTTGCCCGAACGGCTGCGGCCGCGCGATGCTGGCGGAAGTTGGCCTGGTGGGTAAAGCCCCTGGCCGCTATAACCTGCATATCGGCGGCAACCGCAGCGGGACGCGCATTCCACGAATGTATCGTGAAAATATCACCGAGCCGGAGATCCTTGCTTCGCTCGACGAGCTGGTAGGGCGCTGGGCGAAAGAGCGCGAAGCGGGTGAAGGCTTCGGCGACTTTACGGTGCGTGCGGGCATCATTCGCCCGGTGCTCGACCCGGCGCGTGATTTCTGGGAATAACCTGAATTGCCGGATAGCGGCATGAATGCTTTATCAGGCCTACCGTTCGCGTAGGCCTGATAAGCGAAGCGCCATCAGGCAAGGCACACAGTGAGGAATCTATGTCCAAACTCGATCTAAACGCGCTGAACGATCTGCCTAAAGTAGAACGCGTCATGGCGCTGGCGGAAGTTAACACTCAGCTGGAAAAACTCAGCGCCGAAGAACGCGTGGCGTGGGCGCTGGAAAACCTGCCCGGCGACTATGCGCTCTCTTCAAGCTTTGGTATTCAGGCGGCAGTCAGCCTGCATCTGGTGAACCAGCTGCGCCCGGACATTCCGGTGATCCTGACCGATACCGGCTATCTGTTCCCGGAAACCTATCAGTTTATTGATGAATTGACCGAGAAGCTCAACCTGAACCTTAAAGTCTACCGGGCGACGGAAAGCGCCGCCTGGCAGGAAGCGCGTTACGGCAAACTGTGGGAGCAGGGCGTTGAAGGCATTGAGAAGTACAATGAAATCAACAAAGTTGAGCCGATGAACCGGGCGCTGAAGGAGCTCAACACCCGCACCTGGTTTGCTGGCCTGCGCCGCGAGCAGTCCGGCAGCCGGGCGCATTTACCGGTGCTGGCTATCCAGCGCGGCGTCTTTAAGCTGCTGCCGATTATCGACTGGGATAACCGGACGGTTTATCAGTATCTGCAAAAGCACGGCCTGAAATACCACCCGCTATGGGAGCAGGGGTATTTGTCCGTTGGTGACACTCACACTACCCGTAAATGGGAACCCGGTATGGCGGAAGAAGAAACCCGATTCTTTGGCCTCAAGCGGGAGTGCGGATTGCACGAAGGCTAAGCGATGCGCTATGCCGGAGAGTGTTATTCCAAAGCGGACACGCGGGCTATACCGCGGGTTCGCTTTGCGCAAATCACTTTTTCTTCTCAACTTTCGCCAGCTCTTTCACCAGCGGCAACATCACTTTCACTACATCGCGCCCGCGGTGCTCGATCCTTCCCGGCAGCGCTTTGTCGATATACTGTTGGTTATCCAGTTGTACATCATGCCAGCTGGTACCCTGCGGGAAGCTACGGGTTTTACTGCGCTGCTGATAGCCATCCTTTTTACCCAATGACCAGTTAGTCGCTTCCACGGAGAGTACCGGGATCCCGGCGTTATCAAAAACGCTGGCATCGTTACAGCAACCGGTGCCTTTCGGGAACTCCGGATTCAGCCCTGGATTGGTGAACGCGGCGATACCGTGACTACGGGCGATAGCCAGCGCGCGATCGCGGGTCAGCTTGCGTACCGATGCCGGCGTGCTGCGCCCGCTATTGAAATAGAGCTTATCGCCGACCACCAGGTTATCGAGATTAATCACCAGTAGCGTATTTTTCTTTTCCGCCTCGCTCATGCGTTTAAGTATGTTTTGCGCGCCCAGGCGGCCTTCTTCCTCGCCGCTGGTGGCGATAAAGCGAATGCCGTAACGGGTGGGGACGTTCTTTAAATGTTCCGCCAGCTCCAGCAGCACGCCGAGCCCCATTGCGTTATCGTCGATCCCCTGCAGCGTCAGGCCGCCAAGGTTGTTCTCAACGTCTTTATCGCTCTGCGGCGCGTAGGTATCGAGGTGCGCCATAATAATGATTTGCTGGCGAGACTGGCCTTCATGCGCGGCGATAACCGTGCTGCCGGTGGCGTTGTGCCAGTTCTTACGTTGATTGCTGTCGGTATAGATGTAGCGGGTATTAAAGCTACGCACGTCGCTCTGATAACCCATCTGGGCAAACTGTTGACGAAGATAATCGGCTGATAGCATCTCGGCCGGCGTACCGGTCATTCTTCCGGGGAAGACGGTAGCAATATGGCGGGCCTGGGTATTGGCGGTGTCGCCCAGGGCGCTGAATGCCGGAGCGGCGGAGAAGACAAAACCTGTGCCAAGCGCCAGCGGCAGCAGACGGCGGCACATCGCGGAAAACATAATGGGTCCTTACACAAGCGAAACATTTCGACCGCGTTAGTATGAAACTGTGACGGCGCTTAAACAATTTCATTTGCTCTTAAATAGCGGAAAATGAGCGTGTTAAGCACTTTTTGATATTTAGATTTCCAGCTCGTTATTCTTTTGCGTCACAACTCATTCCATTTCGTAATTTCATTTGCTCAAGGCCGCCCCCTATAGTCCCTCTATTGCTGAATGTAAGAGAGTTGTTGCGCCGTGGATTACTTGCCCCTGTTTGCCGAGTTGAAAGAGAGACCCGTGCTGGTTATCGGCGGCGGTGAAATTGCCGTCCGTAAGATTAAATTCTTGCTGCGGGCGCAGGCGAAGGTACAGGTGGTCGCCGCCGTCCTGTCGCCGGAGCTCGCTGAACAGGTTGAACGTCAGCAAATCAGCTGGCGGGCAACCGCCTTTGATGAGCAGCAGGTGGACGATGTATTTCTGGTGATTGCCGCCACCGACGATCGTGAACTCAACCAGCGGGTGTTTGCCGCGGCTAACGCCCGCTACCGCCTGGTGAACGTGGTGGATGACCAGCCGCTGTGCTCATTCGTCTTTCCTTCTATTGTCGACAGGTCGCCATTGCTGGTGGCGATCTCCTCCAGCGGCAAGGCGCCGGTGCTGTCGCGCATTCTGCGAGAAAAAATCGAAGCGCTACTGCCCACCAATCTAGGGCGGCTGGCCGAAACGGCGAGCTACTGGCGCCATCATCTCAAAACCCGGCTGACCACCACCGAAGCGCGTCGTCGCTTCTGGGAGCGCGTTTTCACCGGGCGTTTTGCCAGCCTGATGGTGGCCGGTAACCACGCGGCGGCGGAACGGGCGCTGCAGGATGAACTCGACAGGCCGGAACGCAGCGTGGGCGAAATTATTCTGGTAGGCGCCGGGCCGGGGGATGCCGGCTTGCTGACGCTACGCGGCCTGCAGGCGATTCAACAGGCGGACGTGGTGTTTTATGACCATCTGGTGACCGAGAGCGTGCGGGAACTGGTGCGCCGCGATGCCGAAATGATCTGCGTTGGCAAGCGCGCGGGCGAGCACTCCGTACCGCAGCACGAAACGAATCAAATGCTGGTGGAGGCTGCCAAAGCGGGGAAAACGGTGGTGCGCCTGAAGGGCGGCGATCCGTTTATTTTCGGACGCGGCGGGGAAGAACTGCAGGCGGCCGCCGCCGCCGGGATCCCGTTCCAGGTGGTGCCAGGCGTTACCGCCGCGGCGGGCGCGACGGCCTATGCCGGCATTCCGCTGACCCATCGCGATTATGCGCAAAGCGCAGTTTTCGTCACCGGTCACTATAAATCTGACAGCGCGCCGTTTGATTGGGCGCTGCTGGCGAAGAGCCAACAAACGCTGGCGATTTACATGGGCACCATGAAAGCGGCGGACATCAGCGCTCAGCTGATCGCCCATGGCCGCGACGCGAATACTCCGGTGGCGGTGATTTCCCGCGGCACTCGCGAGGATCAGCAGACGCTGACAGGCACGTTACAACAGCTCGAACATCTGGCGAAAGATGCCCCAATGCCCGCGCTACTGGTGGTGGGCGAAGTGGTACAGCTGCATCAGCAGCTCGCCTGGTTTCAACACACAACGACAGCGGAAGGGTTTAACTCTTCTGTGGTAAATCTGGCTTAAGGAACGGTTATGGACCAAAAACGACTCACTCACCTGCGGCAACTGGAGGCGGAAAGCATCCATATCATTCGTGAGGTGGCCGCCGAATTCTCTAACCCGGTGATGATGTACTCCATCGGTAAAGATTCCAGCGTAATGCTGCATCTGGCGCGCAAAGCGTTTTATCCGGGGACCCTGCCGTTCCCGCTGCTGCACGTCGATACCGGCTGGAAATTCCGTGAGATGTATGAATTCCGTGACCGTACCGCCAAAGCCTATGGCTGCGAACTGTTGGTGCATAAAAACCCGGAAGGGGTGGCGATGGGCATCAACCCGTTCGTTCACGGCAGCGCCAAGCACACCGATATCATGAAAACCGAAGGCCTGAAGCAGGCGCTGAACAAATACGGCTTTGATGCCGCATTCGGCGGCGCGCGTCGTGATGAAGAAAAATCCCGCGCTAAAGAGCGTATTTACTCCTTCCGCGATCGTTTCCACCGCTGGGACCCGAAAAATCAGCGTCCGGAGCTGTGGCACAACTACAACGGCCAGATTAACAAAGGCGAAAGCATTCGCGTCTTCCCGCTCTCTAACTGGACCGAGCTGGATATCTGGCAGTACATCTACCTGGAAAATATTGAAATCGTTCCGCTGTACCTGGCGGCAGAGCGCCCGGTACTGGAGCGCGACGGTATGCTGATGATGATCGATGACGACCGTATCGATCTGCAGCCGGGCGAGATGATCAAAAAGCAGATGGTGCGCTTCCGTACCCTCGGCTGCTGGCCGCTGACCGGCGCGGTAGAGTCCAACGCGCAAACGCTGCCGGAAATTATTGAAGAGATGCTGGTATCCACCACCAGCGAACGTCAGGGGCGCGTCATTGACCGCGACCAGGCAGGCTCCATGGAGCTGAAAAAACGTCAGGGGTATTTCTAAGGAGCCGCCATGAACACTACGATTGCACAACAAATTGCTAAAGAAGGCGGCGTAGAAGCTTATCTGCACGCGCAACAGCACAAAAGCCTGCTGCGTTTTCTGACCTGCGGCAGCGTCGATGACGGCAAAAGTACCTTGATTGGCCGCCTGCTGCACGATACGCGCCAGATTTATGAAGATCAGCTCTCTTCCCTGCACAATGACAGCAAGCGTCACGGTACTCAGGGCGAGAAACTGGATCTGGCGCTGCTGGTGGATGGCCTGCAGGCCGAGCGCGAGCAGGGCATCACCATTGATGTCGCCTATCGCTACTTCTCGACTGAGAAACGCAAATTTATCATTGCCGACACGCCGGGCCATGAGCAGTACACCCGTAATATGGCGACCGGCGCGTCCACCTGCGATCTGGCGATCCTGCTGATTGACGCCCGCAAAGGCGTGCTCGACCAGACTCGCCGCCACAGCTTTATCTCTACGCTATTGGGGATTAAGCACCTGGTGGTCGCGGTGAACAAAATGGATCTCGTCGAGTTCAGCGAAGCGCGCTTCAATGAAATTCGTGAAGATTATCTGACCTTCGCCGAACAGCTGCCGGGCAAGCTTGATATCCGTTTCGTGCCGCTCTCGGCGCTGGAAGGGGATAACGTCGCCACCCAGAGCGATAAAATGCCGTGGTACAGCGGCCCGACGCTGCTGGAAGTGCTGGAAACCGTTGACATCCAGCGCGAGGTTGAAAGCCAGCCGCTGCGCTTCCCGGTGCAGTACGTGAACCGTCCGAACCTGGATTTCCGCGGTTTCTCCGGCACCGTCGCTTCCGGTACGGTCACCGTTGGCCAGCGCCTGAAGGTGTTGCCGTCGGGCGTCGAGTCGAACGTGGCGCGTATTGTCACCTTTGACGGCGACCTGCCTCAGGCCGGGGCGGGGGAAGCGATCACTATCGTCCTGAAAGATGAAATCGATATCAGCCGCGGTGATTTGCTGGTTGACGCCGAAGCCTCGTTGCCTGCGGTACAAAGCGCCAGCATCGACGTCGTGTGGATGGCGGAGCAGGCGCTGTCGCCGGGCCAAAGCTATGACATCAAAGTGGCTGGCAAGAAAACCCGCGCCCGCGTTGACGCTATCCGCTATCAGGTGGACATCAACAATCTGACCCAGCGTGAAGTCGAAACCCTGCCGCTGAACGGCATCGGGCTGGTGGAGCTGACCTTTGACGAGCCGCTGGTGCTCGATCCGTATCAGGACAACCCGGTGACCGGCGGGCTTATCTTTATCGATCGCCTGAGCAACGTGACGGTTGGCGCGGGAATGGTCAACGAACCGCACCTGCAGGCGCAGGCCCCGACGTCGCAGTACAGCGCGTTTGAACTGGAACTGAATCAATTGATTCGTAAACATTTCCCGCACTGGGACGCGCGCGATCTGCTGGGAGGCAAGTAATGGCCCGGCATGACGAAAACGTCGTCTGGCATGCGCATCCGGTGACCCACGAGCAGCGCGAGCAGCACCATGGCCACCGCGGCGTGGTGCTGTGGTTTACCGGCCTCTCGGGGTCGGGTAAATCCACCGTCGCCGGGGCGCTGGAAGAGGCGCTGCACGAGCTTGGCGTAAGCACCTATTTGCTTGACGGCGATAATGTGCGTCACGGGCTGTGCAGCGATCTGGGATTCAGTGACGACGATCGCAAAGAGAACATTCGCCGCGTCGGTGAAGTGGCTAAGCTGATGGTCGATGCCGGGCTGGTTGTATTGACGGCATTTATATCTCCGCATCGTGCAGAACGGCAGATGGTACGTGAGCGTTTGGGGGAAGGACGCTTTATCGAGGTCTTTGTCGATACCCCGTTAGCCATCTGTGAGACGCGGGATCCGAAAGGATTGTACAAAAAGGCGCGGGCAGGGGAGTTGCGCAATTTTACCGGTATCGATTCGGTCTATGAATCCCCGGAGAATGCTGAAATTCATCTGGATGGTGAACAATTGGTAACAAATTTGGTGCACCAACTATTAGACCTGCTTCGACAGAGCGATATTATCAGATCCTGAAAAGGCAACGGCATCGAGGGGTGCCGGTCGGCCGGTCAACAGGATTCGATATGCGCAATACCCAGAACCTCAGTATTATTCGTTCAGAACCGCCTCCGGCGGCCAGCGACGAGACCACCTGGTCTTTGTCGGGCGCCGCCGTGGGCTTTATTTCGTGGCTGCTGGCGCTGGGTATTCCCTTCCTCTTGTATGGCGGTAATACGCTCTTTTTCTTCCTCTACACCTGGCCTTTCTTCCTTGCCATTATGCCGGTCGCCGTGGTGGTCGGTATTGCGCTACATTCATTACTGGACGGCAAGCTGATTTACAGCGTTTGCGCGACGATTTTAACCGTCGGGCTGATGTTTGGTCTGCTGTTCCTCTGGCTGTTGGGATAGCCTTTTTGGGATGAATCAAGCCTGGGTATCCATCGCAAAAATGTGGTACAGTCCCCGCGTTACGCGGCATCGTCCGCGCGCCAGGGTAGAGTACTCCGGCGAGTTATGGGATGATGATGCCGTTTTTCAGGGGGCAGGATGGGTAAATTAACGCTGCTATTATTAGCTTTGCTGGTCTGGCTACAGTACTCGCTGTGGTTTGGCAAAAATGGTTTGCACGACTATAGCCGGGTTAATGACGATGTCTCCGCTCAGCAGGCCACTAACGCCAAATTAAAAGCGCGCAACGATCAGCTTTTCGCCGAAATTGACGATCTCAACGGCGGTCAGGAAGCGATCGAAGAACGCGCACGCAATGAACTCAGCATGACCCGCCCGGGCGAAACGTTCTATCGTCTGGTGCCGGATGCCTCAAAACGCAATCAGGGTTCTGCGCAGAATAATCGATAAACAAGCCCAGGATGACAATATGGCAGCCACTTTTCCGGGCGTTTGCGCCGTGGTGCCGGCAGCCGGTTTTGGCCGCCGTATGCAAACGGAGTGCCCGAAACAATATCTCTCAATCGGTAACAAAACGATTCTCGAACATTCGGTCGCCGCGCTGCTGGCGAACGAACGCGTTCAGCGGGTGGTGATCGCCGTCAGCCCTGGCGACGTCCGCTTTAGTCAACTTCCCTTAGCCCATAATCCGCAGGTCACCGTCGTTGACGGCGGCGCCGAGCGCGCCGATTCGGTACTGGCGGGGCTAAAAGCGTTAGCGGATGCGCAATGGGTGCTAGTTCATGATGCCGCGCGACCATGCCTGCATCAGGACGATCTCTCGCGACTGCTGGCGCTGAGCGCGACAAGCCGCGTCGGCGGGATTCTTGCCGCGCCGGTGCGCGATACCATGAAGCGTGCCGAACCGGGCAAAACCGCGATCGCCCATACCGTTGAACGCAATGATTTATGGCATGCGCTGACGCCGCAATTTTTCCCGCGTGAACTGCTATTTGACTGCCTGACGCGCGCGCTGGATGAAGGCGCGACCATCACCGATGAAGCGTCGGCGCTGGAGTACTGCGGCTTCCATCCCGAATTGGTCGCCGGACGAGCTGATAATATTAAAGTAACGCGCCCGGAAGATCTGGCGCTGGCCGAATTTTACCTTACCCGTTCCCGACACCAGGAGAAGGCTTAATGCGAATTGGACACGGTTTTGACGTACACGCTTTTGGCGGTGAAGGGCCAATTATTATTGGCGGGGTACGTATTCCTTATGAGAAAGGGCTGCTCGCCCATTCCGATGGCGATGTCGCGCTACATGCGCTGACCGACGCGCTGCTAGGCGCCGCGGCGCTCGGCGACATCGGCAAACTGTTCCCGGATACCGATCCGGCCTTTAAAGGCGCGGATAGCCGGGAGCTGCTGCGTGAAGCGTGGCGGCGGATTCAGGCGAAGGGATATACCCTTGGCAACGTTGACGTCACCATCATCGCCCAGGCGCCAAAAATGCTGTCGCATATCCCGCAGATGCGCGTGTTTATCGCCGAAGATCTCGGCTGCCATATGGACGACGTCAATGTGAAAGCGACCACCACCGAGAAGCTTGGCTTCACTGGCCGTGGCGAAGGCATCGCCTGTGAAGCGGTGGCGCTGCTGCGTAAGGCTGCGCAATGATCGCCTTTGATGACTTAACATACCTGCACGGCAAGCCGCTGGGCCAGGGGCGGCTGAAGGCCAATCCGGAAGACTTTCTGGTGGTCGAAGACCTCGGTTTCGCCCCTGATGGCGAAGGCGAACATGTGCTGGTGCGGATTCTGAAAAATGGCTGCAACACCCGTTTTGTTGCCGATGCGCTGGCGAAATTCCTTAAAATCCATGCGCGCGAAGTGAGCTTTGCCGGGCAAAAGGATAAGCACGCGGTCACCGAACAGTGGCTGTGCGCCCGCGTGCCGGGCAAAGAGATGCCGGATCTGAGCAAGTTTCAGCTCGAAGGCTGCCAGGTGCTGGAGTATGCCCGCCATAAGCGTAAGCTGCGTTTAGGCGCGCTGAAGGGCAACCAGTTCACGCTGATCCTGCGGGAAATCAGCGAACGCGACGATGTCGAAAAGCGCTTGCAGGCGATTGCCGACGGCGGCGTGCCGAACTATTTTGGCGCGCAACGCTTTGGTATCGGCGGCAGTAACCTGCAGGGCGCTTTGCGCTGGGCCGAGAGCGGCGAACCGGTGCGCGATCGCAATAAACGCAGTTTTTGGTTGTCGGCGGCTCGCAGCGCGTTGTTTAATCAGCAAGTTGCAATTAGATTAAAAAAAACGGAATTTAATCAGGTTGTTGATGGCGATGCGCTACAATTAGCGGGGCGCGGAAGCTGGTTTGTGGCAACCACCGAAGAGTTGGCGGAATTGCAGACGCGGGTCGATAACCGCGAGCTGATGATTACCGCTGCGCTGCCGGGCAGCGGCGACTGGGGCAGCCAACGCGACGCGCTGGCCGCCGAGCAAGCCGCGATAGCCGAAGAAACGTCGCTACAGGCGCTGCTGACGCGCGAAAAAGTTGAAGCCGCGCGCCGGGCGATGCTGCTGTATCCGCAGCAATTGTGCTGGAACTGGTGGGATGATGTCACTGTTGAACTGCGCTTCTGGCTGCCAGCGGGAAGTTTTGCCACCAGCGTGGTAAGGGAACTTATCAATACAACGGGTGACTATGCGAATATTGCTGAGTAACGATGACGGTATCCACGCGCCGGGGATCCAAACCCTGGCGAAGGCCTTACGCGAATTTGCCGAGGTCCAGGTTGTTGCACCCGATCGTAATCGCAGCGGCGCCTCAAATTCGCTCACGCTGGAATCTTCTCTACGCACGTTCACCTTTGAAAATGGCGATATCGCCGTCCAGATGGGCACGCCGACCGACTGCGTCTATCTCGGCGTTAACGCGCTGATGCGCCCGCGCCCGGATATTGTGGTCTCAGGAATCAACGCGGGCCCCAATCTTGGCGATGATGTTATCTATTCCGGTACCGTCGCGGCCGCGATGGAAGGCCGCCATCTTGGTTTTCCCGCCCTTGCCGTTTCGCTGAACGGCTATCAACATTACGATACCGCGGCGGCAGTGACGTGCACCATTCTGCGCGCGTTAAGCCGCGAGCCGCTGCGTACCGGGCGGATCCTCAACATCAACGTGCCGGATCTTCCCCTCGAGCAAATCAAAGGCATTCGCGTCACCCGCTGCGGTAACCGGCATCCGGCCGACCAGGTCATCCCGCAAAAAGATCCGCGCGGCAATACGCTGTACTGGATCGGCCCGCCGGGAGATAAGCGCGATGCCGGGCCGGGGACCGATTTTGCGGCGGTGGATGAAGGCTATGTTTCCGTAACGCCATTGCATGTCGATTTAACCGCTCATCAGGCACATGAGGTGGTAACCGATTGGTTAGAACGCGTCGGGGTTGATACGCAATGGTAAGTAAACGTGTTGAAAGTTTGTTGAATCAGCTACGCACTCAGGGCATCGTCGATGAGCGAGTCCTCGAGGCAATCGCGCAGGTTCCGCGCGAAAAATTCGTTGATGAAGCCTTTGAACATAAGGCGTGGGAAAACACCGCGCTGCCGATTGGCCAGGGGCAAACCATCTCGCAGCCTTATATGGTGGCGCGGATGACGGAGCTTCTGGAACTGACGCCGGACTCAAGGGTGCTGGAAATCGGCACCGGCTCCGGCTATCAGACGGCGATCCTGGCGCACCTCGTGCACCACGTCTGCTCGGTTGAGCGGATTAAGAGCCTGCAGTGGCAGGCGCGTCGGCGTCTTAAACAACTTGATTTACATAATGTTTCAACCCGTCATGGCGATGGATGGCAGGGTTGGCAGGCTCGCGCGCCTTTTGACGCGATTATCGTCACCGCCGCGCCGCCGGAAATTCCGACCGCGCTGATGGCGCAGCTTGATGAAGGCGGCGTGCTGGTTTTGCCTGTCGGTGAAGAACATCAGTACCTGAAGCGGATCCGTCGCCGCGGCGGCGAATTTTTCATCGATACCGTCGAAGCCGTTCGCTTTGTTCCGCTCGTCAGAGGGGAACTGGCCTGAACCCGGATTATTCCAGGTTTTTTTTGCCTAAGTTTAGGCGTAGGGTGGACACATTTTTCAGTGTCCTGGCCGGGCGCTGCCCGGTAAGCAAGATATTGGCAGTTAACATATTCCTGGGGGATAAATGAGCGCGGGAAGCCCAAAATTTACCGTAAGCCGTATTGCGGCGTTGTCACTGGTTTCACTCTGGCTGGCCGGGTGTACAAATACCAATAATCCGCCTGCGCCGGTGAATTCGGCAAGCGGCGCTGCGTCCTCCAGCACCAATTCCGGGATGCTGATTACACCGCCATCCTCCGGCGCGCAGCAAGTTCCGCCGGCTCAGCCGATTCAGCCGATGCAGACCCAGCCAATTCAGACTCAGCCGACCCAGGTTCAGCCGATGGCTCAGCAGCCGGTACAGACGGTGAACGGTAAGATCGTTTACAACCGTAAATATGGCGATATTCCGAAAGGCAGCTACACCGGCGGCAGCACCTATACCGTTAAGCGCGGCGATACCCTGTTCTATATCGCATGGGTCACCGGCAACGATTTCCGCGATCTTGCGGAACGCAACAACGTCCCGGCGCCGTACGCGCTGAACGTGGGCCAGGTGCTGCAGGTCGGCAACTCCGCAGGCCAGCCGATCACCGGCGAAAACCCGGTATCTCAGGCTAGCGCGCAAGCAAGCGGCGGTGCGACGGCCACCACAACTTCTGCACAAAAATCCACCGCAGTGGTTGCGTCACAACCGACTATTACGTATTCTGAATCTTCAGGTGAACAGAGTGCTACTAAGATGTTGCCGAATAATAAACCAGCAACGACCACGACAGCGGTCGCTCCGGTTACGGCGCCATCAACCGTTAGCACAACCCAACCGACTGCAAGCAGTACGTCTACCAGTTCGCCGATCTCATCATGGCGCTGGCCGACTGATGGCAAGGTTATCGAGAACTTTAGCGGCGCGGAAGGCGGCAATAAAGGTATCGACATTGCAGGCAGTAAAGGACAGGCTATTGTCGCGACCGCCGATGGGCGCGTCGTCTATGCCGGTAACGCACTGCGCGGTTACGGTAATCTTATTATCATCAAACACAACGATGATTACCTGAGTGCCTACGCTCATAACGATACCATGCTGGTTCGGGAGCAACAGGAAGTCAAAGCGGGGCAGAAAATCGCTACCATGGGTAGCACCGGAACCAGCTCAACAAGATTACATTTTGAAATTCGTTACAAGGGGAAATCCGTCAACCCGCTGCAGTACTTACCGCAGCGATAATTTGGCAAAGTACGGATAAGCGTAACACCATGAAAGGCGCCAGGGCGGTCGCGATATGCCTCCTTCAGTGGAGGCATAAAGAGGATAACTCCGGCGTCGTTTAGTGATGGGTCGCGGAAGGTGCTTTGCTCAGGGATCACGGGTAGGAGCCACCTTTATGAGTCAGAATACGCTGAAAGTTCATGATTTAAATGAAGACGCGGAATTTGATGAGAACGGAATGGAGGTTTTCGACGAGAAAGCCTTAGTAGAAGAGGAACCCAGTGATAGCGATCTGGCTGAGGAAGAGCTGCTGTCGCAAGGCGCCACCCAGCGCGTTCTCGATGCGACACAGCTGTATCTTGGTGAGATTGGTTATTCCCCGCTGCTGACGGCCGAAGAAGAAGTCTATTTCGCCCGTCGCGCACTACGTGGAGATGTTGCTTCACGCCGTCGCATGATTGAAAGTAACCTGCGTCTGGTGGTGAAGATTGCTCGTCGTTACAGCAATCGTGGTCTGGCGCTGCTGGATCTGATTGAAGAAGGTAACCTCGGCCTGATCCGCGCAGTTGAGAAGTTTGACCCGGAGCGTGGGTTCCGTTTTTCAACCTACGCCACCTGGTGGATCCGTCAAACGATTGAACGGGCGATTATGAACCAAACCCGTACCATTCGTTTACCCATCCATATTGTGAAAGAGCTGAACGTTTATCTGCGTACCGCGCGCGAGTTGTCGCATAAGCTGGACCACGAGCCAAGCGCCGAAGAGATAGCCGAACAGCTGGATAAACCGGTTGATGACGTTAGCCGTATGCTGCGTCTGAACGAGCGCATTACCTCAGTGGATACCCCGCTGGGCGGTGACTCAGAAAAAGCGCTGCTGGATATTCTGGCCGATGAAAAAGACAACGGCCCGGAAGACACCACGCAGGACGATGATATGAAACAAAGCATCGTCAAATGGCTGTTCGAACTGAACGCCAAACAGCGCGAAGTACTGGCTCGTCGTTTCGGGCTGCTGGGATATGAAGCCGCAACGCTTGAAGATGTGGGTCGTGAAATCGGCCTGACCCGCGAACGCGTGCGTCAGATTCAGGTGGAAGGCCTGCGCCGCCTGCGGGAGATCCTGCAGGGACAGGGGCTAAACATCGAAGCGCTATTCCGCGAATAAATCGTTTTCTCTCAAAAAGGCCCAATCCAGCGATTGGGCCTTTTCCTTTGCATTAACCGATACGGGTTTCCTGCAGGTGACGCCAGAGGATTTTTCCCTCAATGCGTTGAAATATCGCCGTGGACCAGCGCACGACTTCGCCTCGTTCCGGCAGGGTCTGGCTTTCGCGGTAGAGCACCGCGCCGCCGTCATGCCATTCGCTCAACACCTGCGCATTATCAACCACGATACTTAATCCCGGGCGGCTGCCGCCAGCGCTATGGAAAAAGCCGCTTACCGTCGGGTAATCCATCTTAGCGCCGCTGATAGGAACCATTGTAAATTCTTGCGCAAAACGGCTCATCAGCGCTTGTGCGCTACCTTCTTTCCGGCCCAGCCATTGTTCAATGATCACGTGGGCGTCGATAACTTCTTGGATCCATGGGTTCATGTTTTCTCCGGATTAAGCTGCAGGCAATGCAGGGGATTACTGTAAACCGCGTCTCAGGGGCGGATAAATGCGCTTTTCAGGGATATACTGTCTAAAAATTTTTGACAATAAGCTCTATTCAAATGCTAAACCTGCAGCGCGTTACCATGTTTGTCGCCGTTGTTGATGCCGGAAGCTTTACTGCCGCGGCGGCGGCGCTTGGGCAGACCAAAGCGGTGGTCAGTTTTAACGTTCGCCAGCTAGAGAGTGAATTGGGGGTGACGTTGCTGCTGCGTTCGACGCGCCGGTTAACGCTCACCGAAGCCGGGGCGGTGTTTTACCAGCGCGGCGTCGGGCTGTTGAAAGACGCGGAGAATTTACAGGATGAGGTGCGCGCCAGCCACGCCGGGTTAAGCGGTGAACTGCGGATCACCACCACCCCGGAATATGGCGCCCAGGTGATTATCCCGGCACTGGCGGAATTTGCTCGTCGACATCCGGCGCTGCGGGTGCGTCACGTCTCATCGTCTTATCACGCGGATTTGATCTCTGAACGTTTTGATGTCGCGATACGCCTCGGGACCCTGGCCGATTCACGCTATCATGCGGCCCGGATTTCGCGTTTCGCCATCGTGCCCGTGGCCTCGCCGATTTGGCTGGATAAACATCCGCTGCGCACGCTTGCCGACCTGGCACAGGCGGAGTGGATAGTTAACGAGCGCTTAGCGACGCCGCTGCGCTGGCAGCTCCTGACCGTCGAAGGGCAATCGATCGCTTTTGAAATTACGCAACCACCGCGGATCTCAGCCGATAGTGCACAAGCGTTAATGGGCTTCGCGCTGGCGGGAAGCGGGGTGGCGCTGCTCCCGGAGTGGCTGGTGGCCGAAGCTATCGCGCGGCAGGAGCTGGTGCGGGTAGTGCCAGAGTATATTTTTCCATCGCAGGGGGTATACGCCGTCTACCCGGACGCGCAGCATGTGCCAACCAAGGTCCGGGCATTTATCGATTTTCTGCGCGAACGAACCGCTTAATCCGCGTTTTTACTTTCCATCATTTTCAGCACCAGCCGGGAAAACTGCGCGCGCTCCTCTTCGTTAAGGCGGCTCAAAAATTCTTCATCGACCCGGTTGCCCTGCGGCATGGAATTTGCCAGCAGCGCCTGCCCTTCATTCGTCAGATAGACAAAGCGGCGACGTTTATCGCTCGGATCGTGTTCGCGGCGTACCAGCCCGCGTTTCTCCATCCGGCTAAGCATCTCCGCCAGCGTCGCTTTCGTGCTGACGGCCGCTTCGATAAGCGTCACCTGCTCGATACCAGGATGTTCGGCGACCGAGCGCATCACCGCGTATTGCGGCTTGGTCAGTTCCGGTAATTCATGCTGCCAGCGCGCGGTATGCTGTTGAAAAAGCTGGCGTAGAAGGTGGAACGCCTCGTTACGTAACTCCATGGACACTCCGTCACAAAAATATCACCTTTATGATAGCCGTATTTTCGGCTTCTTTTCACATCTCATTTTTTTGATTATTGATGCGATCGTGTACGAACGATATTGAGATCCCCTAAGAATGAGCGTAGTTTTAATACAAAGGTTCGTATACGAACAATGTATGAGGTAGCGAATGAAACTGATTATTGGGATGACCGGGGCGACCGGCGCGCCGTTAGGCGTCGCGCTGTTACAGGCGCTGAATGAAATGCCGGATGTGGAAACGCATCTGGTCATGTCGAAATGGGCAAAAACCACCATTGAGCTGGAAACGCCCTATAGCGCTCGTGATGTCGCCGCGCTGGCGGACTTCTGCCATAGCCCTGCGGATCAGGCCGCGACCATCTCATCAGGATCGTTTCGTACCGACGGCATGATTGTTATCCCCTGCAGCATGAAAACGCTGGCGGGTATTCGCGCTGGCTATGCGGAAGGGTTAGTCGGCCGCGCGGCGGACGTGGTGCTGAAAGAGGGGCGCAAGCTGGTTCTGGTGCCGCGTGAAATGCCCCTGAGCACCATTCATCTGGAGAACATGCTGGCGCTGTCGCGCATGGGCGTGGCGATGGTGCCGCCCATGCCTGCCTATTACAACCACCCGGAAACGGTAGAGGATATCACCAACCATATCGTGACCAGGGTGCTGGATCAGTTTGGTCTCGAATACCACAAAGCGCGTCGCTGGAACGGCTTACGCGCGGTCGGGAATTTATCACAGGAGAATTAGTCATGGCTTTTGATGATTTACGCAGCTTTTTGCAGGCGCTGGATGAGCAGGGGCAACTGCTAAAAATTAGCGAAGAGGTGAATGCCGAGCCGGACCTCGCCGCTGCCGCTAACGCCACTGGGCGCATCGGCGACGGCGCGCCGGCGCTATGGTTCGATAACATTCGCGGCTTTACCGACGCCCGTGTCGCCATGAACACCATCGGTTCCTGGCAAAACCACGCGATTTCGCTGGGGCTGCCGCCAAACACGCCGGTGAAAAAGCAGATTGATGAATTTATTCGCCGCTGGGATAAATTCCCGGTAACGCCGGAGCGTCGCGCCAATCCGGCGTGGGCGGAAAACACCGTTGATGGCGACGATATCAACCTGTTCGATATTCTGCCGCTGTTCCGCCTGAACGATGGCGACGGTGGTTTCTATCTCGACAAAGCCTGTGTGGTTTCGCGCGATCCGCTTGACCCGGACAACTTCGGCAAGCAGAACGTCGGTATTTACCGGATGGAAGTGAAAGGCAAGCGCAAACTGGGCCTGCAGCCGGTACCGATGCACGATATCGCGCTGCATCTGCATAAAGCGGAAGAGCGCGGTGAGGATCTGCCCATTGCCATCACCCTGGGTAACGATCCGATTATTACCCTGATGGGCGCCACGCCGCTGAAATATGATCAGTCAGAATATGAGATGGCGGGCGCGCTGCGCGAAAGCCCGTATCCCATCGCCACCGCGCCGCTGACCGGCTTTGACGTTCCCTGGGGCTCAGAGGTTATCCTTGAAGGGGTGATTGAAGGGCGCAAGCGTGAAATCGAAGGGCCGTTCGGCGAGTTCACCGGCCACTACTCAGGCGGCCGCAATATGACGGTGGTGCGTATCGATAAAGTCTCTTATCGCACAAAACCGATTTTTGAATCGTTGTATCTCGGAATGCCGTGGACCGAAATCGACTATCTGATGGGCCCGGCGACCTGCGTGCCGCTGTACCAGCAGCTGAAGGCGGAGTTCCCGGAAGTGCAGGCGGTCAACGCCATGTACACCCATGGCCTGCTGGCGATTATCTCCACCAAAAAACGCTACGGCGGTTTTGCCCGCGCGGTGGGATTACGGGCGATGACTACCCCGCACGGCCTCGGTTACGTGAAAATGGTGATTATGGTCGATGAAGATGTCGATCCGTTCAACCTGCCGCAGGTGATGTGGGCGCTCTCCTCGAAGGTCAACCCGGCGGGCGACCTGGTACAGTTGCCGAACATGTCGGTACTGGAGCTCGACCCAGGTTCCAGTCCGGCGGGGATCACCGACAAACTGATTATCGACGCCACCACCCCGGTTGCGCCTGACCTTCGCGGTCACTACAGCCAGCCGGTTCAGGATTTACCGGAAACCAAAGCCTGGGCTGAAAAACTGACCGCCATGTTGGCCAACCGTAAATAAGGAGAAGAAGATGATTTGTCCACGTTGTGCTGATGAACAGATTGAAGTGATGGCGACGTCGCCGGTAAAAGGGGTGTGGATCGTTTACCAGTGTCAGCACTGCCTCTATACCTGGCGTAATACCGAACCGCTGCGTCGTACCAGCCGCGAACATTATCCGCAAGCGTTCCGCATGACGCAGAAAGATATTGATGAAGCGCCACAGGTGCCGCATATTCCACCGCTGTTGGCGGAAGAAAAGCGTTAAATCACTGGCCCGGATATTCCGGGCCTTTTTATTTAGAATTAAAGGGCGTGACAACTATTTTCAATTAGATTATAACTAGTGACTTAATCATTAAGGATTATAATTCACATCCTGTCAGCTATCATTACTCATTTCTGCTTCTCTCTGGGTGTTTTTTAAACAGTCAACCCTCCATAAGTTTTTAATTAAATGCATCCAATTTGAATCAATCTGTAAATATCTTGTAGTCTAAATATGGACTCGATGGGGTATTTTAAAATACATATTGACGTCCATTTTTTCTAAACGAGTTAATAAACATTATCACTGAACGTGCATTATTTAATGGGCGTTTGTTGATAATGCTTTTCGGTTGTCATTTTGACAACAATTAATAATTGCGATGTTTATTATTTTTATTGGGATATTAAAGAATGAAACTTACTAAAATCGGCGCAGCTCTGGTTCTGACTTTTGGCATGAGCGCGGCAGCGATGGCATCTAACACCATTACCTTTAACGGTGAAGTGCTGGAGACGGGTTGCAATATCACTGTTGATGGCGGTACTCCGGATGCAACCGTTGAACTGGGCAGCGTGGCAGCAACTGATTTGGTAGCAAAAGGTGACCTCGGCGCGCCGAAACAGTTCGTTTTTAATCTGGACCAGTGCCCGACTGCGTCCAATGTCAATATTGTCTTCTCTGCGCCGGTTGACCCGGTGGCTGGTGATGACTCGTACTTCGCGAATACTGCCTCTGGGGTTGGCGTCACTGCTGCACAAAACGTTGCCGTTCAACTGAAGCAAGGCGGTTCTAATGGCACCATCGTGAAGAACAATGCAGACAACGATCCTATTACCCTGGACTCTGGCTCTGCTACCGAGACCTACACCGCATCGATGATTGCTGTTGATCAGGCTGTTGCTGGTACGGTTCAGTCCGTCGTGACCTATAACGTCCGTTATAACTAATCCTGAAGGAGGGGAAACCCTCCTTATATTTCTGTGAGTGCATTGCATAATGAAACCCATCGCAGCTTTTGTTTTTTGTGTGGCCGCCGTTGCCAGTCTGAATGCGTCTGCCAGTATCGTTACCGGCGGAACGCGGGTGATTTTTGACGGCTCCCATCAGGCCGCCTCGTTATCCGTGGAAAACTCGGACAAAGTTACCAATCTGGTGCAATCCTGGGTCAGTCCCGCCGAAGGTAGCGCGCTGAAAAAAGAAACTATGATTATTACGCCGCCGCTGTTTCGCCTCGAAGCCGGGAAAAAAGCGTCAATCCGGATTGTTCGTTCAGGGATGCCGGTTCCGGAAGATCGCGAATCATTATTGTGGCTAAACGTAAAAGGTATTCCCGCTACGGATGATAGTTCTGCTGGCAAAAATACCATGCAGATTGCCATTAATTCGAAAATTAAGCTGATCTATCGCCCGGTTGCGCTCAAAGGCCAGTCGCCGGAAAGCAGTGCAAATAAAGTGGTATGGAAGCCAGCTGCCGGCGGTGTGCAGGTCAATAATCCGACGCCGTTTTATATGAACTTCTCCAGCATAGAAATTAATAATCATGCGCTCAGCGGCCAATATTTTGTCGCGCCGTTCTCCACGCTGAATATTTCCGAAGGGAAGATCCCCTCCCACGGCAAAGTGACCTGGTCGCTGATTAATGATTACGGCGTGAAAGGTCAGGACAAAGTCTCTTCATATTAATCGGCACGGTACGTATCCCGTACGGATACAGGGTAATAATGGAAAAAGTTAAGCATACCTATGTCCTTTCTTTAGGGCTGGGGCTCAGTATTGCCTTCAGTTCTTTCAGCGCCATTGCTCAGGAACATTTTAACCCTCGTCTTTTGGAAACGGATAGTACAGAGACGCCAATGATGGATCTCAGTCTGTTTGCCAAAGATGAGGTACCGCCTGGTGACTATAACGTCGATATTTATATCAACGGTAGCCTGGTGGATACTAAAACCATTTCCTTTCGCAAGCTGTCGGACGACAAGAACACCACTGCCGGACAGGTTGTGGGGGCGTGCCTGAGCGTGTCTGAGCTGAAAGCCTGGAATGTGCGGGTCGATAACTACTTTAGCGAACAGGACAAAACCAGCGAGTGCGCCAGCATGCAGGCTATTCCGGGTCTGGAACAGAAAATGGATCTGGCGAATCAGCGCTTTGATCTCACTATCCCGCAGGTTGCCCTGCTCAACACCGCCCGTGGCTACGTTTCGCCAGAGCGATGGGATGAAGGTATTGCCGCCGGTTTGCTTAACTACAGCGTCTCTGGTCAGCAGGATTTGCACCACCGTAATGGCGTGGACAGTAGCAACCAGTTCGTCAGCCTACAGCCGGGGCTGAACCTGGGGGCGTGGCGTTTGCGTAACTATTCCACCTACAGCCACTCTGAATCCGAAAGTGAGTGGGATTCGGTGTACACCTACGCTTCCCGCGATATTAAATCCCTGAAAAGCCAACTGGTTCTCGGGCAGGGCACCACCCGAGGCGGCGTGTTTGATAGCGTGGGTTTTACCGGGGTACAGATGTATTCCGATAATGATATGAAGCCGGACAGCATGCAGGGCTTCGCGCCGGTGATCCGCGGTATCGCCCGCAGCAACGCCGAGGTCACCGTGTACCAGAATGGACACAGCATCTATAAGGCCACAGTGCCGCCGGGGCCATTCGAATTCAGCGATATGTACCCGACCGGTAGCTCCGGCGACCTGAAAGTGGTGATCAAGGAGTCTGATGGTTCGCAAAGTAGCTTCATCGTCCCTTACGCCACATTGCCGGTGCTACAGCGTGAAGGACAGGTGCAGTATGGTCTGGTGGCGGGTAAAACCCGCCAGGACGGATCGGATTCGCGGGCGGAAGACTTTAACTTTGTCCAGGGATCGGCGGCCTGGGGCGTCGGCAAAGGCGTGACCTTGTACGGCGGTTATATTCAGGCGGAAGACAAATACTCCAACCTGATTGCCGGTACCGGGTTTAACCTCGGCAGCGCCGGGGCGCTCTCTTTTGATATTTCACAGTCGTGGGCGGATGTCCCGCAACCGGACAATATACGGCAGATGGAACACCATAGCGGCCAGTCGTACCGCGTGCGCTACAGCAAGACGCTGCAGCAGACCAACACCGATATTGCGGTGGCTGGCTACAAATTCTCAACCCGCGGTTATCTGTCGTTCCAGGATTTCCTCAATGATTGGGACCCGGGCAACAGCGCCATCGATAACGGTCGCGAACGTAATCGTTTCGACGTGACTATCTCACAGACGCTGCCTTTCGGTACGTTGTCCCTGACCATGTATGACGCCTCCTACTGGAATAGCCAGCACGCCGACTCGCTGAACCTCGGCTTCAGCAGCACGCTGGGGCCGGTATCGTACTCGCTGAACTATGCGCACACGAAAAACGTTGATGGCGGTTATGGCAACGATTCCGATGAATACGATGACGATAACGTCTTCTCGCTTAACTTTAGCGTACCGTTCAGCGCCTTCAGCAATAGTGAAGCGGCGCAGTCGATTTCGGCTAACTACTCGATGAACAGCAGCAAACACGGCGATACCACGCATAACATCGGTATTTCCGGCACCGCAATGCAGCAAAACCAGCTCAACTGGCAGGTGTCGGAAGGCTATAACGCCGATTCAGAAGCGACCAACGGCAACGTTACCGTCGGCTACCAGAGCTCGTATGCCGATGTGTCCGCCGGTTACAGCTACGACGACTACAGCCGTCGTCTGAACTATAGCCTGCGCGGTGGAATGGTGGTTCACAGCGGCGGTATTACCCTGGCCCGTCAGTTGAATGACAGCGTAGCGCTGGTGGAAACGCCGGGCGTCTCCGGGGTGCCGATCAATGGCCAGACTAACGTCCATACCGACTACTTTGGTAATGCGATTGTGCCGTACGTGCGTCCGTACCACAGTAATCAGATTTCCCTCAATACCGTGGAGGCCAGCGATGCCACCGCGGCCATTGATAACGTCGCCAAAACCGTGGTGCCGACCAAAGGCGCGGTGGTCCGCGTGAAGTACAACACCTGGATTGGCCGGAAGGCGATGATGACGTTGATCTTCAACGGTAAGCCGGTGCCGTTCGGCGCGGTAGTCACGCAAACCAGCGATGATTCGGACGACACCCGCAGCAGCATCGTCGGCGACAGTGGCGAAGTGTACCTGGTTGGTCTCGCCGATAAAGGGCAACTGATGGTCAAGTGGGGCGACGGGGCGAACAAACAGTGTGCCGTTGACTACACACTGGCGGGCGCGAAGTCGCAGGCCGATATTCTGTTTATCAACGGGATATGCCATCCCGTCCAGGGGGCTCACTGATGTCACGCTTTCATTTTGCTACCGTCCGACGCATGGCGGCGACGAGCCTGCTTTTCGTTGCCGGGCTGCCGTCTGCGCTGGCGTACAACACACAGGATGTCATTAACTTCAGCGTCACGGGGAATATTGTGGCAGGCAGCTGTAATGTTAGTTATCCCGCGACCGTTGAACTAGGAACCTATCTGCCAACGGATTTTATTAATGAAGGCGATAGCACGGACAATGTCCCGTTCACTGTCTCTTTCACTAACTGTTCTCCCTCGCTGACTAAAGCGACGGTAGCGTTTACCGGTGCCGTAGATGGAACCCAGCCATTCTATTTTGCCAACGGGATTACGGCAGAGGGGGGCGGCGCAACCGATGTTGCACTGGAATTATTAACTGATGCGGATCACTGGCAAATGTCTAACGGGCAGAGTCATGACGTCACTCTCGAGTCAGACAGCCATGCCGGTGAAATCATTTTTATCGCAAGAATGGCAACTCCAGGCCACAACCCCGGCACCGGGGAGTTCCAGAGCGTCGTCACCCTGAACGTTGTTTATAACTAGTTACCTGATAAAAGGCAGGAGACATGTCAAAATTTTTATATGCTGTTCTGTTTTTCGCGGGGATGCTGGTTAGCGCAATGTCAGCTCTGGCTGGGGATAATAATCTCCGGGAGACACGTGATATTACCTTTCACGGCAGGATTGCCGCAGGAACCTGTAATGTCACCAATCCTGAAACCGTAGATCTGGGGAAATACTATAAAGGAGACTTTTCTGTTGCCGGCGGTAACACCGGTAATGTTCCAGTCACCATCAGTTTTGACAGCTGTACTGCTGAAATCAGCCAGGCCACAGTCACCTTCACCGGCACGCCCTATTCCGAAGACCCGACCTATGGCTCGGTCATTTATGCCAATCAGGTGACGCCTGATGCCGATGGCGCTACCGATGTTGGATTGCAGTTGTTCGATTATCCAGCTATCCACGTGGCGCTGGCCAATGGGGTGAGTTATCCGGTACCCATTGAAAATGGCGCGGGCGCATTGAAATTTATTGCCCGCATGTACACCCCTCATGGCGCCCCAACGGCGGGTAAATTCAGCTCCGCGGTCACGTTGAACGTGACCTATAATTAACCCCGATTTAAGGCAAACAACGTGTTAAAATTTTTATATCCCACCCTGTTATTGCTGGGGCTGTTTCCGCTGGCGGTCCAGGCGGTTTGTCATCGTACCGACGACACCCCGTCGCAATCTTATGTCGCGATGCCGCAGCAGCTACTGGTCTCCAGTAAAAATTATGCGCCGGGCGAGATCCTTTATGACTCCGGATATATGTCCGGCGGCACGACAACCATCAAGAACTGTGCGGGGTCCTATTACGTTGGTTTTCACTACGCCGGCGCGTTAACCACCGCCAGCCCGCTGCAGGATAATGTCTATCCGTTGACCAATGGTTCAACCGCCACCGGGCTCGGTATCCGCGTCTATACCATTAATCAGGCGGGTCCGTTTGATGACGAACGGGCGATCGATAACAGCTGGCAGGAACACGATGCCGGGGCAGGCTCTGACCACACCCTCAATAACTCCGCCTATCGGGTGCAGATTATCGCCACCGGCGGGCCGATAACCAGCGGTACGTTTAACGTTCCGAGCCCGCTGGCGCGGGTCGATTATCGCGAAACGCAGAGTATTGATAGCAGTGATGGCGACATCGCCTCCACGCTGACGCTGTCGACCACCACGGTTGAAGTACATGCGATGGGCTGTACGGCGGATGTGGCGAGTCTCAACTTCCCAATGGGGGATGTCGAAGTGTCGGCATTTGATAGTACCGGCTACGTCTATTCCGGTCCGGAAAAAAACGTCAATCTGACCTGCGAGCCGGGAACCAATGTCTCGATGACCATGAATGCGGCGACGGTGGCGGGAGATGATTCAACGATTGCGCTATCCGATAATGGCGACGGGAGTACGGCGACGGGGGTGGGGGTACAGCTGGAAAGAAAACTTCCCAATGGCGGGTTCTATGTGTTGATGAGCGCAGGCCAGACGATACCGATCTTTTACTCAAAGCGCAGTGACACTTCAACCTGGTCTGCGGGGACCGACGCTGATGGCGCTACGCCCTTTTCCGGAGATACCGGCACGGCCAGTACCTATGCTGACGCGACCAACCCTGGCGGCGCTTCCGCCAATGAAACTCTGACCTTCCGGGCTAACTACCATAAAATAGGGGAAACCATTACCCCCGGTACCGCCAATGCCACCGGGACGATCACCCTGCAATATAACTGATGCTAAAAACAAAAAGCCTGACGATGACGCCAGGCTTTTTGTTATTTAACGGTTAATTACGCCAGGCTTTTCAGGCGGTAGATCCACTCCAGTGCCTGACGCGGGCTCAGCGAATCCGGGTCAAGATTCTCCAGCGCTTCCAGCGCCGGCGAGGTCTCTTCCGGCGCGGAGAGCAGCGACATCTGCGTACCATCAACCTGCGTGGCGGCGGCATTTGGCGAAATGCTCTCCAGCTCGCGCAGTTTCTGCCGCGCGCGCTTGATCACCTCTTTCGGCACTCCCGCCAGCGCGGCGACCGCCAGGCCATAGCTCTTGCTGGCCGCGCCGTCCTGCACGCTGTGCATAAAGGCGATGGTATCGCCATGCTCCAGCGCATCGAGGTGCACGTTGGCCACGCCTTCCATTTTTTCCGGCAACTGGGTGAGCTCGAAGTAGTGGGTGGCGAACAGGGTCAACGCTTTGATCTTATTTGCCAGATTCTCCGCGCAGGCCCACGCCAGCGACAGACCGTCGTAGGTAGACGTGCCGCGACCAATCTCGTCCATCAGCACCAGGCTGTGTTCGGTGGCGTTGTGCAGAATATTGGCGGTTTCGGTCATCTCCACCATGAAGGTGGAACGGCCGCTCGCCAGGTCATCTGCCGCGCCGACGCGGGTAAAGATGCGATCGATCGGGCCAATTTCTACTTTCTGCGCCGGCACGTAGCTGCCGATATAGGCCAGCAGCGCAATCAGCGCGGTCTGGCGCATATAGGTACTTTTACCGCCCATGTTCGGGCCGGTGATGATCAGCATGCGGCGCT
Organism: Klebsiella sp. CN_Kp104; assembly: GCF_040064515.1. Taxonomy (NCBI): domain Bacteria; kingdom Pseudomonadati; phylum Pseudomonadota; class Gammaproteobacteria; order Enterobacterales; family Enterobacteriaceae; genus Klebsiella; species Klebsiella sp. CN_Kp104. The sequence goes on along the minus strand of NZ_JBEAII010000005.1, from coordinate 58,978 downwards.
GCGGCGCCAGCTGCAGCGGGTTGGCGATAAACGGCTCTTTCAGCACCTGCTCCACCACCGGGTGGCGGCCTTCGGTAATGCGAATACCGGGTTTATCGATAAAGGTCGGGCAGCAGTAGTTCAGGGTCTCCGCGCGTTCCGCGAGGTTCACCAGTACGTCCAGCTCGGCCAGCGCGCTGGCGCTGGTTTGTAAGTCGGCCAGATGCGGCAGCAGCTTTTCGAACAGGTCGTCATAGAGCTGTTTTTCCAGCGCCAGCGCCTTGCCTTTAGACGTCAGGACCTTATCTTCGTATTCCTTCAGTTCAGGAATAATGTAGCGCTCGGCGTTTTTCAGCGTCTGGCGGCGCACATAGTGGATCGGCGCATGCTGGCTCTGGCCGCGGCTGATCTGGATGTAGTAACCATGAACGGCATTGTAGCCGACCTTCAGGGTATCAAGGCCCAGCCGCTCGCGTTCGCGGATTTCCAGTTTGTCGAGATAATCGGTCGCGCCATCGGCCAGCGCCCGCCACTCATCCAGCTCTTCATTATAACCCGGAGCGATAACGCCGCCGTCACGCACCAGCACTGGCGGCGCGTCGATGATCGCGCGTTCCAGCAGTTCACGCAGTTCGGCGAACTCGCCCATTTTCTCGCGCAGCTGTTGCACCGGCAGACAGTCAACGTCGGCCAGCAGCTCGCGCAGCAGCGGCAGCTGCTGGAAGGCATGGCGCATACGGGCTAAATCGCGTGGGCGGGCGGTACGCAGCGCCAGACGCGCCAGAATACGCTCAAGGTCGCCGACCTGACGCAGCACCGGCTGCAGCTCGGTATAGCGTTCCTGTAAGGCGCCGATGGTTTGTTGGCGTTCAACCAGCACCGCGGTATCGCGTACCGGCATATGCAGCCAGCGTTTGAGCATGCGGCTGCCCATCGGCGTGACCGTGCAGTCGAGCACCGAGGCAAGGGTGTTATCAACGCCGCCGGCGAGATTCTGGGTGATCTCCAGATTGCGACGGGTGGCGGCATCCATAATGATGCTGTCCTGTTGGCGTTCCATGGTGATGGAGCGGATGTGCGGCAGCGAGGTGCGCTGGGTATCTTTTACGTACTGCAACAGGCAGCCGGCGGCGCACAGCCCGCGCGGGGCGTTTTCGACGCCGAAGCCCACCAGATCGCGGGTGCCGAACTGCAGGTTGAGCTGCTGGCGCGCGGTGTCGATTTCGAACTCCCATAGCGGGCGACGGCGCAGGCCGCGGCGGCCTTCAATCAGTGACGATTCGGCAAAATCTTCCGCATACAGCAGTTCCGCCGGATTGGTACGTTGTAGTTCCGCCGCCATGGTCTCGCGGTCGGCCGGTTCGCTCAGGCGAAAGCGCCCGGAGCTGATATCCAGCGTCGCGTAGCCGAAGCCCTTGCTGTCCTGCCAGATGGCGGCCAGCAGGTTGTCCTGGCGCTCCTGCAGCAGCGCTTCATCGCTGATGGTGCCCGGCGTGACGATGCGTACCACTTTGCGTTCAACCGGCCCTTTGGTGGTGGCCGGATCGCCAATCTGTTCGCAAATCGCGACCGACTCGCCCTGGTTTACCAACTTTGCGAGATAGTTTTCCACCGCGTGGTGGGGAATGCCGGCCATGGGAATCGGTTCGCCCGCGGAAGCGCCGCGTTTGGTCAGCGAGATATCGAGCAGCTGCGAGGCGCGTTTGGCGTCGTCATAAAACAGCTCGTAAAAGTCGCCCATCCGGTAAAACAGCAGGATCTCCGGATGCTGAGCCTTCAGCTTCAGATACTGCTGCATCATTGGGGTATGGGCGTCTAAATTGTCGATTGTGCTCATAGGGTGTTATCCAGGTCCCTGATTTTTAATAGAGTGCGATTTTATTATTGTCGTCGTTATCGCATGAGGAAGACATGATAACGGAGATAGGCATTTGAGGGAAAGTGACGAAGTGGACGCAGCGATCCTGATTCCAATTCTCAGGCGCGCGGCCATCGCTAAGCTGGCCGCACGTGACGTTCAGGGCGCCAGATAAACCTGTGGAATCGCTTTTTCCGGATGCTGGCCGAGGCGCACGTCCGCGCCGTACCAGCGGCGGATGATTTCCTGCTGGATAACCTGATGCGGCGTGCCCTGCGCTACCACCTGTCCCTGGTGCAGCAGCAGAATCTGGTCGGCCCACAGGGCGGCGAGGTTGAGATCGTGCAGCACCACGCAGACATGTAGCTGGCCGGAAGCGGTCAGCCGCTTGAGCAGGCGTAACAGATGCTGCTGGTAATAGAGATCCAGCGCCGAGGTGGGTTCATCCAGAAACAGCCATCCCTGCGGCGCGCCGTTTTGCCACAGCTGCGCGAGAGAGCGGGCCAGCTGTACCCGCTGCTGCTCGCCGCCGGAAAGCGACGGATAGCGCCTGCCGCGCAAATGATCGCAGCCGGTTTCCGCCATAACATCGCGCAGAGTCTGCGGACTGGCGGTCGCTTCCCACGGCGAGCGCCCCATGGCGATAACCGTTTCCACCGTCCAGTCGGCCTGGAGTGGAGTGCGCTGCAACATCACCGCCCGGCGGCGCGATAGCGCCTGCGGCGACCAACGCTCCAGCGCTTTGCCGTCCATCATGCGTTCGCCGCTATCCGGGGTAAGGAAGCCGGTTAGCAGCCGCAGCAGGGTGGATTTGCCCGCGCCGTTCGGGCCGATCAGCGCGGTCATCTCGCCGCCGCGAAGCGTCAGCGAAACCTGGTCAATCACCTGACGTTGGCCGAGCCGCAGCGACAGCCCTTGCGCCCGATAGTTGTTATCCATGGATTGGTTTCTCCCGACGAAATATCAACCACAGGAACCACGGCGCGCCGAGCAGGCTGGTCAGCAGCCCCACCGGCATCTCCGCCGGCGCGGCGACGGTGCGCGCCAGGGTATCGGCAATCAACAGCAGAATCGCGCCCGCCAGCAGCGAGCCAGGGATAAGCCCGCGGTGGTCCGCCCCCAGCCACATTCGCATCAGATGCGGCACCACCAGGCCGATAAAGCCGATGACGCCGCTTATCGCCACCGCCGCGGCAACCAGCACCGCGCTGCATAACAACAGCAGCCGCTGTATCGCCCGCACGTTAACGCCGAGATAGTGCGCCTCTTCATCGCCGAGTTGCAGCAGGTTAAGACGTGTTGCCATCCGCCACACCGCTATTGACGCCGGAATAATCAGGCTGGCCGCCACCAGCAGCGTCGGCCATTCGGCCTGACCCAGGCTACCCATTCCCCACAGCGACAGCTGGCGTAGCTGAGCATCATTGCTTAGCCAGGCCAGCACGCCAACCAGCGCGCCGCATAAAGCGTTGATGGCGATCCCCACCAGCAGCAGCCGCGACAGCGAACCGTCGCCTGCGCGGCTGAGGATAAAAATCACTGCCATCACTGCCAGGCTGCCGATAAAAGCCGCCAGCATCGGCATATACAGAGCTAACAGCGCCGGCACGCTGAGCGGCAACACCAGCCAGCAGGCCACCGCCAGCGCCGCGCCGCTGCTGATACCCAGCAGCCCCGGGTCGGCGAGCGGGTTGCGAAACAGCCCCTGCATCACGCAGCCGGACAGCGCCAGCGCGGCGCCGACCAGCAGCGCCAGCAGCACTCGCGGCAGACGGATCGTCAGCCAGATATGGCGCAGGATTTCATCGCCGGAGGGCAGCAGGTTGATCAATGGCAATCGCATTGCGCCGAGGGTGGTGGCGTAGAGCGTCAATGCGACCAGCAGCAGCGTCATCAACAGCAAATGGCGAACGAGGGCAGGGCGCATCAGGGCAACTGCTCCGCTTTTTTCCGCAGTTCGAGGAGCGCCTGCGGCGTACGCGGGCCGAAGCCGAGCAGGGCCATATCGTCGATCGCCAGTAGCTGTTTATGGCGGCCAGCGGGCGTTTGCGCCAGACCGGGCAATTTCCATAACCCGCTTTCGCCGCCCATCCCCTTGAGACCATCGGCGGAAATCACCACCAGATCCGCCTGGCTTGCGGCCACCCCTTCCTGTGACATCGCGCGATAATGGTCAAAGCCCTGCATTGCGTTTTGCAGCCCGGCGGCGCGGATCGCGCCATCGGCGGCGGTGTGCTGTCCGGCCACCATGGTATTCATCCCGCCGTGGCTGAGGATAAACAGCACCCGTTTGGCGATAGGCCGTGAGGGAATGGCGGCTATCCGCTGCTTGACCTGCTGGCGCAGCACGTCGCCTGCCGGAGTTTTACCTAATGCTTTGGCGATAACGGCGATTTTGTTATCAATGGCGGCAAGGTTATCGCCGCCCGGCACGTTGACGACCGTCACCTTGCTGTCCTGCACTTTCTGCAGCACCAGCGACGGCTGCGCCTGCGTGCTGGCCAGTACCAGCTGCGGGCGTAAGGAGAGGATCCCCTCGGCGTTTAACTGCCGTAGATAGCCGACGTCCGGCAGCTTCTGCGCGGCGGCAGGCCAGGTGCTGGTGCTGTCTTTCGCCACCAGTTGCTGCCCAGAGTTCAGCGCGTAGACAATTTCGGTGACGTCGCCGCCGAGGGAAATTACCCGTTCGGCGGCCGCGCTGGCGAACAGCGGCAGTGCGGCAAGCAGTATTCCCCAACGTTTCATGCCGGCTGCCCTTCCGCGCACAGACGCGCCACCTGCGCACGCCACTGTTGTTGCTCCGGGTGGCCTTCGCTGCGCTGGCCGTACAGCTGGGCGATTTGCGTACCGTCTTTGGCAAACAGTTCGACGCTGGTGACGTGGCCATCGGAGGTCGGTTTACGGGTGACCCAGATTTCATCCACGCTGTCTTCGCGCAGATGCAGGGTAAAGGCGCTATTGAAGATGTTGATCCAGCCGCGCATCGGCGCCAGCTTTTCCAGCACGCCGGTGAAGATCTGCACGCAGCCGCGGTTGCCGACGAAGATCATGATTTCATTGCCGTCCTGGCGTACCGTTTCCAGCAGTCCCGGCAGCGCATTATTGTCGATGCGGCAGGCCAGATCGTCGCTCACCAGGCGGAAGGCCTGCTGACGGGAAAGATTGTGTTTACGCAGCAGGCCAAAGAACTGGTGCACATCGGTCATTGCGCGCCACTCGTTTTCCAGCGCCGCGGCGTCGGCGGAGTCGGCGTACTTCACGCGGTCGGCCGGGCGAATCGTCAGCGCGCCGGGCGCCGTCTCGCTGAATTTGGCTACCAGCGTTTGCCATGCCGCCATATCGGTTTTCCCGGTGGCGTAAACCTTTAGCAGCGCATCGCCGTGCGGGTCAAAGAACTGGATGCTCTGGCGGCCGTTATCGTTGAGGTGGAACACGCTTGACCACTGGCTGAGGAACAGGCGCAGGTCGAGCGCCCGCGGGTTGAGCACCAGCCCGGCGTGGCCGCTCAGGTGTTGATGGGTAAATTCGCCGACCTGCTCGTGCACCGCGTATTCGTTGCGGCAGATGCATTTGGTTTCGCCGATGCTCTCCAGGGCGGCGATAATCGCCCGTACGTCGTCGTGCAGACGCACGGCATCGTGACCGACGCGCGCGGCGGTTAATTCGGCTTCGCTAATTCCCATCTCTGCGGCGATGTCGCGGGCATATTTGGCGGTGGAGCGGGCTTTGGTGGCCTGGTAGCGCTGCCACAGATCGTCGTGTGCGTTTTGCATAATTCACATCCTTCTCTACGATGAATTTCCCCGGCCCGCGGGCCGGGGGGCAGGTTTGTAATTATTCGGGCGATCAGAAATCGATATTCACGCCCAGTTGCCAGGTCCTTCCGGGCATCACAGCCAGCGCTTTATCGTTGGCATCCTGATTGGTACTGGTCTCGATGTTGCGGCTGCTCAGGTAGTCCCAGTATTTACGGTCGGTAATGTTGTAAACCCCGCCGTTGAGGCGAACGTTCTTCGCCACCTGCCAGTAAGCGGTCCAGTCCAGCATGCCGTAGCCCGGCACGCGCATATATTCGGTGCTGGAATCGGCGATGGCGGAGCCGGTGTTGTTGTAGCTCTCGCGGCTGGTGGCAGTGGCCTGTTTGCCCTTAACAAAGGTGGCGGTCAGCGCCGTACCGTAGCGCTTAGCCGGATCGTCCCACGCCACGCCGACGATCGCTTTCATTGGCGCGACGCTGTCGAGGTCGACGTATTTATCGCCGTAGTAACTGGATTTCGATTTCCCTTCGCTATAGCCCCAGGCGAGGGTGGCGCTCAGGCCATCCACCTGCTCAAACCAGGTGCCGAAGTTAAATTTAGTGCTGATCTCGCCGCCGTAGATATAGGCCTTATCGCGGTTTTCCGCTTGATAAATGGTGTAAATATTCGACGGGACGTTAGTGAATTTGCCCGGATTGTTGGCGCGCGAATAACGCGTATAGGCGATAAAGTTCTTATAGCTGTTGTAGAACAGCGCGGTACGCACGGTGATGCCTTCGGTGACTTCGCCCTTGATACCCCATTCAATATTGTCGCTGGTCTCGGTTTTCAGATCGTTGTTGCCGATTAGCGCGTACTGCTGGCTGCCGGCATAGCTGGAGCCCAGGTTCCACGAACCATACAGCTGGCTGGCATTCGGGAACTGCGCGCCGCGCTGGTACTGCAGATAGGTCATCAGCCGCGGCGTAATGTCGTACTGGAACGTCAGTGACGGCAGCACCTGGGTGTCGCTGTTTTTACCATACAGATTCGCCACCGACGATTCGGTGAGCACGCTGCTGTTAGCGCTAAGATCGGACAGATCTTCCGGTTTAGTGGACTGATGCGTCACGCGTACGCCGGGAATAATCGCGAAGTTGTGGCTATCGAGATCGAAGTTGATCTGATCCTGCACGTAACCGCCGATGGTGTAGCTACGGCTGTCCGCTTCCGGCTGCATAATTTCGCTGTAGACGCTAGGGATCGGCGATTGGCTAAATGGCCGCTGGGTTTTGGTCGTGCTGGCGTTAAAACCGGCGCTCAGGTCGTGGCGGCCGATGCTTTTCGCGAGCGCGGTCTGCAGGCCCCAGGTATCGGTATCGTAGTCGGAATTGACCGTCTGCATTTTGCGGGTGACGCTATCCGGCATCCAGGTCCAGTCGTGAGCCTCGGTATGCTGGTAATACACCTTGGTCGAGACGCTGTCGATGTAATCGTTCATCGGCGTCCAGTCGTCTTTCAGGCTCAGCCCCCAGCGCCGCGTCTGGTTGGTTTGGTTGGCGGTGCCGATCACGCTGTTACCGCTGGAGTCCCACGAATCGAAGTGGCTGTGGTTGGTCTTGTGATAGTAGTCGAAGGTGCTGGTGAACTTATGTTCATCGTTCGGCTGCCAGATGCCGGAGGCCATAAACGCGTCAGAGTGCCAGTTTGCCGGGTAAGCGTCGACGCTACCGCTGTTGTTCTCGGTTTCCTGGCCATCACGGCGGCTGTAGACGAAAATGCCGCGCAGCGTTTCATCGCCGCCGGCGACGGTGACGCCGTTATGCCAGCTGCGGTCGGAAGAGTCGTAGCCGCTCTGGTAGCCAAAGGCGCTGGTTTTGCCCGGGCGCAGATAGTCATCCGCCGATTTCGGGCGGAAGGAGACGTTGCCGCCGATTGAGCTGTTAGCGGTCTCGGTTGAGGTGGCGCCCGACTGAATATCCACGCTGCCGTACATATAGGGGTCGATATAATCGCGGCCAATGCCAAAGGTGTTGAGGCCGGAACGGCCAACGTAGCCGCGGCCGGTGGCGTTTGGCTGGGCAATGCCGTCAACATCGATGCCGACACGGTTGCTTTCGAGGCCGCGGATGTTGTAGCCGGTATAGCCGCCGCGATCGAAACCGCTTTTACCGTTGCCGGAACCGCCGCTGGCGCCGGTGGCGCTGATGAGGGGTTCATAACGCATGATTGAGCCGAAGTCGTTGGCGCCTTTGTCCTGCAGTTCCTGCGCGCTCACCGAATGCTCGCTGCCGGCTTTCAGCTGTGGGGCCGGGGCGGTCACCACCATCTGTTCCGCGCTATCCGTCGTGTTATCCTGGGTCACGGCCGCGATAGCGGCATTCTGCGCGATTGCTGCGAGCAGAGAAGTCGCCAGCAGGCTTTTCTTACACCATGCTGCTGATTGAGTCGATTTGTACATTTGTAGCCACGCCTTGATAATTATTAGTATCGGCTCACGCGTTACTTCCAGAGTGCAGGTTGGTCCGTGTTTTCCCTGGCGGACAGTGGTATTCCTGATTTAGTAATTGCGAATGGTAATGATAGGTATTATCGTTTGCAACAAAATAATCATCTATTCTGAATTTTGTTTACATTCGTGCGGACGGGAGCAAGCCAACATGAGCCATAAAGCGATGATTACCATTCACTACTGTTCCCAATGCAACTGGATGCTGCGCGCCAGCTGGATGGCCCAGGAGCTGCTGCATACCTTTAGTACCGATATCGCTTCGGTCACGCTGGTGCCCGGTACCGGCGGCATTTTTACGGTGAGCGTCGATGAGGCGCTCATCTGGGAGCGCAAACGGGACGGCGGTTTCCCGGACGCTGCCGAGCTGAAACGGCGGGTGAGGGACGTCTGCTTCCCGGAAAAAGCGCTGGGGCACGTGGATAATGCCGGGAAGCAGGTCTAAAACGGCTGGCTGTGATTAACGTCCTAGTTCAACGTTGACCAGTACGCTTTGTCGGCGAGTGCGAATAATAGCGACCGCCTCTTCCAGTACCCCGGGGAGATCTTCCGCCAGCGAAACCGTCAGCGCAGCCGCGCGGCTGGAGGCGGCGAGCGCGGTGAAATCTGGCGACGACGAAAACGCGGTGGCCGGGATAGCGTTCATCTTAGCAGCATAGCCGTCGGGATAGAGCGCCCGGGTGCCGCCCGCCACCGCTCCCCAGCCGCCATTGTTGCCGACCACCACCAACACGGGAAGCTTCATCACTTCCGCGATGTGATGACACACCGCCGGATTGGCAAAGAGATAGGAGCCGTCGCCCACGGCGGCGATGATAAGCTCACCCCGCCGGGCGAGCTGCAGCCCTAAGGCGATGGGCAACGCTTCACCCAGACCGCCCGCCAGCGCTTCCTGATAATAACTGTCCGCCTGAGTCAGGCCGGTGAACTGCGGCATTGTTGTCAGTTCAGAGACGATCTTCCCCTGATGTTGATTGGCAAGCTGACCCAGACAGTAACTCAGCCAGGGTTTGCCAATTGCCCCTTTTTGGTTGGTGTGGAGGAGGGCTTCACGTTGGTTCTTCGCGTGTTGTATCAGATTAAGCACATGCTTTTCACGTTCAGCCACCTGCCGTTGCTTCGCCGCCACAAGCGGCTGGAGCGCCTCTTGTAAAAGTTCGAATACCTCGTCGGTTTCTCCGGCCAGGTTAATATCGGCGCGATAACCGCGGACGGGGTAGCGGGAAAAAAGCGGATCGGGGCCGATCTGGATCACCTTACAGCTGTCGTTGCAGCGGCTTTCTTCGATGATCCACGGGGCCTGCGAGTCGATAACGATGATGACGTCGGCGGCAGAAAGCCAGCCTTCGGGATCGCTGCCTGCCAGCATAGGATTGTCGCTGCCGAGGGTGACTTCAGTGCCCCAGTATTCCACCACCGGAATGGCCCACTCCTTAACCAGGGTATTGAGCCGCGCAAAGCCACCAGACGTTCTTGCGCCGCGCTGGGCGAAGATGACCGGCTGTCTGGCATTGGCTATCGCATCGGCGGCGCTGGCAATATCCGCCCGCGTTGGCGCATAGCGGACCGGCTGCTGGGTGGGGGAGGCATAAAGCGCTTGTTCATCGATGGTGAACGTTTCGCATAGCGGCTCGCGGGGCAGGCTCAAATACACCGGCCCCTTTGGCAATGAACGGGCTATCGCCCATGCTCTGTCAACATGCTCGCCGATCTGATCGGCAATGCGTAATTCAAAGTCCCATTTCACCGACTCGCGAATGAGCGCCGCCTGATCGCGCATCTCCTGGCCGTAGCCAATCGGCGTGTTGCGACAACCAAAGTGTGAATGCTCGCTAATCGGCGTGCGTCCGCCAAAAATCAGCACCGGAATATTGCTGTTGGCCAGATTGATGACGCCGCAGGCGGCATTGGCCAGGCCTACGTTAGTGTGAACCATGACGGCCTGCACTTTCCCGCTCCCGAGATAATAGCCATGGGCCATGCCAATAGCGGCGTTCTCGTGGGGACATATCACCAGCTCCGGTACCTGTTGTCCCGTGGCGCGCATTTTGGCCCACGCTTCAATAACCGGGGGATAATCGGTACCCGAATTAATAAAAATATAGGCCACGTCGAGGGCCTGAAGCCGGTGCAGTAATAATTCAGCGGCCGATACAGTGATAGAAGTCATATTCTCTCCGGATTAACGCGATGTTATCGCCGTGATTAAAAGGTCAGGAAAATAAATGCGCCCATCGTAATGATGGAAGTAATAATACTTAGCGCCATGGTCGAGGCCATTTCTTGCTCGCCGGACTTATATTGCATAGCAATAATAATGGCGATCGAGCCCACAGGAATCGCCATCGTTAATACCACTTGTTTTATTTGCTCCATGCTGAAACCCATTTTTAACAAAATGAGGTAGCAGGCGCCGGGCACCAGAATATTACGGGCGATGACGGTAATAATGGTGGCGGAGGTGATGACAATGCTGCGAGTATAGAGCACGATGCCTGCGGCAAACAGCGCCAGTCCGCCGGAGGCCTTACCCAGCAGACCTAGCGACATTGATACGGTTTCTGGAATATGAATATCCATTAATACTAATATCAGCGCGACAACCGGCGACCATACAACCGGCTGCTTGATGGCGTTGATGACCCGCGTGGCAAAAGAGATATTCTGGCTTTTATCCCCCGTTGCAACGGACATCAGAATCATCACCAGCGGGAGCTGGAAGACATTTTGCGTAATACTGGAAACAGTAATGAGTGAGGCGCTGACGGTACCGAATAAAAAAGCCAGTACCGAGGTGCCAATGAAGGGAACGGCCGGCGAGCCGATGGCCAGAGCCTGTAGGGTACTGAGCGCCAGGGAGCGTTTACAGATATAACGGGCGATAGCTAAGGGAATAAGGAAACTCAGAATTAGCGCCAGGATAATGGCGATAGCGACCGGCCCCATGCTCATCACGATATGCCGCGGCGTCATGACCATATTACTGAAAATACTCAGCGGTAAAGCATACAGCATCACAATTTTATTAATATCACCAGCCTGCTGCCAGTTGAAGTCTTTGCGTTTACCGCTGATATAGCCAATGAGAACGGTAATGATAACGGGTAAAATAGCGCCGAGGATTAATAGAATGTTGTTCTGTGTCATAGTGATTTATTCTCATTATAAATTATCGTTAGGGTCAGGGTGTTGATCTATAAATATTGAGAGTGTTTCCCACGGAAATGCGCCGCTGTTGCACTTTTCTTTTTTTTCGTTGCTTACTGCATTCTTGACGCAAAAAGAAGCGCCAGGGAAATGTAAAAATAATTCGTTCAATGAGTAATTGTCATGGCTATGAAAATTAAACAGATACAAGCCTTTCTTACCGTCGCCAGCGAAGGAAATTTAACCCTGGCTGCGGAGAAAATGGGGATTACGCAATCCGGGCTCAGCCGATTATTGCTGACCCTGGAGGAGGATCTGAATGCCACCTTATTTGAACGACATAAGCATGGAATGGCGTTAAGTGAGTATGGCAGCGCGTTTTTACCCTATGCCATGACAATGTTGAACACGGAGAACAAGGCCAGAGAGGAAATGGCGCTGATCCGCGGGGCGGGCAAGGGGATTTTGAGAATCGGCTGCGTATCCAGTCTGTTAACCAGCCATTTTATTGATAAATTAGCCGCCTTTCATAAACGCCATCCCCAGATACACATCAAAATATTCGACCGCATTGACTCAGAGTTGTTTAAGTTGCTGCTGATGCATGAAATTGATATCGCCCTCTGCGGGCCTTTACCGCACGACGATAAAATCGTAGTTCGTGGAAAAATTAACTGGCAGGATCGTATTTGTATCATTTCAAGGCCAGGCCATCCGCTGCAAAAAGAAAAACGTCTGTCGCTTGCGGCGATGCTCGACTATCCATGGATCATGCCGCCGCCGTTAAGCACGCCGATGCTTATCCTCGAAGATATTTTTCGCTCGCATCAGCTGCCCTGTCCGGTTCCGATTATCGAGTGCGCTTCATCCGCAGCGATAAAATCCTTTATCGCTGAGAGCGATCTTTTAACGTCAATGCCCGCCCCCGTCTATCGACTGGAAGAGAAGCTTGGATTGTTGCGCCCGCTGGAAGCGGAAGGCAGCGTGTTTGTCAGAGATTTCTATGCCTGGAGCCATTTTGGTGTGTTATCCGGAGCCGCGCTGCAGTTAATCCAGCATCTGAAGCAGTGAGATGCCCTGACAGAGACAAAGGTGTATAATCAATGCATCTTATTGGCTTGAGGCTGTGATATGGGCAAACGCATCGAACGTGAAAAAAAGACTATCAGCTGTATGATTCGGCTGTATCAACGCCGCTGCCCGGACGCCCGTGACGAAGGTGAGCATTACCGGGCGCTCAATACCTACGCCGACAAGCGGCTGGATAAGTGCGTATTTGGCGAAGAGAAGCCGGCCTGTAAACAGTGTCCGGTACACTGCTATCAGCCGGCGAAGCGGGAAGAGATGAAGCAGATCATGCGCTGGGCCGGGCCGCGGATGCTCTGGCGCCACCCGATTCTGACCATTCGTCACCTGATTGACGACAGGCGGCCGGTGCCGGAGCTGCCGGAAAAATACCGGCCGAAAAAATAGCGGCCTTTCCACGGTTTGCGCTGCGCTTCGCCGCCACCGGGATCGCGGTTGAAGGATCGTAGGTCGGATAAGCGTAGCGCCATCCGACAATTCTCCCTGCTCGCGCTGCGCTTAGCAGGGCTACAGCTCCTGGCATTCGCGTTTTTTGTCGCCCCGCTAAGGCGTTAACCGCCACCGGGGAGCGTTGCTGACGCCCTCTGTTTCTGACCGTCACGGACCGTACTGGCGACAAAGGCCAGCACGAACAGCGCGGTAAATAGCACCACGATGGTTGGCGCCGGCGCGCTATCGAGATAAAACGACAGCCAGACGCCCGCCAGCGAACAGCCCACGGCGATTACCGTTGCCAGCAATAATGCGCTGACAAAGCGCCGCGTCAGCAGCAGGGCGATAGCGCCGGGTGCTATCAGCAGCGAAATCGACAGAATAATCCCCACCGACTTTAACGTCGCGACGATAGTCAGCGCGATCATGCACAGCAGACCATAATGCAGCAGCCCGCAGCGCAGGCCGCTGGCTTTGGCCTGATTGGGATCAAAGGCGTGCAGTAAAAAATCGCGCCACTTTAGCCCGATAATCAGCGCAATCACCAGCGCAATCACCGCCGTTTGCCCGATATCGCTGGCGGATATCCCCAGCATATCGCCAAACAGAATATGGTCGAGATGGACCTCGGATTGAATCGCCACGTACAGCACCAGCCCGGCGCCGAACATCCCCGAGAAGACGATCCCCATAATGGTATCGCGCTTGATGCGGCTGTTATCGTCGAGAAAACCGGTGGCGACGGCGCAGAATAAGCCGGCAATAAACGCGCCGATGGCGAAGGGGATACCGATAATGTAGGCCACCACCACGCCGGGAAACACCGCGTGGCTCATGGCATCACCCATCAGCGCCCAGCCTTTTAACACCAGAAATACCGACAGCAGCGCGCAGGGGACGGCGACGATCGTCGCCACCAGCATCGCGTTGACCATAAACGGGAACTGTAATGGTTCAAGGAGCATCGTTAGCATGAGGCCTCCCTGGCGCGGCGGCGGTTAGCCAGCAGGCCGTGCTTCGGCGCGAAGACAAAGGTGGCTAAGAACAGCAGCGTCTGCGCCACCACGATGATGCCGCCGGTGGCGCCATCAAGATAGTAGCTCAGCCACGCGCCGAAGAAGCTGGTCAGGCTGCCGATAGCGACGGCAATGGCCAGCAGACGCGGGAAGCGATCGGTTAACAGCCAGGCGGTGGCGCCGGGCGTCACGACCAGACAGATGACCAGAAACGCGCCGACGGTTTGCAACGCCGCCACGGTGCAGGCGGCCAGCAGAGTGAAGAACAGCAGCTTCAGGCCGCTGGTGTTAAGGCCAATCGAGCGGGCATGGTTCTCATCGAAGAAGGTGACCATCAGGTCTTTCCACTTCAGCAACAGGATCGCCATCGAAATAAAGCCAATCGCCGCCAGTTGGATAATATCCTCCGGAGCGATGGCGAGAATATTGCCGAGAATAATGGTTTGAATGTTCACCGAGGTCGGATTCAGCGACACCATAAACAGACCGATGCCGAAAAACGAGGAGAAAATCAGCCCGATGATGGCGTCCTCTTTAAGCCGCGAACGCTGGTTAAGAAACAGCATGCCGCCTGCCGCCAGGCCGCCGGAGAGAAACGCGCCCAGCGCAAAGGGCAGGCCAAGCATATAAGCGCCGGCGACGCCGGGAACGATCGAGTGGGAGAGGGCGTCGCCAATCAGCGACCAGCCTTTGAGCATCAGGTAGCAGGAGAGAAAGGCGCAGACGCCGCCGACTAATGCCGAGACCCACATCGCGTTGAGCATGTATTGATAGCCAAACGGCTCCAGCAGCCAGCTCATCGTTGGCCCCCCGCCGCGCGATGGCTGATAAACGGCCGCTCATCGTCGGTGATAATACGCTCTTCCGCGCCGGTTAGCGTGACGTGACGCAACACGCCGCTGAAGGCCAGCTCCAGGTTCTCGGCGGTGAAGGTGGTCTCCGTCGGGCCGCTGGCCAGCACGGTGCCTTTCACCATCACCGTGTAATCGCAAAATTCGCTGACTGAACCGAGGTTATGGGTAGAAACCAACATGGTACAGCCTTCGTCGCGCAGTTCTCGCAGCAGGGCAATGATCCGCGCCTCGGTCTGCACATCGACGCCGGTAAACGGCTCATCGAGCAGGATCACTTTGCCTTCCTGAGCAATGGCGCGGGCGAGGAACACGCGCTTTTTCTGCCCGCCGGAGAGCTCGCCAATTTGCCTTTTGCGGTATTCGCTCATCCCTACGCGGGCCAGCGCGTCATCGACAATCTGCCGGTCGCGGGGCTTCGCCCGCCGCAGCCAGCCCATATGACCATAGCGGCCCATCATCACTACATCTTCCACCAGCACCGGAAAAGACCAGTCCACCTCTTCCGATTGCGGTACGTAGGCAACAAGATTTTGCCGAAGCGCGCGGTTGACCGGCTGGCCGAGAATGGCGATATCGCCGTGGCCGACGCGCACGAAGCCCATCAGCGCTTTGAACAACGTCGATTTACCGGAGCCGTTGACCCCCACCAGCGCGGCAATCGATCCGCGCGGTACGCTGAACGAGGCATCGCGCAGGGCGGTGTGGCCGTTGCGATAGGTCACTGTGACCTGGTCGACGATAAGACCCGCTTGCGGCGCAATCATGACTGTTTCCTCAGGCCATCGTTGATCCCTTTGACGATGGTTTCGGTGGTGACGCGCAGCAGGTCAAGATAGGTCGGCACCGGGCCGTCGGCGGCGCTTAGCGAGTCAACATACAGTACGCCGCCATAGTGGGCGCCGGCTTCACGGGCGACCTGTCGCGCCGGTTTGTCGGAGATGGTGCTTTCACTGAAGATGGTCGGGATATGCTCCTTCTTCATGGTGTCGATGGTTTTACGCACCTGCTGCGGCGTGCCCTGCTGGTCGGCGTTAATCGGCCACAGATAACGCTCCTGCAGGCCGTTATCGCGCGCCAGATAGGAGAATGCGCCTTCGCTGGTGACCAGCCAGCGTTTGTCCGCCGGCAATTTCGCCAGTTCGGCCTTCAGCGGCGCCATGGTCTGGCGGATCTTCTCTTTGTAGGCCTCGGCGTTACGGCGATAGGTTTCGGCATTGACGGGATCGTATTTCACCAGCGCATCGCGAATGTTATCGACGTAGATCAGCGCATTATCCGCCGACATCCACGCGTGTGGGTTGGGTTTGCCGTTGTAGGGGCCATCGCTGATACCCATCGGCTGAATACCGTTGCTGACCACGACTTCCGGTACGCCGTTCAGGTGCTGATAAAAACGGGCGAACCACAGTTCGAGGTTGAGACCGTTGGCGAGAATAAGCTTCGCCCCCTGCGCGCGTTTGATATCGCCCGGGGTCGGTTGATATTCGTGAATTTCCGCGCCCGGCTTGGTGATTGAGCTGACATCGGCGGCGTCGCCGGCGACGTTCTGCGCCATATCGGCGATCACGGTGAAGGTGGTAATGACTTTAAATTTTTCTTGCGCCTGAGCGGGGGCGATGGCAAGCAGCGCTAATGCGGCGGAGAACAACAGGCACTTGAACGGCGGCAGATGCGTCATAGGATCCCTCACGGTATTGCGATTAATTAATCATCGTTTATAGCCTTTGCTATGTTATATAGCACAAGCTATTTATAAATGAAAATAATTCTTATTTAGATGTTGGGGTAATGATTAGGCTGAGAAGGGATTGGGGAGGGAGGGGTAATCCGGATTCGGTCCGGTAATTGATGGGGCGCCGCGTTATTTTGTCGGATGGCGCTACGCTTATCCGACCTACGGTTCATGTGCGATTTGGTAGCCCCGGTAAGCGTAAGCGCCACCGGGGAGAGCGCAAGCTGTTGTGCCGTTATTTTGTCGGATGGCGCTACGCTTATCCGACCTACGGTCCCGCGCGATTTGGTAGCCCGGAGAAGGCGCAATGCGCCGCCTCCGGGAGAATCCCCACGCTATGAGAGACATATCGCCGGGCTAGACTAACCGATCCTTATTAATGCCTAAACGCTTCATGCGCGACAGCAGCGTCGTGCGCTTGAGCCCCAGGCGCTGGGCGGCGCCTTTTGGCCCGGCCACCACGCCGTTGCTCTCTTTCAGTACCCGGACGATCAGCTGATATTCATCTTCGCCTTCCTCCGGCAGCACTTCCGGCGCCAGCGTCTCCTGTTCAATATGCATTTCCGGCAGCGACAGTTGCAGTACGTTGCCGCGGGTCAACAACACCGCGCGCTCGACGACGTTTTCCAGCTCGCGCACGTTGCCCGGCCACTCCATGCGCGAAAGCGTGCGCAGGGTCTCCGCAGGAATACTGTCGATGTTGCGCCCCAGACGGCGGGCGATTTTGAAAGTGAATGCTTTCACCAGCAGTGGAATATCATCCGGGCGTTCGCGCAGCGGCGGCAGGTGGATCGGGAACACATTGAGCCGATAGTAAAGATCGCTGCGGAATTCACGATCGATAACCATCTGTTTGAGATCGCGGTTGGTGGCGGCGATCAGCCGTACATCGGTCTGAATCAGTTTATTGCTGCCCAGACGTTCGAATTCCTGCTCCTGGAGAACGCGCAGCAGCTTCGGCTGCAGTTCCAGCGGCATATCGCCGACCTCATCGAGGAACAGCGAGCTTTTGTCCGCTAGTTCGAAACGGCCGATGCGCTGGGCGCTGGCGCCGGTAAAAGCGCCGCGCTCGTGGCCGAACAGATCGCTTTCCAGCAGGCCCGCGGGCATCGCCGCGCAGTTCATTTTCACCATCCGTCGGCCGTTGCGCCCGCTCAGGTTATGAATAGCGCGGGCAATCAGTTCCTTACCGGTGCCGGTTTCACCGAGGATCAGCACCGTACTGTCGCTCTGCGCCACCATCTCCACCTGTTTAAGCACGCTGTGCATCGCTTCGCTGCGACCGATGATTTCGCCGAACTCGCTTTCGACGTTGTTGAGCTGTTCGGTGAGCGCCAGGTTTTCATCCACCAGCCGTTCTTTCAGACGCTGGATCTCGCGGTAGGCGAGGGCATTATCGATAGCTATCGATACGCGCTCGGCGATTTGCCGCAGCAGTTTAAGGTTGGTGGTGGTAAATACTTGTTCATCGCACTGCGCCAGCTTAAGTACCCCGAGCAGCGTATTGCCGGACATGAGCGGCAACAGGCATAGGGTCTGGATCTGGTTATCCCACATCTCGAAGAGCATTTTCTCATACGGCGCCAGCGAGTCGTGCTCATGCAGATTGAGCAACAGCATCTCTTTGCTCTTAAACACCCGCTCGGTTAGCGTGCCGGCTTCATCGACTTCGCTTTGGTCGTGGACCGGATGGCTGGCGTCGAGATAGTGGGTGGAGTAGATATTGAGCTTGCCTTTGCGGTTGCTGCGCAGCACCACGCTGATGGCGTCGATGCGGAAATAGCGGTGGATCTCTTTCGCCACCTCGCTGACCAGCTCGTCAATATCGAGGCGCGACAGGACGGCGTTGGTGATGGCCACCAGGATGCGGAAGTTATCGCGCTCGTGGCACAGCAGGTCGTAATCGACGTTGTTGCTGACCCGGTTTTGGATCTGCTCGGTGACGACGGCGACAATCTGCGCGAAAGTATGCAGGCGCTGGTACTCTTTTTCGCTCCATGGCCGGTTGTCGTCGCGGATGAACTCACAACCGCCGAAGATGCGGCCTTCCGCCGCCAGCGGCAGCAGGCAGTAGTAGCCGAATTCCGGGTAAATGCCGCTGGCGGCCAGCTGCGGCCAGGTTTCGGCGAAGGTCACGTTGTCGCAATGTAGCGCGTCGGGGCGCGACAGCAGGCGGCGTACCGGGCCGTGCGCCAGTACGGTTTCATCTTCGTAGCTTGCCGGCTGCCCGGCGTCGTCGCAGGCGTACCTGGCGGCGCGATGGTTGCCGTGGTTCCACAAGATAATCGCCGCCCGGTCGGCAAGCGCGGATTGCTGCACCAGACGGGTTAGCGTTTCACTCAGCGCGGCCAGATCGGGCTGCTGTAATAAAATACGGGTGATATCAAACAGACCCTGCTGCCCGAGATCGCCCATTGGTGTATACGACATTGCTTAAGTCCAAAAAGCGCCGCAGCGCGGCGCAGAATAAAGAGATGAATCAAATAATAGTCTGTTAATAAAACAATTGTTGCCGCCGTTGAGGTCGCCCGGATAAGGCGAAAGCCACAATCCGGGGTGGGTTCAATGGTTAACAAATTCTCGGCAGCGGTTCGGCGTGGGGAAGATCGAGCGTACGTTTAACGCCATATAATCCTACGGAGCGTACGCCGGCGCGCTCGACAACGTCACCAATTATCGCGGCATTCTGTCCGAGCGGGTGAGACCGTAAATGCTCAAGTACGCGCGGCGCGGCTTCTCTGGCGACGGCAATCACCAGTTTACCTTCGTTGGCGAAATTCAGGGCGTCCAGCCCCAGCAGTTCGCAGACGCCGCGCACCGTATCGTTGACCGGCAGCTTCGCTTCATGTAATTCGATACCGCAGCCGCTGGCGGCGGCGAACTCGTGCGCCACCGCGTTGACGCCGCCGCGGGTGGCGTCGCGCAGCGCTTTGATGCCCGAAACCTCGCGCAGGATCTGGATAAGCGGCGTCAGCACCGCGCAGTCGCTGGATAACGCGCCGTCCAGCCCCAGTTGTTCGCGCAGGTTAAGAATGGTGGCGCCGTGATCGCCGAGCGTGCCGCTGACCAGCAGCACATCGCCGGCGCTAATCTGCTGCGCTCCCCAGTGAATATCGCCGGGGATGGCGCCAATACCGGCGGTATTGATGAATAATTTATCCGCTGCGCCGCGCGGCACCACTTTGGTATCGCCGGTCACAATGGCAATCCCGGCCTGCTGAGCGGTAGTTGCCATGCTGCGCACCACCGCTTCCAGCGTCGCCATCTCCAGCCCCTCTTCGAGGATAAACCCACAGGAGAGATAGCGTGGCACGGCGCCGCTGACCGCCACGTCGTTGGCGGTGCCGCAGACCGCCAGCTTGCCGATATCGCCGCCGGGGAAAAACAGCGGGTCAATAACGTAGCTGTCCGTTGAGAAGGCCAGCCGATCGCCCTGGGCGGCAAGCCCGGCGAGATCTAAACGCGCCTGATCTTCCTGTTCGGCCAGCCAGGGATTGGCGAAGGCCTGCATAAACAGCTCGCCAATGAGTTGCTGCATCGCCTGACCGCCGCTACCGTGAGCTAACTGAATGCTTTTCATGCTTTATTTTCCTGACTGCGATATTGATACCAGGCGGCGCAGGCGCCCTCTGAGGAGACCATCAGCGCGCCAAAGGCGCTCTGTGGATTGCAGACGCGGCCAAACAGCGGGCACTGGTGTGGTTTACAACGCCCGGTCAGCACTTCACCGCAGCGGGCGCGCGGGTCGTCGCAAACGCGCTGCGGCGCCGGGCGGAAATGGGCCTCGGCGTCAAAGCGTTGATAATCTGGCGTCAGGCAAACGCCGGAATCGTTGATCGTCCCCAGGCCGCGCCATTCGCTATCGCCGCTCAGGCAAAAGACTTCGGCGATTGCCGCCTGCGCCAGCGCGTTACCGGCATCCGGCACCACGCGACGGTACTGATTCTCTACCTGACTGCGCTGCGCTATTTTCTGCTCAACCAGCATGATCACGCCTTGCAGTAGATCAAGTGGTTCAAATCCAGCAACGACTAATGGCCGATGATAGTCGCTGGCGATGAAACCGTAGGCATCAGTACCAATCACCATACTGACGTGGCCGGGGGCGAGAAACGCATCGATACCGTTGTCCGGCTGGTCCAGCAGGCTGCGCAGCGTTGGCAGTAGGGTGATGTGCTGACAGAAAAAGTAGAAGTTGCCGACGTTGCGCTCGCGGGCCTGACGCAGCGTCAGCGCGGTGGCGGGCATGGTGGTTTCAAAACCGAGACCGAAAAACACCACCTCGCGCTGCGGATTCTGCTGCGCCAGCCGCAGGGCGTCCATCGGCGAGTAAACGATTCGCACATCGGCGCCGCGACTCTTCGCCTGCAGCAGCGACCCGTTTTTTCCCGGCACGCGCATCGCATCGCCAAAGGTGCAGAAAATCACTCCCGGACGGCTGGCTATCTCGATACACGCATCAATGCGGCCCATCGGCAGAACGCACACCGGGCAGCCGGGGCCGTGAATAAATTCAATATTGTTCGGTAATAGCTGGTCGAGGCCGAATTTGAAGATGGCGTGGGTATGGCCGCCGCAGACCTCCATCATCCGCAGCGGGCGGGCTTCACTGTAGTCCAGCAGCCGGGCGCGCTGCTGCAGATGTTCGACCAGCTGCAGCACCTGCTCCGGCGCGCGGTATTCATCAACAAAACGCATTATCGCTCCTCGCCGTACAGCAGCGCGCCGACGTCCGGTTCAACCTCGAACATGTTTTGCAGCGCCTCGAGGGTATCGCGCGCTTCGGCTTCGTTAATCACGCTCATGGCGAACCCGACGTGTACCAGCACCCACTGACCGATGCGCGGCTGGCCCTGCTCGTCGACGGCGCCGACCAGGGTCAGATCGACTTCGCGCTGAATGCCGCACACTTCCACCTTCGCCATCACCCCGTCAATCGTGCGAATTTGCCCCGGAATGCCTATGCACATCGCTGCGTCTCCAGCCAGTTAAGCCACTGGTCCATGCCTTCGCCGCTGGTGGCGGAGAGCAAAATAATCTCGATATGCGGATTCACTTCCCGCGCGCAGGTGAGGCACTTCTCGACGTCAAAGTTGAGGTACGGCAGCAGGTCGACTTTGTTGAGCAGCATCAGGCTCGCGGCGGCAAACATATGCGGATACTTCAGCGGTTTATCTTCTCCCTCGGTAACCGACAGCACCGCCACTTTATGACGTTCGCCAAGATCGAAGCTGGCCGGGCAGACGAGGTTACCGACGTTTTCGATAAACAGAATGCCGTTATCGCCAGCCGGCAGGCGCGCAGAGGCGTCGGCAATCATTTGCGCATCGAGATGGCAGCCCTTGCCGGTATTGACCTGAATCGCCGGCGTGCCGGTGGCGCGGATGCGCGCGGCATCGTTGACCGTCTGCTGATCGCCTTCAATGACCGCGCAGTCGACGATGCCCTTCAGGCGGGTCAGAGTTTCGGTGAGCAGGGTGGTTTTACCGGATCCGGGACTGGAGACCAGATTTAGCACCAGTTGGTTATTCGCCGCGAAGCGCGCGCGGTTGCGCGCCGCCAGGCGGTTGTTTTTATCCAGCACGTCGATTTCGACTTCCAGCATCCGCCGCTGGCTCTGGCCCGGCGCGTGGGTACCGGCTTCGCCGTGGCCGTAATGCAGATCGCCTTGCGCGCTGCGGGTCGGGGTGAAGTTATCGGTTTTTACGCCGGTGATGGTCATGGTCTGGCGCGGGGCGGGGGCGAAGGGGGCGCTGCGAAACGCCGAGTGCGGGTTATGTTCATCGCCTTCGATATAAAGGTTGCCTTCTCCGCAGCCGCATGTCGTACACATAATCTTTTACTCCAATTCTAAACGCTGAATCTGTAAGCCATCATCCGCCACGATCTGCAACTGGTCGTTATCGCAGTGCGGGCAGCGGCGGACGTGCTGAGAGACAAGATGCACATACTGCTGACAGCGTTCACACCAGCATTCGGCCTGTTGCTCGGCAATGTGCAGCGCGCAGCCTTCCGCCAGCGTGCCGCGGCACACCAGTTCAAAACAGAAGGTGAGGGCGCTGGCCTCCACGCAGGAAAACGCGCCAACCTTCAGCCACACGCCGGTGACCCGGCGCGCGCCGTTTTGCCGCGCCTGTTGCTCAATAATTTCCAGCGCCCGCTGGCTTAGCGTGATTTCGTGCATATTGGCCTCCGTTAATACTATGGCGGCTATATGCAATAACGATGCCAGGAGACCATAAACGGTGGGGGAACTGTCGATGACGACGACGTGCGGCTGTCATCGACATGTCGTGATGGTGCGTGGTTTTATAATAATTCCTTTAAATTCAAATAAATAAATTTTGGCATGGAAAATGCTTAACCGGTGCATCTCATGTAACGGGAGGATCCGGGATGACAATTTGGGAATTAAGTGAAAAGGCGGACTACATCGCCGATCGTCACCGCCAGCATCAGGAGCAGTGGCACACCTACTGCAACTCGCTGGTTCAGGGCATCACCCTGTCGAAAGCGCGTCTGCATCACGCGATGAGCTGCGCGCCGGACAAAGAGCTGTGCTTCGTGCTGTTCGGCCACTTTCAGGTATATGTCGCGCTGGCGGAAGGCTTTAACAGCCACACCATCGAATACTACGTAGAAAGCAAAAATGGCGATGACAAACGGCTGATCGCCCAGGCGACGCTGGATGCGGAAGGCGTAATTGACGGTCGCATCAGTAACCGTTCCCGCGAAGCGGTGCTAGAACACTACCTGGCGATCATCGCCACCGTCTATGACCGCCTGTATGAGGCCATGGAGCGCGACCAGCCGGTGGATTTAAGCCATCTGGCGCAGGTCCATTAATTATGAGGTGTCGACAAGTGTCGAAACCGACACCTGCGCGGCCTGATTTCGTCAAAAGTGACTTTCACCCGAGGATGACCCGGTGAACCGTTTTGTAATTGCTGATTCCAGCGTCTGTATCGGCTGCCGCACCTGCGAAGCCGCCTGTTCCGAGACGCACCGCCAGTATGGCCTGCAAAGTATGCCGCGCCTGCAGGTCATGCGTAATGAAAAAGAGTCTGCGCCGCAGATGTGCCACCACTGTGAAGACGCGCCTTGCGCCGCGGTGTGCCCGGTCAACGCCATTACTCGCGTTGACGGCGCGGTACAGCTGAATGAAAGCCTGTGCGTGAGCTGCAAACTGTGCGGCATCGCCTGCCCGTTCGGCGCGATTGAATTCTCCGGCAGCCGCCCGTTGGATATTCCCGCCAACGCTAACACGCCGATGGCGCCCGCCGCGCCGCCGGCTCCGGCCCGCGTCAGCTCGCTGCTCGATTGGGTGCCTGGCGTTCGCGCTATCGCCGTGAAATGCGACCTCTGCCACTTTGATGAGCAGGGCCCGGCCTGCGTGCGGACCTGTCCGACCAAAGCCTTAGTGCTGGTGGATATTCGCGACATTGCTAAGTCCAGCAAGCGTAAGCGCGAACTGACCTTTAATACCGACCTCGGCGATTTGTCGCTGTTTCAGGCGCAACAAGGAGGCGTGAAATGAGCGTGGTTGCATTAGTGAATCAGGCGGTTGCCTGGTATGCCGCCAGCGCGGTGCTGGCGTTTTTATTTAGTTTGCGTAAACCGCTGAGCGGCGCGATTGCCGGGATCGGCGGCGCGGTCGCCAGCGCGATGTTAATCGTCGCCGGCTTCTCGGCGCTGATCGCGCCGGAGCGGATCAACGGCGGCATGCTGCAGTATCTGCATCTGGCGATGCGGGTGGGCGGGATTAACGCTCTGTGGCTGCTGGCCATCGGCCTGTCGGCGCTGCCGATTTCGCTGTTTAACATTTCCTGGCATCGTCATCCGCAGGTCAAATCCAACGGCCTGCTGGTTAACCTGCTGCTGGCTGCCGCCACCTGCGCGGTGGTGGTGACTAACTTCGGCAGCCTGGTGGTGATGGCGGAAATCATGGCGCTGTGCGCCGCGTTCCTTACCGGCTGCGCGCAGTCCGGCAAACTGTGGTTTGCGCTGGGGCGTCTCGGTACCCTGCTGCTGGCGTGGACCTGCTGGCTGGTGTGGTCGTTCTACGGCACTCTCGATCTGGCGGCGATTAGCCAGTTGGCCGCTGGCGCGCCGCAGAACATGGCGCTGTGGCTGCCGGGTCTGCTCGGTTTTGCCCTGCTCGCCGGGGTGATCCCGCTGCACGGCTGGGCGCCGCAGGCGCATGCGGGCGCCAGCGCCCCGGCCGCCGCGCTGTTTTCTACAGTGGTGATGAAGGTCGGTCTGTACGGCATCCTGACCGTGTCGCTGGCCGGTAGCGTGCCACCGCTGTGGTGGGGCGTGCTGCTGCTGGTGTTGGGAATGATTACCGCCTTTATCGGCGGGCTGTACGCGCTGATGGAACATAATATCCAGCGCCTGCTGGCTTACCATACCCTGGAAAACATCGGCATTATTCTGCTTGGCCTCGGCGCGTTCGTCACCGGTATTGCTACCGGCAATAATGCGCTGATGGTGCTGGGCTTTATCGGCGGCATGTACCATCTGATCAACCACAGCCTGTTCAAAACCACGCTGTTCCTTGGCGCGGGGGCGGTGTGGTTCCGTACCGGTCATCGCGATATCGAGAAGCTGGGCGGCATCGGTAAAAAAATGCCGCTGATTTCACTCGCCATGCTGGTGGGGCTGATGGCGATGGCCGCGCTGCCGCCGCTGAACGGCTTTGCCGGTGAATGGGTTATCTATCAATCCTTCTTCAAGCTGAGCACCGGCGAGGTGTTTATCGGCCGTCTGCTGGGGCCGCTGCTGGCGGTTGGCCTGGCGATTACCGGGGCGCTGGCGGTGATGTGTATGGCCAAAGTCTACGGCGTCACCTTCCTCGGCGCGCCGCGCAGTAAAGAGGCGGAAAACGCCACCTGCGCGCCCTGGCTGATGACCTTAAGCGTGGTGCTGGCCGCCGCGTGCTGTGTCATCGGCGGCGTGGCGGCGCCATGGTTGTTGCCGCTGGTCGGCCACGTTATTCCGGTTCCTGCGCAGGCTACAAGCGTCGTGTCGCAGCCGCTGATCGCCATTCTGCTGATTGCCTGTCCGCTGCTGCCGTTCCTGC
The DNA here is from genome assembly GCF_040064515.1 of Klebsiella sp. CN_Kp104. Classification (NCBI taxonomy): domain Bacteria; kingdom Pseudomonadati; phylum Pseudomonadota; class Gammaproteobacteria; order Enterobacterales; family Enterobacteriaceae; genus Klebsiella; species Klebsiella sp. CN_Kp104. Next base: position 33,546 of record NZ_JBEAII010000005.1, on the reverse strand, counting down.
TGATGATCTTCTTCAAAGGCGACCGCCTGCCGGCGCGCTCGCGCGGCGCGGCGTGGGTCTGCGGCTACGACCATGAACAAGCGATGGTGGTCACCGCCCACGGCTTCGCCATGCCGGTGAAAGAAGCCTTTGCGCCGCTGCTGAAGCTGCGTCACTGGTTGAATCCGGTACGGCTGGTGCCCGGCTGGCAGAACGCCGCCGCGCCCGCCTTGCTGCGCAGCGTGGCGCTGATCGAACTGGCGGTACTGGTGGTGATTGTGATTTCGCGAGGAGCCTGAGAGTGAACCTATTCGTTGCATTAATACAGGCGCTGGTACTGTTTGCCGTCGCGCCGCTGCTGTCCGGCCTGACCCGCGTTGCCCGCGCGCGCCTGCATAACCGCCGCGGGCCGGGGGTACTGCAGGAGTATCGGGATATCCTGAAACTGCTGGGTCGCCAGAGCGTGGGCCCGGACGCTTCCGGCTGGGTATTCCGCCTGACGCCGTTTGTGATGGTTGGCGTGATGCTGACCATCGCCGCCGCGCTGCCGGTGGTGACCGTAGATTCACCGCTGCCGGGGCTGGGCGACCTGATTACGCTTATCTATCTGTTCGCCATCGCCCGCTTCTTCTTCGCCATTTCCGGCCTGGATACCGGCAGTCCGTTCACCGCCATCGGCAGCAGTCGTGAAGCGATGCTCGGCGTGCTGGTCGAACCGATCCTGCTGCTTGGGCTGTGGGTCGCGGCGCAGGTTGCCGGCTCCACCCATATTAGCGCGATTACCGATACCGTTTACCACTGGCCCGCCGAGCGCAGCATCCCGCTGATCCTGGCGCTGTGCGCCTGCGCTTTCGCCACCTTTATCGAAATGGGCAAGCTGCCGTTCGATTTAGCCGAGGCCGAACAGGAACTGCAGGAAGGGCCGCTTTCCGAGTACAGCGGCAGCGGTTTCGCGGTGCTGAAGTGGGGCATCAGCCTGAAACAGCTGGTGGTGCTGCAGATGTTCGTCGGCGTATTTATCCCGTGGGGACAGATGACCAGTTTTAGCGCGCCAGGCCTGCTGCTGGCGCTGGTGGTCGCCATCGTCAAGCTGGTGGCGGGAGTGCTGATTATCGCGCTGTTCGAAAACAGCATGGCGCGTCTGCGCTTTTGTGCCACCTCCCGCGTTACCTGGGCCGGGTTTGGTTTCGCCTTTTTAGCTTTCGTCTCCTTGCTGGTGGCGTGATTAAGAGAATTTGAGCATGTCTGAAGAAAAAATCGGTCAACACTATCTTGCGGCGCTGCACCAGGCCTTTCCTGGCGTGGTGCTGGATGAAGCCTGGCAGACCAAAGATCAGCTTACCGTCACCGTGAAGGTTAACTACCTGCCGGAAGTGGTCGAGTTCCTGTACTACAAGCAGGGGGGCTGGCTGTCGGTACTGTTCGGCAACGACGAACGTAAGTTGAACGGCCACTACGCGGTTTACTACGTGCTGTCGATGGAGCAGGGCACTAAATGCTGGATCACCGTGCGCGTGGAAGTCGACGCTAACAAACCGGAATATCCGTCGGTGACCCCGCGCGTGCCGGCGGCGGTATGGGGTGAACGCGAAGTACGCGATATGTACGGTCTGGTGCCGGTGGGCTTGCCGGACGAGCGCCGCCTGGTGCTGCCGGATGACTGGCCGGATGAACTCTATCCGCTGCGTAAAGACAGCATGGACTACCGCCAGCGCCCGGCGCCGACCACCGACGCGGAGACCTACGAGTTCATTAACGAGCTCGGCAGTAAGAAAAACAACGTGGTGCCGATTGGCCCGCTGCACGTCACCTCCGATGAGCCTGGACACTTCCGTCTGTTTGTCGACGGCGAGAACATTATCGACGCCGATTACCGCCTGTTCTATGTCCACCGCGGCATGGAAAAGCTGGCGGAAACCCGCATGGGCTACAACGAAGTGACGTTCCTGTCGGACCGGGTATGCGGCATCTGCGGCTTCGCCCACAGTACCGCCTATACCACCTCGGTGGAAAACGCGATGGGCATCGTGGTGCCGGAGCGCGCGCAGATGATCCGCGCCATTCTGCTGGAAGTAGAACGCCTGCACTCGCACCTGCTGAACCTTGGCCTGGCCTGCCACTTCACCGGTTTTGACTCCGGTTTTATGCAGTTCTTCCGCGTACGCGAAACCTCAATGAAGATGGCGGAGATCCTCACGGGCGCGCGTAAAACCTACGGTATGAACCTGATCGGCGGGATTCGCCGCGATCTGCTGAAAGAGGACATGATCCAGACCCGCCAGCTGGCGCAGCAGATGCGCCGCGATGTGCAGGAGCTGGTGGATATGTTGCTCAGCACGCCGAACATGGAACAGCGCACCGTCGGTATTGGCCGTCTGGATCCAGAAATCGCCCGCGACTTCAGTAACGTCGGCCCGATGGTCCGCGCCAGCGGCCACGCCCGCGATACTCGCGCCGATCACCCGTTCGTTGGTTACGGTCTGCTGCCGATGGAAGTTCACAGCGAGCAGGGCTGCGACGTGATTTCCCGCCTCAAGGTGCGTATCAACGAAGTTTATACCGCGCTGAATATGATTGATTTCGGTCTCGACAATCTGCCCGGCGGCCCGCTGATGGTGGATGGCTTCACCTATATTCCGCACCGCTTCGCGCTGGGCTTCTCGGAAGCGCCGCGCGGCGACGATATCCACTGGAGCATGACCGGCGACAACCAAAAACTGTACCGCTGGCGCTGCCGTGCGGCGACCTACGCCAACTGGCCGACCCTGCGCTATATGCTGCGCGGCAACACCGTCTCCGACGCGCCGCTGATTATTGGCAGCCTCGACCCTTGCTACTCCTGTACCGACCGAATGACGGTGGTCGATGTACGTAAGAAGAAAAGCAAAGTGGTGCCGTACAAAGAGCTGGAGCGCTACAGCATCGAGCGTAAAAACTCGCCGCTGAAATAAGGAATCGCCATGTTTACCTTTATCAAAAAAGTCATCAAGACCGGCACCGCGACCCACTCCTATCCGCTGGAGCCTATGCCGGTGGATAAAAACTTCCGCGGCAAACCGGAACACAATCCGCAGCAGTGCATCGGCTGCGCGGCCTGCGTGAATGCCTGTCCGTCTAACGCCCTGACGGTAGAGACCGACCTGGCGACTAACCAGCTGGCGTGGCAGTTCAACCTCGGGCGCTGCATTTTCTGCGGCCGCTGTGAAGAAGTTTGCCCGACGGCGGCGATTAAGCTGTCGCAGGAGTATGAACTGGCGGTGTGGAAAAAAGAGGATTTCCTCCAGCAGTCGCGCTTTGCCATCTGTCACTGTCGGGTCTGCGAACGGCCTTTCGCGGTACAAAAAGAGATCGACTACGCTATCGCGCTGCTTAAGCACAACGGCGATACCCGCGCCGAACTGCACCGCGAAAGTTTTGAGACCTGCCCGGAATGCAAGCGTCAGAAATGCCTGGTGCCATCCGATCGTATTGAACTGACTCGCCACATGAGGGAGGCCAGCTGATGAGCAATTTATTAGGCCCGCGCGATGAAAACGGCATTCCGCTGCCGATGTCGGTGGATGAATCCATCGCCAGCATGAAGGCCTCGCTGCTGAAAAAAATCAAACGTTCCGCCTACGTTTACCGCGTCGACTGCGGCGGCTGTAACGGCTGCGAAATCGAGATTTTCGCCACCCTTTCGCCGCTTTTCGATGCCGAACGCTTCGGGATTAAAGTAGTGCCGTCGCCGCGCCATGCCGATATTCTGCTGTTTACCGGCGCGGTGACCCGCGCGATGCGTTCGCCGGCGCTGCGTGCCTGGCAATCGGCGCCGGATCCGAAAATCTGCCTCTCTTACGGCGCCTGCGGCAACAGCGGCGGTATCTTCCACGATCTGTATTGCGTATGGGGCGGCACCGACAAAATCGTGCCGGTCGATGTCTATATTCCGGGCTGTCCGCCGACGCCTGCCGCCACGCTGTACGGTTTTGCGATGGCGCTTGGTCTGCTGGAGCAAAAAATCCATGCCCGCCAGCCGGGCGAGCTTGACGACCAGCCAACCGAATTGCTGCATCCCAACATGGTGCAGCCGCTGCGGGTGCGTATCGATCGCGAAGCGCGCCGTCTGGCCGGCTATCGCTATGGCCGCCAGATCGCCGACGACTATATGCGTCTACTGGGGCAGGGCGATAACCAGGTACTGCGCTGGCTGGAAGCGGAGAAAGATCCGCGTCTGACCGAGATCGTCACGCACCTGAATCAGGTGGTCGAGGGGGCGCGTATCCGATGAGCGAGACGGTGGTGTTCAGTCAGCTGAGCCGTAAATTTATTGATGAGAACGACGCGACGCCGGATCAGGCGCAGCAGGTGGTCTATTACAGCCTGGCGATTGGCCACCACCTCGGCGTCATTGACTGCCTGGAGGCGGCGTTAAGCTGCCCCTGGGAGGACTATCTGGCGTGGATCGGTACGCTGGAAGCGGGCAGCGCCGCGCGGCGCAAAATGGAAGGCGTGCCGAAGTATGGCGAGATCGTTATCGACAGCAATCACGTGGCGATGCTGGCTAACGCCTTTGATAAAGCGCAGTCCGCGCAGACCCCGCAGCAGCAGGCGTGGAGTAAAACCCTGCTCAGCATGCTGCACGATATTCACCAGGAAAGCGCCATCTATCTGATGGTGAGGAGACTACGTGACTGACGTTTTACTGTGTGTCGGCAACAGCATGATGGGCGATGACGGCGCAGGCCCGCTGCTGGCGGAGATGTGCGCGGCCAATCCGGTCGGCGGCTGGGTGGTGATTGACGGCGGCAGCGCGCCGGAAAACGATATCGTCGCCATCCGCGAGCTGCGCCCGACCCGGCTGCTGATCGTCGACGCGACCGATATGGGGCTCAACCCCGGAGAAATCCGCATTGTCGACCCGGACGATATCGCCGACATGTTTATGATGACCACCCACAATATGCCGCTTAACTATCTTATCGATCAATTAAAAGAGGATGTTGGCGAGGTGATTTTTGTGGGCATTCAGCCCGATATAGTCGGTTTCTATTACCCGATGACTCAGCCTGTGAAAGACGCCGTCGCGACGGTATACGCGCGGCTTGATGGCTGGCAGGAGCAGGGCGGTTTTGCCGCGCTGGAAGCGGCCGAGGAGCAGGCGTTCCCCGGCCTGCCGGGAACGTCTCAGCGATTTTGAGGCCACCAACACCGGCAGTTTCAGCCAGCGTGGTGAATAAAATAACGGCAGGCCGTACGGACCGTAGGCCGGGTAAGGCGTAAGCCGCCACCCGGCAATACCGGCTATTCCAGATCCGCCCCGTTGCTGGCGATGACCTTCTTATACCACCAGAACGATTTCTTACGCTTGCGCGCAAGCGTGCCGTTTCCGGCATCGTCGCGATCGACATACACGAAGCCATAGCGCTTGCTCATCTCGCCGGTGGAGGCGGAGACCAAATCGATACAGCCCCAGCTGGTATAGCCGATGACCGGAATACCGTCATCGATGGCGTCGCGCATCGCCTTGATATGCTCACGCAGATAGCTAATGCGGTAGTCGTCGTTGATTTCGCCATTGGCGTCAATTTCATCGCGCGCGCCGAGCCCGTTTTCCACGAGGAATAGCGGTTTCTGATAGCGGTCATACATCATGTTCATGGTGATGCGCAGGCCGAGCGGATCGATGCCCCAGCCCCATTCGCTGGCCGCAATGTACGGATTCTTCAGCGACTTGACGATATTGGCGGCGTTGGTATTGCTGGCGTTCATCTCCGCTGACGCGCAGCGCGAGGCGTAATAGCTAAAGGAGACAAAATCAACGGTGTTTTTGAGGATTTCGTCGTCGCCCGGCTGTTTGGCAATAGTGACGCCTTTCTCGCGGAATACCCGCGCGGCCCACACCGGATACGCGCCGCGTGCCTGCACATCGATAAAGAACAGGTTTTCACGATCTTTTTCCAACGCCATCCAGACATCTTCCGGCTTACAGGAATAGGGGTAGAAATTACCGCCCGCCAGCATGCAGCCGACCTGGTTTTGCGGGTTAACCTGATGGGCAATTTTTGTCGCCAGCGCGCTGGCCACCAGCTCGTGATGCGCGGCCTGGTATTTCACCTGCTCCTGATTTTCTCCCTCCTCGAACACCAGACCGGCGCCGGAGTAGGGACTATGCAGCATAATGTTGATTTCATTGAAGGTGAGCCAGTATTTCACCAGTCCGTCAAACGCTTCAAAACAGGTGCGCGCATAGTGGCTGAAAAAATCGACCATCTTCCGGTTACGCCAGGAGCCATATTCCGTCACCAGATGCATCGGTACATCAAAGTGGCACAGGGTGACCAGCGGTTCGATCCCGTACTTTCTGCACTCTTCAAACATCGCACGATAGAAGGCGATACCTTCCGGGTTTGGCTGTTGTTCATCGCCGCGCGGAAACAGGCGGCTCCAGGCGATAGAGGTGCGGAAGACGCTAAACCCCATCTCCGCCATCAGGGCGATATCCTCTTTATAGCGATGGTAAAAATCGATCGCTACGTGGCTTGGATAGAATTCATTTTCGCGAAGCGTAAAGCGCTTCTCCTGGCCTAGCTTCACCGCCAGGCGATGGGCGCCGTGCGGAATAGTATCAACGGTCGTCAGCCCTTTGCCGCCTTCAAGATAAGCGCCTTCAGACTGGTTGGCGGCCAGAGCGCCGCCCCATAAAAATCCGTGTGGAAAACTCGACATGCGTTACCTCGCGTTCAAAAAAGTGTTCAGGCGTGAGTGGCCGCGCCCTGGCGCTGTCTGGCGTCGGCGGCGGCATTTTCTACCGGGATATCTTCAAAACCGAGCAGCAGCGTCAGCACAAAGGAGAGCACCACCGACAGCGCCATCACGCCAAAGACCCAAACGATAGTCATCGGATTGGCCGGATCGAAGAACTGGACGCTGGTGAACAGCCCCGGTGCCGCCATCGAATGGCTGGCCAGCCCGGCGATTCCCGCCACCGCGCCGCAAATAAAGCCGCTGATTAAGCTGGCGACCAGCGGGCGTTTCAGACGTACCGCCACGCCGTACAGCGCCGGTTCGGAAATCCCGGCCAGAATCGCCGATGCCGCCGCCGCTAATGCGGTCTGGCGTAGCTCCGGGTTTTTGGTTTTCCACGCCACCGCCAGCGACGATCCGCCCAGCGACAGGTTGGCGCCGATTTCCGATGGCATCACCATGCCCTCTTTGCCGGTTTCAGCGATGGTTTGAATGATGGTTGGCGTAAAGACGCGGTGCATCCCGGTCATCACCAGCAGCGGCCAGAGTCCGCCCATGATCGCTACCGACAGCCAGCCGAGATAGCTATGGATCGTGTACACCAGCGCGGAGATCGCGCTGCCGATCCAGATACCGAGCGGGCCAATCAGCAGGATCGCCAGCGGCGCGGCAATCAGCACGATCAGCATCGGTTTAAGGAAGTTTTTCGTCACCGCCGGGGTGATGCGATCGACCCAGCGTTCGATATAAGAGAGACACCAGGTCATCACCAGCGCCGGGATCACCGTGTAGGTGTATTTCACCGCGGTAACCGGAATGAAGGCGAACTCAACGTGTTCTCCCTGCGCGGCTTTAGCCATTAATTCGATGAATCCCGGATGCACCAGCACCCCGGCGATAGCGATAGCCAGCGACATATTGGTTTTGAATTTAACCGCCGCGGAAGCGGCAACCATCAGCGGCAGGAAGAAGAACGCGCCGTCGCCGATAAGCGTCAGAATGGTCAGCGTCGGAGAGCCTTTTGGCAACGCGCCGCTCATCTCCAGGATCATCGCCAGCAGTTTGACCATCGATCCGCCGATAATCGCCGGGATCAGCGGCGACATGGTGCCGATCAGCGCATCAAGGATCCCGGCGCCGACGCGTTTTAAGGTCAGCGGCGGTTTCCCTTGCGGCTCCGCCGGGCGCAACTCGCCGGGCAGCAGATTCAGCACCTCGCGATACGCCTGCGAGACGGTATTGCCGATGATCACCTGACACTGGTTATCGCTACGCACGACGCCAAGTACCCCTTGCAGCGCTTTCAGCGCCGGGGCGTCCACGCGTTGGTTATCTTTCACCACGAAGCGCAGGCGGGTCATGCAGTGGGTCACGGCAACGACATTATCTGCGCCGCCGAGCGCCGTCAGGATCTGGTTCGCCAGGGCTGCATAATTTTTAGACATCGGATTTTATCCTGTTTTATCAATAGGGTACTGATTACACGCCAGCGCCTGACGGCGGCTATGCGCGGTATATGCATAGGAAACCGGTTCCACAAAATCATGATGAGTTTCATTGAGTCATACAAGAATTAAAAAAATCACTTTGCAAATTTGTGATTTTGATCGCTTTGTAGGCAGCGGCTGGAAAGCATCCCGGTGATGTCGGCTGCTGAAAAACAGCGAGACGTGCAGTACACTGCAGGCAACTTAAGTTACAGGAAGAACCCCATGGCAACGATGCTGGAGGTTGCGAAGCGCGCGGGAGTATCAAAGGCGACCGTGTCGCGGGTGCTGTCGGGCAACGGCTATGTCAGCCAGGAAACCAAAGACCGGGTGTTTCAGGCAATTGCCGAAAGCGGTTATCGGCCGAATCTGCTGGCGCGTAATCTGGCGACCAAAAAAAGCCAGACTATCGGACTGGTGGTAACCAACACCCTTTATCACGGCGTTTATTTCAGCGAGCTGCTGTTTCACGTGGCGCGGCTGACGGAAGATCAGGGGCGGCAGCTGATCCTGGCCGACGGCAAACACAGCGCGCAAGAGGAGCGCGAGGCGATTCAGTATCTGCTCGATATGCGCTGTGATGCGATCATCATCTATCCGCGCTTTCTAAGCGTCGATGAGATGGATGAGATAATCGACAATCATGAGCAGCCGATCGTGGTGCTGAACCGTCGCCTGCGCCGCCACGCCAGCCACTGCGTATGGTCCGATCACAAAGCCTCGGCGCGGATGGCGGTTGAAAAGTTAATTGCCAGCGGGCATCGCGACATTGCTTTTATCACCGGTTCGCTGGATTCGCCTACCGGGGTTGAGCGTCTCTCTGGTTATAAAGACGCGCTGGCAGGACTGGGGCTTCCCGTGCGGCAAGAACTGATCGTTGAAGGGCGCTGGACGCCACAAACCGGAGCCGCCGCTGTCGAAGCGCTCTGCCAACGCGGCGTAAGTTTCAGCGCGCTGGTCGCCAGTAATGACGACATGGCGATCGGCGCGATTAAGCAACTGCACCAGCAGGGGATTGCAGTGCCGCAGCAGGTATCGGTGATCGGTTTCGATGACATCGCGCTGGCGCCGTATGTGATCCCTTCGCTCTCCAGCGTTAAAATTCCGGTCACCGAAATGATGAAAGAGAGCATCAACAGGCTGATCTTTATGCTCGACGGCGGCGAATTTAAATATCAGCAAACTTTCCCCGGCGAGCTGATTGAACGCGAGTCGTTGGCGCGCGGCCCGCATGCCTGATGTCGTCATCTGTCATCGTCAGTTGTGACGATGACAGCGGAGTTTAATTTAATTCTCTTATATTTCAATAAAATAAAAGTTGGAACGTATTATGCATAATCCGGCGCGTTAACTTCTTTCCGCTGGAGAAATGGATGAACCGTTTCATTATCGCCGATGCGAGCAAATGCATCGGCTGCCGCACCTGTGAAGTGGCCTGCGTGGTCTCTCATCAGGAAAATCAGGATTGCGCCGCGCTGACGCCGCAGTCGTTCCTGCCGCGTATTCACGTGATCAAAGGCGTCAATGTGTCGACGGCGACGGCCTGTCGTCAATGTGAAGACGCGCCATGCGCCAACGTCTGCCCGAACGGCGCCATCAGCCGCGATAAAGGCTTTGTCCACGTGATGCAGGAGCGCTGCATCGGCTGTAAAACCTGCGTCGTGGCCTGCCCGTATGGAGCGATGGAAGTGGTGGTGCGCCCGGTCGTTCGCCACAGCGGCGCCGGGTTGAACGTCATGGCGGAAAAAGCCGAAGCCAACAAGTGCGACCTGTGCCACCAGCGCGATAGCGGTCCGGCCTGCATTGAAGCCTGCCCGACCCACGCGCTGGTTTGCGTCGACCGCAACAAGCTTGAGCAGATGAACCTCGAAAAACGTCGCCGTACGGCGCTGGCCTGGTAATACGCCGCATGAACGGGGTGCAAATCCGCATTCGCGGCAAAGTGCAGGGGGTGGGTTTCCGCCCCTTCGTCTGGCAACTGGCGCGGCAAATGGCGCGCGGCGGCGATGTCTGTAACGACGGCGACGGCGTGCTGGTCAGGCTGATCGGCGACGACGGTGGCTTTTCTGCCGCGTTGGCCCGTCACTGCCCGCCGCTGGCGCGCATTGACAGCACCGACTGCACCCCGTTTCACTGGCACAGGCTTCCTCAGGATTTCACCATTCGCCACAGCGGCGGCGGCAGTATGCGCACGCAGATTGTTCCCGATGCCGCAACCTGCCCGGCGTGCCTGGCGGAGATGAACGATCCGCAAGAACGCCGCTACCGCTACCCCTTTATCAACTGTACCCACTGCGGGCCGCGCTTCACCATCATTCGCGCCATGCCATACGATCGTCCCTTTACCGCGATGGCGCCGTTCCCGCTGTGTCCGCGCTGCGCTGCCGAGTATCGGCAGCCTGCCGATCGCCGTTTTCACGCCCAGCCGGTGGCCTGTGCCGATTGCGGCCCACAGCTGGAGTGGCGGGCGGGAACGCTAACGCTATTCGCTGAAGCGGCGCTGCAGGCGGCCATCGCGCGGCTGGCGGCGGGCGATATTGTGGCGATAAAAGGGATTGGCGGTTTTCATCTGGCCTGCGATGCCGGCAATAGCGTGGCGGTGGAAGCGCTGCGCGCGCGTAAACGGCGCCCGGCAAAACCGCTGGCGGTAATGCTGCCGACGGCAACGGGGTTACCCGCCGCGGCGGCAACGCTGCTGCGCTCGCCCGCCGCGCCGATTGTATTGCTGGCTAAAGCGCAGGTTCCCGGCCTGTGTGACGAGATTGCGCCAGGGCTTGCGGAAGTCGGGGTGATGCTGCCGTCTAATCCGCTGCAGCATTTACTTCTGCAGGCGCTGGCGCGCCCGATAGTGATGACCTCCGGCAACCTCAGCGGCCGCCCTCCGGCATTGAGTAATCACGAAGCGCTCACCGACTTAGCCGCTATCGCCGACGGTTTTCTGCTACATAATCGCGATATCGTGCAGCGTATGGACGATTCGCTGGTGCGCTCAAGTGGTGAGATGCTGCGCCGCGCCCGAGGCTACGTGCCGGATGCGCTGCCGCTGCCGCCGGGCCTGGATAATATTCCGCCGCTGCTGGCGCTGGGGGCGGATATGAAAAATACCTTCTGTCTGGCGCGCGGCGACGAGGCGGTGCTGAGCCAGCATTTTGGCGATCTCGGCGAGGAGGGCGTCGAGCAACAGTGGCGCAGTGCGCTGCGGTTAATGCAGAGCATTTATGCATTTGCGCCGCAACGGGTAGCGGTTGACGCCCATCCCGGCTATCGCTCGACACAGTGGGCGGCGTCAATGTCGTTACCGGTCGAGCCGGTACTGCATCACCATGCCCACGCGGCGGCTTGCCTGGCGGAACACCGCTGGCCGCTCGACGGCGGCGATGTGATTGCCCTGACCCTCGATGGCATTGGCATGGGGGAAAACGGCGCGCTGTGGGGCGGCGAATGCCTGCGGATGAACTACCGCGAATGCGAACATCTTGGCGGCCTCCCGGCCGTCGCGCTGCCGGGCGGCGATCTCGCGGCGCGCCAGCCGTGGCGAAATTTGTTGGCCCAGTGCCTGGCATTTATTCCCGACTGGCAGTCATACCCGCAAACCGCCGCGCTGGGGCAGCGAAACTGGCCGCTGTTGGCGCAGGCCATCGAACGCGGCATTAATTCGCCGCGCGCCTCTTCCTGCGGACGGCTGTTTGATGCCGTCGCCTGCGCGCTGGATTGCGCGCCGGAAACCCTGAGCTACGAAGGCGAGGCTGCCTGTCGGCTGGAGGCGCTGGCAGCCAGCTGTCCGGGCGTCAGCCATCCGGTCACGCTGCCCTGTCGTGGCGGCGAACTGGATTTAGCCACCTTCTGGCAACAGTGGTTGCGCTGGCAGGCGACGCCCGCGCAGAAAGCCTGGGCCTTTCATGATGCGCTGGCCTGCGGGCTGGCAGCGCTGGCGCGCGACCGCGCCGCTTCCCGCGGGATCGCGACGATCGTTTGTAGCGGCGGCGTGTTGCATAATCAGCTGCTCGCCGCCCGCCTCAGCGATTACCTCTCTGACTTTACTTTGCTTTTGCCGCAGCAGCTTCCTGCTGGCGATGGCGCGATCGCCTACGGTCAGGCGGTGGTGGCCGCTGCCCGCTGGCAGTCTCAAAGGATTTAAGATGATAACGATGATTTTACGCCAACAGCCGCGTGCGGCGGCGCTGGTACTGGGACTTATCGCCGCGAACGCCCTGGCCTGGCTATGGGCGTTTCAGGCGTTTGGCGACAGCGGGGCATTGATGGCCGCCAGTCTGCTGGCCTGGGGTTACGGCCTGCGCCATGCGGTCGACGCCGACCATATTGCGGCGATTGATAACGTCACCCGCAAAATGATGCAGCAGGGGCGGCGGCCGTTTGGCGTCGGGGCATGGTTCTCGCTAGGGCATTCGTCGATCGTGGTGCTGTCGTCGGCGGCGATCGCCGCGACGGCCACCGCCTTCAGCCAGCAGATGAGCTGGCTACACGATACCGGCAGCGTGATTGGCACTGCGGTATCGGCGCTGTTTCTGCTGGCAATGGCGCTGGTCAATCTGGTGATTTTGCGCAGCGTGTGGCGCAGCTTCCAGGCGTGGAAGCGCGGTGAAAAGGTCAGCGACGAAATCGTCAGCGGCGGCGGCATGATGAGCTGGCTGTTTGGCAAAACCTTCCGGCTGATAAGCCGCAGCTGGCAGATGTATCTGGTGGGCTTTTTGTTCGGTCTCGGCTTTGATACCGCCACCGAAATCGGCGTGCTGGGTATTTCCGCCGCCGGCGCGTCGAGCGGCATTTCGATTTGGTCGATAATGGTCTTCCCGGCGCTGTTCGCCAGCGGCATGGCGCTGGTGGATACGCTTGATAATGTGTTGATGGTCGGCGCCTACGGTTGGGCGTTCAGCAAGCCGCAGCGCAAGCTCTATTACAATATGACCATCACCGGCACCTCGGTGGTGGTGGCGCTGTTTATCGGCGGCCTGGAGGCGCTGGGGCTGTTAATGGATAAGTTCGCCCTAAGCGGCGGGGTGTGGCGCTGGGTAGGGGCGTTAAACGATAACCTCGGCGATGCCGGGTTTGTGGTGGTGGGGTTGTTCGTCGTTTGTTGGGCGCTGTCGGTGCTTAATTATCGCTGGCGCGGCTACGATAATTTGGCGCGCTAGGCTGGCTATTTTCCCGGCTTGCGCTGCGCTTAGCCGGGCTACCAGGACAATACCGTAGCCCGGCTAAGGCGTTTACGCCGCAAGCCGGGAAAACCATCACCTCACCAGTTGCTTGAGCAGCGCAAAGGCTTCCTTCATCTTATCTTCGCTCACCACAAAGGCCCGCAGCTGGTTTTCGGCATCCACGCCTTTCGCCACCAGCCCCTCTTTGGCGGCCACGATATTCCACGTCAGATCGTCGCGGCGGGTGTCGCCGGCCAGATGCAGCGGCAGATCCGGCGTTTTCACTTTCACCAGCATTGGCGGCAAGGTGAGCTCGCCCGCTTGCGCCAGCAGGTTTTTACTCAGGCACATAGCGCTGAGTAAAATCGGCTGCAGGAACGGCAGTACCGTACCGTTGATTTCCGCACAGTCGCCGAGCGCATAAATTGCCGGGTCGCTGGTTTGCAGTTGGTTATTGACCACCACGCCGCGGTTAATCTGCAATCCGGCATGGCGCGCCAGCGACGTTTCCGGGCGCAGGCCGGCGGCGGCCACCACCGCATCGACGGTTATCGCGCGCTGGCGATCGAGACTGACGCGAATGCCATCGGCGGTTTGCTCTAACCCCTCAAGCTGCGCCTTGAGCATCAGATGTACGCCCATCTCGGTAAGCCGATGCTGCAGGCGGCTGCTGGCCTCCGGCGGCATCAGCGCCGCCAGCACGCTGGCTGAATTGTCGACTACCGTTACCGCTTTACCGGCGCGGCAGAAATCCATCGCCAGTTCACAGCCAATCAAGCCGCCGCCGACGATCAGCACGCGCTTCGCGTCGTGCAGCTGGCTCTGCGCCGCGCCATATTCGCGCTGGCTGTTCAGCGTCAGCATTAGCTCGCGTCCCGGCACCGGCGGGATAAACGGCGTCGCGCCGGTGGCCAGCACCAGTTTGTCGTAGCGCCACTGGTTATCCTGGCTCTTCACTAACCGGTTTTCGGCGTCGATATCGCTTACCCAGGTATGGGGAAACAGACGCAGATTGTACTGCTCGGCGAACTCGCCTGCGCTTTGCAGGGTCAGATCGTCGGCCTTCTGCCCGCGACTGATGACATGGCTGAGGTCCGGTTTGTTGTACTCATCCATGCTATCGGCGGCGATTAACGTCAGCGGGATTTGCGTATCCTGCTTGCGAATATTTTTCACCAGCTGGCGGGCCGCGAAGCCCGAGCCGATGATGACGATGCCATCACTCATTTTGCCTCCGTCGCCAGTACGTCAAAGACATCTTTGCCAAGAGAACACTCAGGGCAGAGGAAATTGTCCGGCACTTCACTCCACGGCGTCCCCGGTTGTACATCCTGGTTAGGTTCGCCTTTCGCCGGGTCATAGACCCACTGGCACACGCTGCACTGCATCATGGGACCGAGGTCAGCGGCCGCGGCGGCGGCGCAGACGCAATCCTGTGGTTCCGGCGTTGTCGCTGCTTCAGCAACCGGCAGCGGAGAGAGGGCCCACTGGCGGGCGATGTCACGACCGTGTTGGCGGCACAGTTCCAGCGCGTCGATATCCGGGCGCCATTTGGCTTTCAGGCTCAGCGACATCTCAAAGCCGGCATCCTGCAGGCGGGTGGACAGACGGTCTACCGCGCCGCCGCTCCAGCCGTGCGAGCCAAAGGCGCTGGCGCGTTTATTGCGAAAACGCAGCCCGGTCATCTCTTCCACCAGCCCGGCGATTTTCGGCATCATCACGTTGTTCATGGTGGAGGTGCCCACCAGCACGCCTTTCGAGCGGAAAACATTGGTGAGAATGTCGTTTTTGTCGCTGCGGGCGACGTTGAAGATTTTTACCGCTACCCGCGGGTCGACTTCAGTGATCCCCTGAGCGATGGCGTCCGCCATCATACGGGTGTTATTGGACATGGTGTCGTAGAAAATCGTGATGCGATCTTCCTGGTAATCCGCCGCCCACTCGAGGTATTTCTCGACGATTTGCGTCGGGTTATCGCGCCAGACCACGCCGTGGGAGGTGGCAATCATATCCACCGGCAGGTTGAAGCCGAGGATTTCGGTAATTTTCGGCGTCACCAGGCGGCTGAAGGGCGTCAGGATGTTGGCGTAGTAGCGCTGGCACTGTTCGTACAGTTCAATCTGGTCCACTTCATCGTTGAACAGGTGTTCGTCGCAGTAGTGCTGGCCGAAGGCGTCGTTGCTGAACAGCACCGCGTCGCCGGTCAGGTAGGTCATCATGCTGTCAGGCCAGTGCAGCATCGGCGTTTCCACGAAGATCAGCTGTTTACCATTACCGATATCGAGAGTATCGCCGGTTTTCACCACGTGGAAGTTCCACTCAGGATGATGATGGTGGCCGTTGATCGAGTCGATGGCGTTGGCGGTGCAGTAAATCGGCGTATCCGGGATCTGCATCATCAGTTCGGTCAGCGCGCCGGCATGGTCCTCTTCGGCGTGGTTAATGACGATATAGTCGAGGTCAGCCAGATCGATTTCGCTGCGCAGGTTCTGCACGAACTCGCGGCTGAATTTATGATCGACGGTATCGATCAGCACGTTTTTCTCCTCGCGAATGAGATAGCTGTTGTAGCTGCTGCCGCGCAGCGTTTTATATTCGGTACCGTGGAAATCACGCACTTCCCAATCGCGTTGGCCAACCCAAAGAATGTTATTTTTAACCGCAATAGACATAGCAACCTCAATCAATACAGTGTGTTTAAACTCAGTTGATTGGCTTATATCAAGTTGCGTGCCAAGTTTTTAATTCATTGATAATTAGCTGTTTTTAATTTTTTCTGATTTTAGTTGCTGTCAAAATGACAATGATTAAAATAGTCGTTATGACAATGTGTATTGTCAAAATGACAATGGAGCGGCAATGAGTTTTTCCGTCGACGAGTTGGCGAGAATCGCCATTGATTTACAAAGCGATATCGGTCATGCCGACCGTTTTTCGCGCCTGATTACTACCCTGCGGCAGATCCTCGGCTGCGATGCCTCGGCGCTGCTGCGCTATGAGGCGCATCAGTTTGTGCCGCTGGCAATCGATGGCCTGGCGCAGGATGTGCTCGGTCGGCGCTTTGCCCTGGAAGGACACCCGCGGCTTGAGGCGATTGCGCGCGCCGGGGATGTGGTGCGCTTCCCGGCGGATAGCGATTTGCCCGACCCCTATGACGGGCTGATCCCCGGTCATGAGAGCCTGAAGGTTCACGCCTGCGTTGGCCTGCCGCTGTTTGCCGGACAGACGCTGATTGGCGCGCTGACCCTTGATGGTATGGATGCCGATCGTTTCGATAGTTTCAGCGATGAAGAGCTGCGGCTGATTGCCGCGCTGGTGGCTGGCGCCTTGAATAACGCGCTGCTCATCGCCCGCCTTGAGGCGCAAAACGTGTTGCCGGTGCAGCCGGTGAATGACGCGCAGCCTGAGCGTCAGGAGATTATCGGCCTGTCGGCGCCCATGCTGCAGCTGAAAAAAGAGATCGATATCGTCGCCGCCTCGGATTTAAACGTGCTGATAAGCGGCGAAACCGGCACCGGTAAAGAGCTGGTGGCGAAGGCGGTGCACCAGGGATCGCCGCGAGCCGCCAATCCGCTGGTCTATCTCAACTGCGCGGCGCTGCCGGAAAGCGTGGCGGAGAGCGAGCTGTTCGGCCATGTGAAAGGGGCATTTACCGGGGCTATCAGCAACCGCAGCGGTAAATTTGAGATGGCTGATAACGGCACCCTGTTCCTTGATGAAATCGGCGAACTGTCGCTGGCGTTGCAGGCGAAGCTGCTGCGCGTGTTGCAGTATGGCGATATTCAGCGCGTCGGCGATGACCGCAGCCTGCGGGTCGATGTGCGGGTGCTGGCGGCGACGAACCGCGATCTGCGCCAGGAGGTGGTGGAAGGGCGCTTTCGCGCCGATCTGTACCATCGGCTGAGCGTCTTCCCGCTGTCGGTTCCGGCGCTACGCGAACGGGAGAACGATGTGGTGCTGCTGGCGGGCTATTTCTGTGAGCAGTGCCGCCTGCGGATGGGGCTGGCGCGGGTCATTTTGGCTGAGGCGGCGCGAAACAGGCTGCAGCAGTGGTCCTGGCCGGGCAATGTGCGCGAACTGGAGCATGCTATTCACCGGGCGGTGGTGCTGGCTCGGGCCACCCAGGCCGGTGATGAAGTGGTACTGGAGCCGCAGCATTTCCAGTTTGCTGTGACGGCGCCGATGTTGCCGGCTGAGACGGCGGCAGCGGCGCCGGCGACGGAAAACGTCAATTTGCGCGAGGCGACTGACTCTTTTCAGCGAGAAGCGATTAGCCGCGCGCTGGAGGCGAACCAGCGCAACTGGGCGGCGACTGCCCGTGCGCTGGAACTGGACGTCGCCAACCTGCATCGGCTGGCGAAACGTCTGGGGCTTAAAGGATCCCAGCCTGGTAAAAGTTCTGCAGGTTGATGGCGCCGACCAGTTGGCCGTTTTCATCCACGACCGGCGCGGCGCTGATTTTGTGTTTCATCAGCCGCTCTTTGGCTTCCACCGCGCGGCTTTCCGCCTGCAGTGTTACGCCGTTGCGGGTCATCGCCCGAGTGACGCTATCGTTGAGCGTACCGCCAGCAACCAGCCAGCGGCGCAGGTCGCCGTCGGTGAAAACGCCCTGCACGCGGTTGGTTTCATCGCATACCGCCACCAGGCCGAGCCCGGTTCGGCTTAGTTCAAGCATGGCGTCCATGACGTTGGCCTCGGCATTGACCCGCGGCACTTCTTCGTCGCGGCGCATCAGGTGATGTACTTTGTTCAGCAGACGCGCGCCGAGGGCGCCCGCCGGGTGGGAGCGGGCGAAATCTTCTTCATTGAAACCGCGCGCCTGCATCACCGCCATCGCCAGCGCGTCGCCCAGCATCAGCGTGTTGACGGTGCTGGAGGTCGGCGCGAGATGCATCGGGCAGGCTTCGCGCTCCACGGCGATATCCAGCACCGCTTTCGCCGCCAGCGCCAGCGGCGAGGTGGATTTGCCGGTCATCGCCAGCAGCGGAATGGATTTCTCTTCCAGCCGCGGCACGATGAGATCCAGCTCTTTCGCGCTACCGGAGTAGGAGATAAACAGCATCACGTCGCGGCTATCGAGCATGCCGAGATCGCCGTGCAGGGCTTCCGCCGGATGGACGAAAAAGGCCGGGGTGCCGGTGCTGGCGAAGGTTGCCGCAAGCTTTTTACCGATGTGGCCGGATTTACCGATACCGGAGACAATCAGTTTGCCCTCGCAGTGGATGATGGTTTCCGCCGCGCGGATGAAGTCGTCGCCCAGGCGTTCCGGCAGGCGGCTCGCCTCCTGCAGCTCAAGCATCAGGGTCTGGCGTCCGGCCTCTAACAAAAAGTTACTCATGATGTTCTCCAGTAATAATGACTTCAATACCTTTGGCTTCCAGCGCCCGCTGGAATTCAGGGTCAATATCGGCATCGGTAATCAATTTATCCACGCGTTCAAGGCCGCAGACAATGTTGGGACTTTTACGGCCAAACTTGGATGAGTCGGCCATCAGGATCACTTCGCGGGCGGCGTTGCACATCGCCTTACTTACGGTATAGACCTCGTTAAAGGTGGTGACGCCCGCGACCAGATCAATGCCGTCGGTGCCCATAAACAGCTTGTCGAAGCTGAATTGTTCGAAGGCGTTTTCCGCCAGTTGGCCGTGAAAAGAGGCCGATTTTTTACGGAAGGTGCCGCCCGGCATCAGGATGGTCTGCTCGTTATCGAGCTCGGAAAGCGCGTTGACGATATGCAGGCTGTTGGTCATCACCGTGATGTTATTGAAGCGGCTCAGCAGCGGCACCATCTGCAGCACGGTGCTGCCGGCGTCGAGGATAATTGAATCGCCATCGTGGATGTATCGTACAGCGGCCTCGGCAATCTGCGCTTTCTTATGGGTGTTGATCAGCGTCTTGTGGTCGATAGGCGGGTCGGCCTCGTCTTTATTTAACACTACGCCGCCGTAGGTGCGGATGACGGTCCCGGCATTCTCCAGAACCACCAGATCCTTACGGATAGTGGTGCCGGTGGTGTCGAAGTGTTGCGCCAGCTCTTCGACCGAGCATTTGCCCTGCGATTGCAGGTGCTCGAGAATGGCTGCCTGGCGCTGACGTGGTTTCATAGGCGTTGTATCCTGCGTTTAAGTTTCGAAGTGATAATTTCGCAAGATATTAACTTTCACAACGAAATTATGCATGTTTCGGATTAAGCGCTAATGATAGTGCATTCTGACAGAGCGGATCATTGGGAAAGATCACATCAGGCTGCAATTCCTCGAGATGTTTACCGCTAAGCGTGGGGATTTTTTGCGGACTGGCGAAGACGGTGAGTCCCTTCATCAACAGCGTATCGCAAATACGATCGTTTTCATCGACGGCGATAGCGACAATCGCGCGCGGTTTAAAGCGCCCGGAGGAGCGGCCGACGCCGACGCGGCCCTGCTGGCAAAGGCGATCAAAGGCGCGATTGAAGCGGCGGATCTGCCAGCCGCCGAACGCCAGTTGGCAAAGCCAGGCAATAGCGGCGACGGTAATGAGTGCGGTAACCATAATGTCTCCTGAAGGTGTGATGCCGGGTACAACCCGGGTACCGTTTTTTGTCGGGTGGCGGCTAACGCCTTACCCGACCTACAGTTTTGTAACCCGGATAAGCGCAGCGCCATCCGGGAACCTTTTAAAACATCACCTGGCCGCCGGTGACGTTAATCGACTGCCCGGTGCAGTACGATGCCTGCGGGCTGGCGTAGAACATCAACACGTTCAGCACATCCTGGTAATCGCAGCCGCGTTTCAACGGCACCTTATCGATGTAGTACTGCTCGACTTCGCTCTCATCAATGCCGAGCTTGGTGGCGTACTGCGGCAGCAGCGACTGGAACATCGGTGATTTCAACAGATTGCCGAGCATCAGCGAATGCACGGTAATGCCGTATTCCGCCAGATCCAGCGCCAGCGACTGGGTCAGCCCGACGCCGCCGAACTTCGCCGCGCTATAGCCTGAGTTATGCTTACTGCCGACTTTGCCGGATTTCGAGTTGATCTGAATGATGCGACCTTTGATGCCATCGCGGATCATCAGCCGTGAGAACTCGCGGGCGCAGAGGAAATAGCCCACCAGGTTGACCTGCAGCGAGCGGTCAAAATCGCCCAGCGCGAAGTCGCTAATAAAGGCGGCCTTAGCGATACCGGCGCTGTAGACCAGGAGATCGACACGCGTGAAAATCTCATCTACGCCGTGGGCCAGCGCCGTGACGCTGGCTTCGCTGGTGGCGTCGGCGCCGAAGCCGTATGCCGTACCTTCGCCATATTCAGCGTTGATCTCCTGGGCGACGCGGCTGGCTTTTTCACTTTGGATATCGACCACCGCCACGCGGTAGCCCTCGGCGGCCAGACCGCGGCACAGAAACTCTCCTAAGGTTTGTCCGCCACCAATGACAACAGCAACCTGATTCATCTTTCTCTCCTTCTAAGCAACAAATTTCAGTACACAGCCGGTCGCGATGGCGTCCGGTACCGGGCCCGCGACGTGAACGGTTCCGGGAAACTCCGCCTGACGATGGCCGTCAAAGCGCAGGGTGATGTGGCCCAGCTCGCGCAGGTTTTGCTCGGCGACCTCGCCGACGGCGGTCACCGGATAATGCCGATCGCCGAGCTGTAGCTCTGCGCCCGGGCGCAGCTCGCCGCACAGCTCGCCGTGGTTGTGAATAAAGCAATACTCTTCGATATCCGCCGGGGCGCCCTCGCGGAAGGTAATGAGCATCTGTTCTTCCAGCGCCGTCGCCGCGCTGGCGCCGATACGGGTAATAGTGGTGTGGTAAATGACGGTCATCTTCAGGAACCTCTTATTGGTAAATAAATCCGGAAACGAACCACGCGATCAGCACGGTTGGCGCGCCGGTGAGGAAGCGGCTGACCAGCACCGACGGCACGCCGACGCGTACGGTATCCTGACGGGCTTCGGCCAGCGACAGGCCTACCGGGATAAAATCGCAGGCGGCCTGGGCATTAATGGCAAACAGCGCGGGCAGGGCGAGGTGCGGTGGAATGTTGCCAAGGCCGATCTGGACGCCGATCAGCACGCCGATCACCTGGGCTATCACCGCGCCGGGGCCGAGAAACGGCGATAACAACGGGAAGGAGCAGATCAGCGCCAGCGTCACCAGCCCCAGCGGATGGCTGGCGAGCGGCGCCAGGCCGTGGGCAATCCAGTCGCCGATGCCGGAGGCCATGATGATGCCGATCAGCGCCGAGACGAAGGCCATAAACGGCAGAATGGTTTTCAGCACCGTATCAATGGTGTCACGCCCGGCCTGGAACAGCACCGCGACCACTGAACCCATCCCCATCCCGACCTTAGCCAGCAGGCCGTCGCTCTGTTCGGTAATCTTCTTGCTGGCATCGTAATCGCGGCCCGCGGCGGGGAGTGGTTGCACTGCCGTCTCGCCGCTATCTTCCAGCAGTTTGATGTTCTCTTCTTTTACTCCGGAGACGTAAATATCTTCGACGATATACTGCGCCAGCGGCCCGGATTTACCGGTGGCGTGGATGTTGATGGTCGGAATACGGCGCTTCGGGTAGAGGCCGCAGCGCAGGGTGCCGCCGCAGTCAATAATGGCGAGGCCAATTTCGCTTTCCGCCGGTTCACCTTCTTTAAATCCATCAACCGCCTGCCAGCCGGTCAGGCTGGCGAGCGTATCGACGATCGCCGGGCGGGTGCCTGCGGTGATATAGACAATCTTTTTGCCCTCAACAACGTCGAGTTCAAGCGGGCCGCCCCAACCGCCGGTTCCTTTTTCAATACGAATACGGGTCATGATGTCGCTCCTGACAGATGCACTTTCTGGTCAAGTTGAATCGCCATTTTTCTTTCGAAAATAGAGGTGGTCAGATCGGTGACCCAGCCGCGGAAGAAGTTGGTTACCAGGCCAACCAGCAGGTAGCTCACCGCCAGCGGGCCAAGCGGCAGGCCCAGCGTGGTGAGGCCGTTGGCGATACCGAGATAGACAAACAGCTCGCCGGGGTTGATGTGCGGAAACAGCCCGTTCATCGAATGACAGCTATAGGAGGCCGCCGCGTAGTAGCTCGGTTTGTATTTCTCCGGCATAAAGCGGCCAAGGCTTAAGGTCATGGGATTGCAGAAGACAAAGGTGCCGATGCAGGGCAGCAGCAGGTAACGGGTAAGCGGGTTGCCGGCGCAGCGCTGCGCCAGCTTTTCGATCCGTTGCTGGCCGATAAAGTTGATCAGCGCATTCATGATCACCAGCAGGCTTATCAGCAGCGGCAGGATCCCGGTCACCATACCGGTAAACACCTCGCCGCCTTTCTGAAACAGGCCGATGAACCACTCAGCGCCGTGGGTAACGATTTCAATCATTGTTCTCTCCTTCAGCGTGTTATTTTTCTTGCTAACTGGAGGCTGATTTTAATCACTTTGAAAGGTTTAAAAGTGTTAAATTGATCGCAAAATGAAAGATAAATATTTTATTTTGAAAGTTTGTGCGCGATGAGTGAAAAAATTAACGTGCGGATCGAATGCGGAGAACGTGCAAAAAAAGAACTATTTTGTCTGCAAATGTATTGCCGCTTCCTTGTTGGCGGGCGCATGCTTTACCATAATTACCCTTTGCCGATTTTGTTAAATGGAATTCCCATGTTGAAGCGTCGCTATCTGGCTTTACTCCCTTTATGTGCACTTCTGGCTGCCTGCAGCAGCAAACCTAAGACCCCCGCGGAAGCGGAGATGGCGAGCGGAACCGGCGGCTTTTTGCTGGAACCGCAGCATAACGTGATGCAGATGGGAGGCGATTTCGCCAATAACCCAGCGGCGGCGCAGTTCATCGATAAGATGGTGGCGAAGCACGGCTTCGATAGACAGCAGCTCCAGGAGATCCTGTCGCAGGCTAAGCGCCTGGACTACGTGCTGCGACTGATGGATCGCCAGGCGCCGAGCGGGCTGCCGCCGACCGGGCCAAACGGCGCCTGGTTACGCTATAAGAAACAGTTTATTACGCCGGATAACGTGCAGAACGGCGTGGTGTTCTGGAACCAGTATCAGGACGCGCTGAACCGCGCGTATCAGGTCTACGGCGTACCGCCGGAAATCATCGTCGGCATTATCGGCGTGGAAACCCGTTGGGGCCGGGTGATGGGCAAAACCCGCATCCTCGATGCGCTGGCGACGCTGTCGTTTAACTATCCGCGCCGCGCTGAATACTTCTCCTCTGAGCTGGAAACCTTCCTGCTGATGGCGCGCAGCGAAAGCGATGACCCGCTGGATCTGAAAGGCTCCTTTGCCGGCGCGATGGGCTACGGCCAGTTTATGCCGTCGTCGTATAAGCAATACGCGGTGGACTTCAACGGCGACGGTCATATCAACCTGTGGGATCCGGTTGATGCCATCGGTAGCGTGGCGAACTACTTTAAACAGCACGGTTGGGTGAGCGGCGATACCGTCGCGGTGCAGGCGCTGGGCCAGGCGCCGGGTCTGGATAACGGCTTTAAAACCAAATACAGCGTTTCACAGCTGTCGGCGGCGGGATTAACCCCAACGCAGCCGCTTGGCAACCATCAGCAGGCCAGTCTGCTGCGGCTGGATATCGGCACCGGGTACCAGTACTGGTATGGTCTGCCGAACTTCTACACTATCACCCGATATAACCACAGCACCCACTACGCGATGGCTGTCTGGCAGCTGGGGCTGGCGGTTTCGCAGGCCCGCGGCGGTTATTGATCCTTTCATCCAGCCGACATATTTCGAGTTCCCCGGATGGCGGCGCGTAGCGCCTTATCCGGGCTACGGTCTGGTATCCGGTTGGTAGCCCCGGGACGCCGCGCTTATCCATCCGTTTTTTCCCTTCTGCATGTCTTTTGTTGACCTTTGTTACATTTCCTCTTGCTGACGCAGATTTACATTCTTTTCTGAATCCCATATTGTTATGTTATAACATTTTATCGTGGCGGGAATATGTTCACATCGGTTTTTATGGCATCCGGCGCGGCGCGCGTGGCAATCGCCTGCGGACTGCTGGCGGCGCTATGGCTGGCCACATGGTGGGCGGTGGCGCTGCCATGATTGAGTTGGATCATCTGGTTGCCGGGTATGAAGGCATGGCAATCACTCCGGCGATGAGCGGCGTGATTGCGGCGGGAAGCCTGACGGCGATTGTCGGGCTTAATGGCTGCGGTAAATCGACGCTGCTGAAAACGCTGGCTGGATTTATTCCGCCGGTTAGCGGACGGCTTAACTGGCGCAAAGGGCGGCCCGTGGTCGGCTGGCTGGCGCAGCGCCATGCCCTGGAATCACAGTTTCCGCTGCTGGTGCGCGATGTCGTCAGCCAGGGGGCATGGCCGCGAGTCTCGCTGCTGCGCGGTCTGGGCGGCGACGAGCGTCGGCGCATCGCCGCGGCGCTCGAGCGGGTGGGGATCAGCGCGCTGACTAATACGCCAATTGAAGAGCTCTCGGGCGGCCAGTTCCAGCGCATGCTCTTTGCCAGGGTGATGGTGCAACAGGCGCCGCTGGTGATGTTGGACGAGCCGTTTACCGGCGTCGATGAGGCCACCAGCCGCGAGCTGATGGCGCTTATCGTCGATATGCACCGCCAGGGGCAAACGATACTGGCGGTGCTGCACGATAACCAGTGCGTGGCCGATTTCTTTCCCGAGACGCTGCTGCTTGAACCCCAGCACGCGCGCTGGGGCGAGACGTCAAGTGTGCTTCCCGCCTTCAACACCGCGAGGCAGGCATGATCTGGCATACCTTTTTTCAACCTTTTATTGAATTTGGCTTTATGCGCCGGGCGCTGGTGGTGTGCTTCGCGCTGTCGCTGAGCACCACCATGTTAGGCGTGCTATTGCTGCTGCGACGGATGAGCCTGATGGGCGATGCGCTGTCGCACGCCATTCTGCCGGGAGTGGCGGCGGGTTATCTCCTTAACGGCATGTCGCTGCTGGCGATGAGCGTTGGCGGATTTATCGCCGGGATCGCGGTGGCGCTGGTGGCGGGGTGGGTCAGCCGGCGAACGCCGCTGAAAGAGGACGCCAGTTTTGCCGGGTTTTACCTCGGCTCGCTGGCCCTTGGCGTCACGCTGGTCTCGCTGCGCGGCTCCAGCGTCGATCTGCTGCACCTGCTGTTCGGTTCGATTCTGGCGGTGGATAGCGACGCGGCGTTCTTTGTCACCGGCGTGGCGAGCCTGACGCTGCTGTGCATTGCGCTGTTTTATCGCGGGCTGGTTAGCGAGGCGTTCGATAGCGCCTGGCTACAGGTCAACGCGCGGCGGCTACCGGCGCTGCTGCACGGCCTGTTTCTCGCGCTATTGGTACTGAACCTGGTGGCGGGGTTTCAGGTGCTCGGCACGTTAATGGCGGTAGGGCTGATGATGTTGCCCGCGGTAGCGGCGCGCTGCTGGGCGCGAACGCTGCCGGGCATTTTGTTGCTGGCGGCGGCGATCGGCGCGTTTTGCGCCTGGATGGGATTGAGCCTTTCGTGGGCAGTGAATTTACCCGCCGGGCCCGCCATCGTGCTGACCGCCAGCGTACTGTTTTTTATTTCAGTGTTTTTTGGCACGCGCAGCCGGCTGGTCGTTGGCTGGCGCAAATTAATGGGGTAAGGAAATGATGAAACGAAGTGCAGTGGTGATGGCGTTAGCCGTGGGGCTGATGGCGCAGGGGGCGATAGCAAAAACGCTGAACGTGGTAAGCAGCTTTTCGGTGCTGGGCGATATGGTGCAGCAGGTCGGCGGCGAGCATGTTCATGTCGATACGCTGGTAGGGCCGGATGGCGATCCGCACACCTTTGAACCTTCACCGAAGGATAGCGCGCTGCTCAGCAAAGCCGACGTGGTGGTGGTCAACGGGCTTGGTCTGGAAGGGTGGCTGGATCGGCTGGTGAAAGCGTCCGGTTTTAAGGGCGAATTAGTGGTGGCGTCAAAAGGGGTTAAGACGCATACCCTCGATGAAGACGGTAAAACGGTGACCGATCCGCACGCCTGGAATAGCGCCGCTAATGGCGCGTTGTACGCGCAGAATATCCTTGATGGCCTGGTGAAAGCCGACCCGCAGGATAAAGCGGCGCTCCAGAGCAGCGGTAAGCGTTATATCGAGCAGCTGACGGCAATTGACGGCTGGGCGAAGGCGCAGTTTAGCGCCATCCCGCAGGTGAAGCGTAAAGTGCTGACCAGCCATGATGCTTTCGGCTATTTTGGCCGCGCTTACAACGTGACGTTCCTTGCGCCGCAGGGACTCTCATCCGAGAGCGAAGCTAGCGCGGCGCAGGTGGCGGCGTTGATTAAGCAAATCAAAGCCGATGGCGTGCATACCTGGTTTATGGAGAACCAGCTGGACCCGCGTCTGGTGCAGCAAATCGCTGGCGCGACGGGGGCGCAACCGGGCGGCGAACTCTATCCGGAAGCGCTGTCTAAGCCGGGCGGCGTGGCCGATAGCTACGTTAAAATGCTGCGCCATAACGTCGAGCTCATCGTCAATAGTATGAAGTAACGAGTTGTCTGGTCGTCCCGGTTGCAGCGGGACGGCCCATTTTTGGATCCCCCCTCGTAAAATCACCAGCTCGTCCCCATATCTCTGCCGAAAGTGCTATCTTTGATGGCCTCTTTATCTGGCTTAAGCGGGGCAAAAATGACCGATTCAGAATTAATGCAGCTAAGCGAACAGGTTGGGCTGGCGCTGAAAGCGCAGGGCGCGACGGTGACCACCGCGGAGTCCTGCACCGGCGGCTGGATAGCCAAAGCGCTGACCGATATTGCCGGTAGCTCAGCGTGGTTTGAGCGCGGTTTCGTGACCTATAGCAACGAAGCCAAATCGCAGATGATTGGCGTGAGCGAAGTGACGTTACTGGATAACGGCGCGGTGAGCGAACCGGTGGTTGTCGAGATGGCAATTGGCGCGCTACGCGCGGCGCGCGCCACCTATGCGGTATCGGTCAGCGGTATCGCCGGCCCGGACGGCGGCAGCGCGGAGAAGCCCGTCGGCACCGTGTGGTTCGGTGTCGCCTGTGCGAACGGGCAGGGCGTGACCCGCCGCGAATGCTTTGCCGGAGACCGCGAAGCGGTGCGTCGTCAGGCGACGGCCTATGCGTTAAATCTGCTCTGGCAACAATTTCTACAAAATACTTGATACTGTATGACCATACAGTATAATTGCCTCAACTGAACAAATATTAACGGCGAAGCGAACGCGCTTCACCTCGCATGACAGGAGTAACAATGGCGATCGACGAAAACAAACAGAAAGCGTTGGCGGCAGCACTGGGCCAGATCGAAAAGCAATTCGGTAAAGGCTCCATCATGCGCCTGGGTGAAGACCGTTCCATGGACGTGGAAACCATCTCCACCGGTTCGCTTTCTCTGGATATCGCGCTCGGCGCAGGCGGTCTGCCAATGGGCCGTATCGTTGAGATCTACGGGCCGGAATCATCGGGTAAAACTACCCTGACGCTGCAAGTTATCGCCGCAGCGCAGCGTGAAGGCAAAACCTGTGCGTTCATCGATGCCGAACACGCGCTGGATCCGGTATATGCCCGCAAGCTGGGCGTTGATATCGACAACCTGCTGTGCTCCCAGCCGGATACCGGCGAGCAGGCGCTGGAAATCTGTGACGCGCTGGCGCGTTCCGGCGCGGTAGACGTTATCGTCGTCGACTCCGTGGCGGCGCTGACGCCGAAGGCGGAAATCGAAGGCGAAATCGGCGACTCTCACATGGGCCTCGCGGCGCGTATGATGAGCCAGGCGATGCGTAAACTGGCTGGTAACCTGAAGCAGTCCAACACGCTGCTGATCTTCATCAACCAGATCCGTATGAAAATCGGCGTGATGTTCGGTAACCCGGAAACCACCACCGGTGGTAACGCGCTGAAGTTCTACGCTTCCGTACGTCTGGACATTCGCCGCATCGGCGCGGTGAAAGAGGGCGACAACGTCGTCGGCAGCGAAACCCGTGTGAAAGTGGTGAAAAACAAAATCGCCGCGCCGTTCAAACAGGCTGAATTCCAGATCCTCTACGGTGAAGGCATCAACTTCTTCGGCGAGCTGGTTGACCTCGGCGTGAAAGAGAAGCTGATTGAAAAAGCAGGTGCCTGGTATAGCTACAACGGCGACAAAATCGGTCAGGGTAAAGCGAACGCAATCTCCTGGCTGAAAGATAACCCGGCGGCGGCGAAAGAAATTGAGAAGAAGGTTCGCGAACTGCTGCTCAACAACCAGGACTCCACGCCGGACTTCGCGGTTGACGGTAACGACGCAGAAGAAACCGAACAAGATTTCTGATATCGTCTAAAAGAGTGACAAAGGGCTGCTGATGCGGCCCTTTTGCTTTTCTTAGATTATCGAGGTGCCTGTGACTGAGACTTCACCACGCCGCTCCGGCTATGCGCGTCTGTTGGATCGCGCAATTCGTATTCTGGCGATGCGCGATCATAGCGAACAGGAGCTGCGGCGTAAGCTGGCGGCGCCGGTAATGAGTAAAAACGGCCCTGAAAAGCTGGACATTACGCCGGAAGAGCTCGAACAGGTTGTCGGCTGGTGCCTGGAAAACCGCTATCTTGATGACCAGCGTTTTGTTCGCCAGTTTATTGCCAGCCGGAGCCGCAAGGGCTATGGGCCGGCACGTATCCGCCAGGAGTTGAATCAAAAGGGCATTGGCCGCAGCGACATCGAAAGCGCGATGCGCGAGTGTGAAATCGACTGGGCGGCGCTGGCGAAAGAGCAGGCGCAGCGTAAATACGGCGAACCGTTACCTACCGCCTTTACTGAAAAAGTTAAAATCCAGCGATTTTTGCTGTACCGCGGCTATCTGATGGAAGATATCCAGGAAATCTGGCGAAATTTTGCAGATTGACCCATCGGGGATTTTACTTCCCTCTAAAGAAAACTTATCTTATTCCCACTTTATTCCGTCGGGCCGCTGCTTGTGATTGCATAATCAGCGTCCAGGGCGATTATTCCTTATACACAAAATCATTCAAGCTGCATCACGGCGGCAAGAGAGAACAGCTTCTGGGGCGTACGTGAGTTCACTACCGGGAGAGGACGTTCCGCCAGGTCAGAGGCGACTTGAAGGATGAAGTGTAGCTTGATTTCAGGATAATTATGAGCAAGAGCACCGCTGAGATCCGTCAGGCGTTTCTCGACTTTTTCCATAGTAAGGGACATCAGGTAGTTGCCAGCAGCTCCCTGGTGCCGCACAACGATCCGACCCTGCTGTTTACCAACGCCGGGATGAACCAGTTCAAGGATGTCTTCCTTGGTCTCGACAAACGTAATTATTCGCGCGCGACCACCGCGCAGCGTTGCGTGCGTGCGGGCGGTAAACACAACGATCTGGAAAACGTCGGTTACACCGCGCGTCACCACACCTTCTTCGAAATGCTGGGCAACTTCAGCTTCGGCGATTACTTCAAGCAGGATGCCATCAAATACGCATGGGAACTGCTGACCGGTGAGAACTGGTTCGCCCTGCCGAAAGAAAAACTGTGGGTTACCGTTTACGAGACCGATGACGAAGCTTTCGACATCTGGGCCAATGAAGTGGGCGTTCCGCGCGAGCGTATTATCCGCATCGGCGACAACAAAGGCGCGCCGTTTGCTTCTGATAACTTCTGGCAGATGGGCGATACCGGTCCGTGCGGCCCATGCACCGAAATCTTCTTTGACCATGGCGACCACATCTGGGGCGGCCCTCCGGGAAGCCCGGAAGAAGATGGTGACCGTTACATTGAGATCTGGAACATCGTCTTCATGCAGTTCAACCGTCAGGCTGACGGTACCATGGAGCCGCTGCCGAAGCCTTCCGTTGATACCGGTATGGGGCTGGAGCGTATTGCCGCTGTACTGCAGCACGTTAATTCCAACTATGACATCGACCTGTTCCGCAACCTGATTGCGAGCGTGGCGAAAGTCACCGGCGCGACCGATCTGACTAACAAGTCGCTGCGCGTTATTGCCGATCACATTCGTTCCTGCGCATTCCTGATTGCTGATGGCGTGATCCCGTCGAATGAAAACCGCGGCTACGTGCTGCGTCGCATCATTCGCCGCGCGATTCGCCACGGCAACATGCTGGGCGCGAAAGACACCTTCTTCTGGAAACTGGTTGCTCCGCTTATCGACGTGATGGGCGCCGCCGGTGAAGAGCTGAAACAGCAGCAGGCTCTGGTTGAGCAGGTGCTGAAAACCGAAGAAGAGCAGTTTGCGCGCACACTGGAGCGTGGACTGGCGCTGCTGGATGAGGAACTGTCGAAGCTTAAAGGCGACACGCTGGACGGCGAAACCGCCTTCCGTCTGTATGACACCTATGGCTTCCCGGTTGACCTGACTGCGGATGTCTGCCGCGAGCGCAACATCAAGGTTGACGAAGCAGGCTTTGAAGCCGCGATGGAAGAGCAGCGCCGCCGCGCACGTGAGTCCAGCGGTTTCGGCGCTGACTATAACGCGATGATTCGCGTTGACGGCGCATCGGAATTTAAAGGCTACGATCATCTGGAGCTGAACGGCAAAGTTACTGCGCTGTTCATCGACGGCAAAGCGGTTGATAGCGTCAGCGCGGGTCAGGATGCGGTTGTAGTCCTTGACCAGACGCCGTTCTATGCGGAATCCGGCGGTCAGGTAGGCGATAAAGGCGAACTGAAAGGCGCTGGCTTCTCCTTCGCGGTCAGCGATACGCAGAAGTACGGCCAGGCTATTGGTCATATCGGTAAAGTCGCCAGCGGTTCCCTGAAAGTGGGTGACGCGGTGCAGGCCGATGTCGATCAGGCTCGCCGTCAGCGTATCCGTCTCAACCACTCCGCGACGCACCTGATGCACGCGGCGCTGCGCCAGGTCCTCGGTACCCACGTGGCGCAGAAAGGCTCACTGGTTAACGATAAAGCGCTGCGTTTTGACTTCTCGCATTTTGAAGCGATGAAGCCGGAAGAGATTCGTGCGGTAGAAGATCTGGTCAACGCGCAGATCCGTCGTAACCTGGCTATCGAAACCAATATTATGGATATCGATGCCGCGCGTGAATCCGGCGCTATGGCGCTGTTTGGCGAGAAATACGACGATCGCGTTCGCGTACTGCGGATGGGCGATTTCTCCACCGAGCTGTGCGGCGGTACTCATGCAGCGCGTACCGGTGATATTGGCCTGTTCCGTATTACCTCTGAATCCGGTACCGCCGCAGGCGTGCGCCGTATTGAAGCGGTGACCGGCGAAGGGGCGATTGCCAGCCTGCATGCGCAGAGCGATCAGCTCAGTGATATCGCGCAGCTGCTGAAGGGCGATAGCCACAGCATCGGCGATAAAGTTCGTGCGGCGCTTGAGCGTACCCGTCAGTTGGAAAAAGAGCTGCAGCAGCTGAAAGAGCAGGCTGCAGCGCAGGAGAGCGCTAATCTCTCCAGTAAAGCCGAAGAAATTAACGGCGTTAAGCTGCTGGTCAGCGAGCTGGCCGGCGTTGAGCCGAAAATGCTGCGTACCATGGTTGATGATCTGAAAAACCAGCTCGGTTCGACGGTCGTTGTATTAGCTACGGTAGCGGATGGTAAGGTTTCTCTGATTGCAGGTGTGTCTAAGGATGTGACAGACCGCGTGAAAGCAGGGGAGCTGGTTGGTATGGTCGCCCAGCAGGTGGGCGGTAAAGGGGGCGGTCGTCCGGATATGGCGCAAGCCGGCGGTACCGATGCGTCTGCTCTCCCTGCTGCGTTAGCCAGTGTGAAAGGCTGGGTCAGCGCAAAACTGTAATAACTATAAACGCATTTACCCTAAATAATTCGAGTTGCAGGAAGGCGGCGACGCAGCGAATCCCCGGGAGCTTACTCAAGTAAGTGACTGGGGTGAGCGAGGAAAGCCAACACACATGCAACTTGAAGTATGACGGGTATAGGTGCCGTAACCAGAGGGTTACGGCACCTTGCGTCATAAGTATTGATAACGATAAAGTCGGGTTGAAGTTGTGTAGATCGGCTAAACTTAGGTTTAACAGAATGTGATGCCGTGACTGCTTACACCGCGAGGTGTTTGTCATCGCTTACTTTTTGGCGTTATATGATGGATAATGCCGGGATGCGAGAGACCCGACTCTTTTAATCTTTCAAGGAGCAAAGAATGCTGATTCTGACTCGTCGAGTTGGTGAGACCCTCATGATTGGAGATGAGGTCACTGTGACAGTTTTAGGGGTTAAGGGTAACCAGGTACGTATTGGTGTCAACGCCCCTAAAGAAGTCTCTGTACATCGTGAAGAAATCTACCAGCGTATCCAGGCTGAAAAATCCCAGCAGTCCAGTTACTAAGCTTTCCGCGCCTCGCTTTATTGTGAGGCGCATCCCTCCGGCGGTCGTTTTTCTCTTTTCTTCTCCTGTTTCTTCTCTCGCGACATCCTCTCTTTTGTTTTTATTCGCCGTACGTCATTTTTCGTTGTCGCTTTTGAGTGGCCGTAAAGGGCTATTTCCTGTTGATAAAATACTCTTTTTGCCGTTTTTGCAGGCTAATTGCGCGTGAAGTGTGCAAACGGAAAAAGCTCTCGAAAAATTGTTTGACTTATAAGTCTCAGAAAGTAATATGTGCGCCATCGCAGCGACGAAGAGCAGAAACAAGTTCTTCGAAGCACTCGCAAGAGGCGTGTTGTGTGGTGAGGTGGCCGAGAGGCTGAAGGCGCTCCCCTGCTAAGGGAGTATGCGGTCAAAAGCTGCATCCGGGGTTCGAATCCCCGCCTCACCGCCATTTTGCATCCGTAGCTCAGCTGGATAGAGTACTCGGCTACGAACCGAGCGGTCGGAGGTTCGAATCCTCCCGGATGCACCATCTTCTCTCTGTAAGCAGAAAGAAGAGCGCTGTGAAAGCAGCGGCCCGCAGTGCGAGGCGTAATCGAGTCACTCTACCGATTACTCCATCATACTCAGTGTGGCATGTGTTAGTTGTGACACTGACGCGTAGTAAAGCAAGTTTCCCGATGCATCCGTAGCTCAGCTGGATAGAGTACTCGGCTACGAACCGAGCGGTCGGAGGTTCGAATCCTCCCGGATGCACCATCTTCTCTCTGTAAGCAGAAAGAAGAGCGCTGTGAAAGCAGCGGCCCGCAGTGCGAGGCGTAATCGAGTCACTCTACCGATTACTCCATCATACTCAGTGTGGCATGTGTTAGTTGTGACACTGACGCGTAGTAAAGCAAGTTTCCCGATGCATCCGTAGCTCAGCTGGATAGAGTACTCGGCTACGAACCGAGCGGTCGGAGG